>NZ_MRCD01000051.1 GCF_001904745.1 Calothrix sp. HK-06
CATAAAAAATAAGTATTAATACGAGGCGGGCAATAAGCCCACGCCACAAGAAATAAGTGAAGATTTTTTTATTTGGAAGTCCCTTAAGTGTTGAGTGATAATCTGATTATTTTCATCCATTTTTATGGTGTTGCATAAACGATTAAAAGCAAACATGTAAGTCAGTAAATGTAAGGGGAGGTTTACCTTGAAAACTGAACAATATGAAAACATCATAAACTTCTGGTTTCCCAACCAAGCAAGCGATGATATTGGGACGATGGTTCGTCAGTGGGAATGGTGGTTTCGTGGCGGTGGAGATGCCTATATAACCGAGCATTTTTCACTGCTACTGGAACAAGCTACGCAAGGTGAACTCGGCGCCTGGTCAAATGAACCACGGTCACGACTCGCGCTTATTATTATCCTTGACCAGTTCTCACGAACTATTTATAGGGGAACTGCTAAAGCATTCGCACAGGATGAAAAAGCTTGTGCGCTGACTCTTGAAGGAATCGACGTTGGTCACTACGCTGCTCTTGAGACACCTTGGGAGAAGACCTTCTTTTTACTGCCACTAGGACACTCTGAGGATATCAAAAACCTAGAGTTGGTAATTAAGCTTGCAGATGAACTTGTTTATGAGGCGCCACAGGAGTATCGCGCTTTGCTAGAGTTTTCAGCAACGCAAGCGCGTGGACATCGGGACGTGATTGCACGGTTCGGGCGCCATCCTCATCGCAACGAAATACTAGGGCGCCAATCAACCCCCGAAGAACTTGAGTACCTTGAAAAAGGAGAGTTCGTACATAGGCGCCCTTTTCCGTCTCACCTGTCGCAATTTCTCTCCAACACTTGAAGCTCTGCTTAACGCAATTATTGACAAGTTTAGTGTTGAGTTGAAAACAGTGCATAAAGATAAAAAGCAAACATATCAAGTAAGTGAAGGTGAAAATAAACTTTCAAACAATCGTTAATACTAACTAAATGGACAACTCAATTATGAAACTCACAATTCAATCTATTGCTCTTACTACCTTACTGGCAGTATCTTCTGGAATCGCATTTTTTGGCGCCGCTGACCAAGTTTTCGCAAAAATTGCCCAAGCAGACCAAGGCAAAATTAGTAAAGTAATAAGCGCGCGTCCTTCAATTGTCGGTAATTGGAAAGGGTTGATTATACCCCAAGGTGATGATACTTCCACATCGATAGAAATTGATGTGCTACCTCAAGCCGGAAGCACTAAGCAAGGAACTTGGAAATTCTGGGGATATGATTCACAGAATAATAAAAATATTGTTTTTCAAAGCGGTACTTTAATTGCTACAGTTGATAATAATAATGTGATTCTGGAATTAAAAGATAAAGGTAAAACAATGATGAAATTCCAGAGCAAACTCAAAAATAGCAAACAACTATCAGGTGAATCTTTCGATGGTAAAAGTCAGATAAAATATTCAATTAACTTGGATAAAGGTCAGTAAATTAGCGTATACAGCAGCCTGCAAGTAGATGAAATACAAACTTATAAGCTGAGATTCTTGTGGCATCGCTACCAGCAAGGATAACGTTCTCTTGGACATTTAGGGTAATGTTACCTGCGTTGCCACTATTGCTGCTGTTAGTAAGAATTTGTCCACCATTCATCGCAGTAAAGGTGTTCGCGTTGACGGTAATGCTACCCCCAAACCTTGTCCTTTTGAACTAGCAGCCAGTCCAGCACCATTCGCACCAGTACTATCAAATAAGATTGACTCACGGGCATTTATATTTAAACTACCTGAATTTCCTTGTCCATTGGTACTAGCAATGAGTTTGCGGCGCCTGCATTGTTAAGGTCGTTACTGGAACTACGATGCAGTTCCCAGCCATAATAAAGACTTGAAAACAATTCAAAAATCGTATCTCAACGGCTTTAATTACTCTAAAACATTTGCTACCTGGCTTATTAATTTTGACAATAGTCAGGCAATAGTAAAAGATTTAAATTACGGTATGGAATATGCCAAGTTTCGCCGGATATGGAGATTTTATTTAATCTGGTTTTCACGCAATTTCGCTAGTTGTGATGGTGAATATAATGGTAACGGTCAGTATTTAATGACTCACGCTTCTTAAAATCCTGTCTGCTCAACTTAAAGAAGAGCGAGTATTCATCACATTCCATATAGGTTTCTGAACTTAATTCTCTGGACAAGTAATAACACATCCTTTTGGCCATACTGATAACAAATCCTCTCGTACCCAACCAGCAGCATTATTAGGGAACTGAACACGATACCAGCGGTATGAATCATACTCTTTGAATGATTCGGAGACCGTTACCAAATCACCCGAAAGTCCGTAGTGCAAAATTTTACTCTGTAAGCTAGGCGCCGAGCGCACGTTAATTTTATCCCCGCGATTGCCCGTTAACGTCGCATAACTCTTGCTACTCGGCTTAAATGAGACTAAATTGCTTCGTATCCAACCGTCTGGTGTTCCTTCTACTTCTGGTCGCACGTAATACCAATAATTGCCATCATTTCCCATCGTTATATTCAAAACCTCGACATTACTGCCCGGTGGTAATACTTGCAACACGCTTGCTGTTAAAGAGGCACCTGTTCGCAGATTGCTATCGGTCGTTAAGGTTGCCGGACGTGCCATACTAGGTAATGTCCCAGCTATCAATGTTCCAAAACTCAATAATGCCACTGACAACTTTGTCATTAAACCCATAACTTCTCCACTCATACAGTTAATAAATTGAGAATCAAATATAACTTGAACCAATTTGGCTTAAGTGTAAATACAGTGGCTATTGAAGATTTTCCGGAATTGCGAATATAGCACCTTAAGAGTTTATTCGTGGCGCCTATCAAATATGCAGGACAGGCTAGAAGCCTATCCTACGGGAAAAATACAATTTTGTAGTGAACTATGTTACAGTATTAACACACAAGATAACTGCTTTTATGATTTTTCCACCCTGGTAAGCTCCTAGAAAATTATTCAGCAAGCAATTCGCTTTACTTTTAAGGCGAAGATTTTGCTCGTGGATTCCCCTCCTTTGAACCAACCTTGTAAGGATTTTGCGTTGGTATCAAATTTTGAGGATGGGAGAATTACAAGATGCGATTTAATGGTAAAAACAAAGTTACTAAGAATGTAGTTTTACTAACCTTCACCTTCTTAGTTATTGAATTATTAGATGAACTTGTTGATGGAGTACGTGGCGCCGCATGGCCTTTGATTCGTAATGACTTGCATCTTTCTTATGTACAAGTCGGGATGTTACTTACAATACCTAATACCATCAGTCGCTTAATAGAACCAGTTCTGGGCATACTAGGTGATATTGGTTTCAGGCACCAGCTTATCTTGGGTGGAGGTGTAGCTTTTGCTATTTCTTTGTTGCTAGTTTCCTTTAGTGAAAATTTTCCGCTATTATTAGCTGCGTTTGTGTTGTTTTATCCAGCTTCAGGCGCCTTTGTAAGTCTTACCCAAGCGACTTTAATGGATATTGAACCTACACGACACGAGCAAAATATGGCACGTTGGACATTAGCTGGTTCTGTTGGAAATGTCATTGGACCGTTGATTTTAGGTTGTGCTGTGGCATTACATCAAAATTGGCGAAGTGCATTTTTAGTATTAGCAGTACTAACGCTGTTGATATTGGTGATGCTGTGGAATCCAATTAAAAATTTACCTACATCTGAACAACTTAATGAACCAACACATAGTTTTAATTCAGGGATAAGCACTGCTTTTGAAGCCTTAAAGCAGTCTGAAGTAATACGTTGGTTAACTTTGCTGCAATTTTCTGACTTAATGCTTGATGTTTTACGTGGCTTTTTAGCATTGTACTTTGTCGATGTGATTGGTGCAAACAACACACAGGCAAGTTTTGCTGTAACTGTATGGTTAGGAGTAGGATTACTGGGAGATTTTTTAATCATTCCTTTACTAGAACGAGTGCGAGGATTAGATTATTTGAGATTTAGCGCCATAATTGTCTTATGTCTTTACTCAGCTTTTTTGATTGTACCAAATATAAATGTCAAATTTATAATTCTTGGCTTGCTGGGTTTTTTCAACGCTGGTTGGTACTCTATTCTTAAAGGGCAATTATATACAGCTATGCCAGGACAAAGTGGTACAGTAATGACGCTAGATAACTTGTTTGGTTTAGTTGGTGGTTTTATGCCACTAATTCTTGGGTTACTAGCTAATCAATTTGGTTTACAGAACATTATGTGGCTTTTACTTGTGGCACCACTAGCATTGCTAATGGGAATTTAAAAATAGGTTCATTCCATACATGTAGAGACGTTACATGTAACGTCTCTACATTGTTAAAATACTTGTGTGTACTCAAAGGGTAAATATTATGTTAAGTCAACTACCGAATAGTATTACTAGCCCTGCTTGGTGGCAACTTATAAATTGGATTGGCGACCCAATAGGATTTCAGCAAAGATATAGCCAAAAGTATGGAGATATTTTTTCCATGCATCTTAGTGGAATGGGGTCTTATGTAATTATTGGCAATCCTCAAGCTATTCAAGAAATTTTCAATCAAGATTCTAAATTTGATATTGGTCGTGGCAATGACCTTGCAATGCCTCTCATCGGGCAAAATTCCTTAATGTTAATGGATGGTGGGCGCCATCGACGAGAACGAAAATTATTAATGCCTCCTTTTCATGGAGAAAAGCTACAAGCTTATGCTAAACAAATTTGCTTAATTACAGAGCAGATTGCAAGCCTTTGGGAAGTAGGTCAAACATTTATAACTCGTTCTGCCATGCAGAAAGTTAGTTTAGAAGTGATTTTACAAATCGTCTTTGGTTTAAGTAAAGGAGAACGCTATGAACAACTTAAACCTCTACTTACAGCTTGGCTTGATATGACTGATTCCCCTCTACGCTCTAGTATGTTATTTTTACGCTTTTTACAAAAAGATTGGGGAATGTGGACTCCTTGGGGGCAAATGAAACAAAGACAACGCCAGGTTCACGATTTGCTCCAAGCAGAAATTACAGAGAAAAGAACAAAACAAGCTAATTACGGCAGTGATGTTTTAAGTTTGATGATGGCAGCAAGGGATGAGAATGGAAAAGCGATGAGCGACGAGGAATTAAAAGATGAGTTGCTCACAATTTTATTTGCTGGGCACGAAACTACTGCAACAACATTATCGTGGGCTTTCTATCAAATTCACCGACATCCTGATGTTCTAGAAAAATTGCAGTATGAACTGGACAGTTTAAGTGATAATAATAACTTAATGGAAATTAATCAACTTCCTTATTTAACAGCAGTTTGTCAAGAAACGCTACGGATGTATCCAGTACTTCCAATATTGTTCCCACGCATTACCAAATCATCTATGAAGATTGCCGGATACGAGTTTGATGCAGAAACTACCTTCCTAATAAGTAACTATCTCGTGCATTATCGGGAAGATTTGTATCCTAATGCTGAACAGTTTAAACCAGAACGTTTTCTTGGGCGCCAGTACTCACCTGTGGAATACTTGCCTTTTGGTGGTGGAAGTCGGCGATGTTTGGGATACGCCCTAGCTCAATTGGAAATGAAATTAGTCCTAGCAACAATTTTATCAAAGTATCAGCTTGTTTTAGCAGAAGATAAACCTGTTATAATGCAACGTCGTGGGTTTACCCTTGCTCCAAAAGGAGGCGTGCGAATGATGATAACTGGAAAACTCAAGCAAGGCGCCGTTTTCTCCATAATATGAAAAGTTAGGTTACAGGTTTATGTATAAAGGAATCCGTTTATTTCTCGACACTGCTGATACACAACAGTGAGCAAGTAAGCTAATTGCAGAAGGAATTCGAGTAACACTAACCGGGGTTTACGCGCAAAGCAGATTTTTGGTAAATTTACACCAGTTATAAAAATTGACTCAACGGCGCCCTTTCACAGTTCGCCGTTTGAGTGAGTTAATTACCCTAGCCATTCTGGATTCTTGGCGGTACTATCAAACTGATTCGTTGTCTTAAATAACTCATATTGACCTTTTGCTGCCGCAGAGCGCGTTCGATTTAGTAGGTCTGTTACTTGTTTCTGGCTCATCGGCGTAAAGGTGCGGACTGCCTCGAATGCTTGCTCCAAAATATTCATACTCTCAATGCCAGTAATAACTGTTGAAGTGGGCAGGTTCATCGCGTAATGAAGGCACTCAATCGGTTTAACGGTATTGCTTTTAAGAATCGTTTGGTCGCCCATTGACTTCATTCCCAGTACCCCTATTTGATTCTTAACCAAAATAGGGAGAACTTGCTGCTCAAAGCTTCTAAAATGAGCATCCATAACATTTAACGGCAACTGCACGGCATCGAAACGGAAGTTGTTTTGAGCGGCAACATCTAGCATTCTAAGGTGGACTAACGGGTCTTTGTGTCCAGTAAAACCAATGTAGCGAATTTTACCTGCTTTCTGTGCTGCAATTACCGCTTCCATTGACCCACCAGCAGAGAAAATGCGGTCTGGGTCTTCCATGCGTATTACTTCATGATGTTGCATTAAGTCTATATGGTCAGTTTGCAGGCGCCTGAGTGACTCGTCAATTTGCTTTGCCGCTGCCTCTTTGGTACGACCATCAATTTTTGTCATCAAAAATACTTTTTTTCGGTATCCACCTTGCAACGCTTTACCCATGCGGATTTCGCTACCCCCGTTATGGTAATCCCATGAGTTATCCATGAAATTAATACCACGATCTATTGCACTGTGAATAAGCTGAATTGCTTCCTGCTCCGATTTCGGTCGTCCAATATGATGTCCCCCTAAGCCAATAACAGAGATTTGTTCTCCAGTACGCCCTAGGATTCTGTATAACATTTCTCCCTTTTTTATTTGGGCGCCGTTCTCTGGTCGATTTTGAGCCAATACTGGTTGGAGAAGTTCAGACGAACCAATCAGTCCTGCTGCAACTAACCCCGACGTAGAAACAACTCTTAATAAATCTCGCCTGCCGATATCCATAAAAGCTCCGAACAAACCTCGCTTGCTTTTATAAGCTTGCATTTACACAGGCTTTATTGCATCTAACTATTGAAATATAAGCGGCATTATCATAAACAGAACATTAGTATTAACCAAATTTATCTTTCTTTACATGAATTTAGATGAACTCAGTAATCCCGTCACCGAGATTACTTTTACGTTGGAATGGATGGCGCCGTTCTGGATATGACGCTCAAAACAGTACACTGCATAAAGGTATAAGTGCGCTCAAGGCTTTTGTATCAATACTTAATACATGGGTACCAATACCAGCTAGAAGTTGTGTTTCAGACAATTCTTTTTGGCGCCAATAGTAACGATGAATAAATAGCCATGATAAAAATGGCAATTAAGACTTGATATTACACTCATCAAGCTTTGATACAAATTTCCATATTCTATCTATATCACCATCCCAATATGTATTAAACCAACCAGATTTCCATACAAAACCTAGCAAATCAAGATAAAAAGGTAAATGCCCTTCAGGAGCAATTTTGATATCAAACTTAAGCCTAGCGTATTCAATCCATGAGTCACCATTACGCCATCCTACACAATTGCCAAATTTATCTATATTCTTTTCAACCTTTTCCAAGATGCTCTTTTGAATACTATAGCCAAACTTACCATTACTATAGTTAACCCATAATTGATCAATCATAGTAAGTTCTTCACAAGAGATTTTCTTAATAGATAGAGAATCAAGCCAACGTCCTTGTTGAGAACAGGCAATAGAAAGCATAATATTTCCTGTTTATAAGTTTGCCTGTCTCCAGTTTCTACCTGCTAATAAATCTCGTAGCTTAGTGTAATCAACTCCCTGCGATGAAATTAATTTAGCTGAAGCTTCGGGTGTATAAATAATAGAAGCAACTTCGATACCTAATAATTTTAACCACTCTTCAATTGACTGAGGACGACTTTCTGGTTTTACCTCCATCCCTTTAATAATCGCTTGATTCACAATATCGCTAATGCTGGAATTAATTTCCTTTGGTTCTACTAACGGTGTACCCATAACTCTAAGTGGCGCTGTCGTTGGTACTTCTCCGGTTAACAAAGAATATAGCGTTGCAGCTAAACCATAAACATCAGTGTAAACACCGCGTTTTGCTCTTCTGTCATATTGCTCAATTGGTGCAAACCCGTCAGCTAACATTTGAGTATGAGTCTTTGTTAGATTTGGACTAAATTCACGAGCAATACCAAAATCAATTAATACGCCTTCAGATATGCCTGAGCGCAACATTATATTCTGTGGCTTAATATCCCGATGCAACAATCCCTGATTATGAACCACTACTAGAGCATCACCAATTTGTTGTATGTAGCGTAATGCTTGTACCTCTGATAAAACGCCTTGACTCTCAACCTTAATTCCTAAATCTCCCCCGTCAATATATTCCATGACCATGCACCACAGATTTTCTTCTTGGATAACTTCATGAATACGTACAACATGAGGATGGTTACATTTAGCTAACTTTATTGCTTCATTCAAAAAATCTTGCTGAAATTTTATAAAGTCAGAACGGCGTTGTACGCTGTCGTTTAACGTTTTGATAACAACACGGCGCCCATTATTATCTCTGGCACGATAAGTAACGCCAAAACCGCCCTCGCCTATTCTCTCTTCGATTGTGTATTTTTCGCTCTGCAATTTTTGCCCTGATGCCCAAATCATTAATTCAAATCCTCATATACTGGTATCGATTATGGCATATTTGCTCAAGTAGATAATGAGCGGCATGTCCATTCCAGTCTCGCTAAACTTGGTATTACTCTTTGTGTCCTCTGTGTGTCTGTGGTAAATATAATTACTTGTGGGTGTTTTTTGTGACGCGCTTGACTGCACAGGCTTTCCGGCCTGTGCTACAAGAGGGGGATGTTATAGCAGGTGGAATAAAAATCGTGTTAACTTATGTGCTGGTGTAGTGTTTATATTAGAACAGCTAGCACTTTGATTAACCACTGCCTTATTTAATGGATAACTACTTACAACCGCAAGGTCTAACGGAGGAAGAAGCGATAAAGCGGCGTGCAGAAGGTCTTGGCAACAATGTGTTTCTGCAAACGAGCCGTTCGTACCGCCAAATTATAAACGAGAATATATTTAATTTTATTAATATCGTTTTCTTCGCGATTAGCGCTGTAATGATTCTACTACGCCGTTATAGCGATGCTTTTCTAGTTGTAGTTATTATCTCTAGCGGTGTTATTATCGCTGTTTGCCAAGAAATATGGGCGAAGCGCAAGCTTGACGAAATTGCTTTGCTTAACCGTCCTCATACTACTGTAATTCGCGAAGGTAATAAACGCGACATTGACCCTACAGAAATTGTTCAGGGTGATATTATAGTCCTTGCTGCTGGCGACCAAATTTTAGTTGATGGGGTTGTTGTTGGTGATGGTCGCATTGATGTTGATGAGTCTTTATTAACGGGTGAATCTGATTTAATATCCAAAGTCGCCCAAGATAGTGTTTACTCTGGTACTTTTTGTGTGAACGGCGCCGCTTGTTTTGAAGCTGTAAAAGTTGGCGCCGAAACGGTAGCATATAAACTAATGAGCGGAGCGCGCGCATTTCGTCACGTTTATACACCGCTACAGCAAGAAATTAACTTAATAATTAGAATATTACTGCTGCTTGCTTGCTATTTGTGGATTTTAGTTGGCATTAGCTTTACCAGTCGCTCTTATTCTTTAGCCGATATTGTTCAACATGCTGCTGTTGTTGCTGGCTTAGTTCCAAGTGGCTTACTAATCGCGATCACTTTGGCTTATGGTACAGCAGCAGTCAGAATGTTAGGTCAAGATGTATTAATTCAACAAGCTAATGCAGTAGAATCACTTAGCCACGTCAATGTACTTTGTTTAGATAAAACAGGAACATTAACAAGCAATCAAATAGAGCTACAAAGAGTTTTACCGATTGGTATTAGTGAAATAGAACTGCAACAAACGTTAGGAGACTATGTAACTAATACAACGGCGCCTAATCGTACTAGCGAAGCAATTGAGTCATCTTGTAGCGGTAATAAACGATCTTGTAAGGCAGAAATACCTTTTTCTAGCGCGCGTAAGTGGAGTGCAATCGCTTTCGATGATGAACCACATGGTACTTTTATTTTAGGGGCGCCGGAAATATTAGCTCCATCAATATCATTACCCGAATCAATAAATAATTACATCCAAGAAAACTTTGAACGAGGTTTGCGAGTACTTTTGTTCGCATATACAGAAAATTTGGATGTAATTAGTGAAGAACCAGAAAAAATAGCTTTACCCAGTACACTCACACCTCTAGGTGTTATCGTCTTTAGCGATAAACTCCGTCCGCAAGCAAGTGAGACACTACATTCATTCAACAAAGCAGGTATCGACCTCAAAATTATTTCGGGAGATAACCCAGACACAGTAGCAGCACTCGTTAAACAAGCAGGGTTACGTGACGACATTAGCGTTGTATCGGGTTTAGAGTTAGCAATAATGGATGACTCTCAATTTGCAGCAGCAGCAAAAACTTCTACTGTTTTTGGTCGTATTACCCCCGAACAAAAAGCCAAACTTGTACAAACACTACGTTTACAGGGTAATTATGTGGCAATGATTGGAGATGGAGTTAATGACGTTCTATCTCTCAAACAAGCATCTTTAGCTATATCAATGGAGAGTGGGTCGAAAGCAACTCGCAGCGTTGCCGATATTATTTTACTTAAAGACTCTTTTGCAGCACTACCATTTGCCTTTTTAGAAGGTCAAAGAATTCGTAACGGTATTCGTGACTCGTTGGCATTATTTATAGTTAGAGTATTTTGTGTCGCATTGCTTATTTTCTCAACAGGTATGGTAGCCAATAGCTTCCCACTACTAAACAAACATAGCGCACTACTAGCAATGTTTGGAGTTGGATTACCAACAGCAGTATTTCCAATTTGGGCAAAACCAGGAGAAACAACAAAGCATAGCAGTATGGTTCGCTCATTGATGCATTTTACAATTCCAGCCACATTGACGATGACATTAGTTGCACTGTTAGTTTTCTTACTCTATCTTGTCAGAGCCGTTTTAGATTTACCACCAGGTCAAAACATTAACGACGTTGACTACACACTTCCCCGTACAGCTTTGGTAAGTATTCTCGTTTTGTGCCATCTATTTTTACTTCCCTTCCTCAAACCTCCAGCGAGAATTTGGGTTGCTGCAGAACCTTTGAGTAATGACTGGCGTTACACTATTGCTGCATCAATGTTATTTGTAATATATATGGTAGTTCTAACGCTGCCACCATTACGGCGATTTTTTGAACTAGCAGTATTAAGCTGGCAAGATTGTCTATTTTTAGTCTTAGTAGCATTTGAGTGGTGTTTTATACTGAGAGCAGTATGGCGTTCTAAATTCTTTAACCGTTTTTTAGGAGTCGATTTAAGTTAGGTGTTGCAGGGTTAAATATGAAAGAAGAATCAACAAATGTCACACCTGATTATCCAGTACGAGTATGGGAATTACTTTTAATTCTGCTGGGAACATTGGGATTAGTAGGTACCGCTTTAGTTGGAGTCGCAACAAAAACGCTAACTAATGTACTAACTCCAGCACGAGCAGAAGCAATTGCTCAGAGCTTATTCGATTATCAGATACCTGGTGGCGCCAAAGGAGTCGCTGGTTTAAACTTCGGCGCCAAAAATATTGCTATCATTACAAGTAAAACAAGTCCACCAGATGTGACACTCTTTGTAAGCAAAGTACCAATAGAGCAAACACCAGAGGAAGACACAATTAATTTAGACGATACACTCCAAGAAATTTTTCAGGGTGACTTTATTCCGACTGACTCAAAAACCGAGAACAAAGAGCTATGTGGTAAAACCATTCCTGTCTCAGTTCAAAACGGGAAACAAATATTTGACGAACAAGCTACACCCGTCCCCGCAATTCGCTATCTAGTCAAAATCACTGAAAACGGCGTAGAAAGAAACATCAGTATCATTACTAACGGTGAAAACGCACAAGATAAAATTGAAAAAGTCTTTGACTCTCTACGATGTCGCTTTGAACCCTAAAATTTCAAGTTAGCAGTAAGGTGGGCAGTGCCCACCTTACTAGCTCATAACTATAAATGGGGGGTGTCTACCCTCTCCCCATACTCTTCGTTTAAAACGTAATATTTTTAATCTAGATAAAAAAATTAATACTGAAAAGCCTACGTCTACAGCAATTAATTTTCTGGGTAGAAGCGCAAAATGAACCTAAGTCAGTAGCTTTATCGATACATTACTCAGTTATGGTCAGTAACTCTGTATTGCTACTTAGCCTGCTTTACCAAATCTTAATCTAAATTTACTTAGATTTTAACTTGAAACCTGTTAACTTATTACTAATTCACTTTTTGCTGCAACATTTGAACCCCTGTGCGCTCCCGGTATTTACGGGGGTGTGCTGGGGATTATTTTTTGGGGAAGAGGCACTCACGCGCTCGATTGTTTTATATTTTTGTTTTCCCCAAAATACGGCGCCTTGTAGTTATGAACAACGACTTAAATCAAATTGATACCATTGAATCGTTTTTAATTACAGAAGTACAAAAGAATGCAAATGCTATCGATAGCGACAGTAATGAACTTTTTCTAGCTCTACGAGGGTTGGGAAATTTAGATGTACTCGCGCTGCGTTTACCTCGTGCTTGGGGTGGAAAGGAAGTAGAAGAAGTTGAGTATGGTATATTTCAAGAGCTTGTTGCTCGTTATAGTGGCGCCTTAGCTTTTTTACAAACTCAACATCAAAGTGCTGTTGGGATGTTGGTAAACAGCAGTAATAGTGAGTTGCAGTCGAAGTATTTACCGCGTGTGAGTAAGGGTGAGGTTTTATTAGGTGTGGGTTTTTCACAGTTACGACGTGAAGGTACACCGCTTATTACCGCTTTTAAAGTAGAGGGTGGGTATATTTTGAATGGGGTGGTTCCTTGGGTGACGGGTTGGGGTGTTTTTCACGAGTTCATTGTGGCTGCTAGTTTACCTGATGGGAGTGCTTTGTTTGGGATGGCGCCTTTTAAGGAAGAGGAATTTATTCGTATTGGTGCGGTTGCTGATTTGGCAGCTATGTCATCTACTAATACTGTGGAGGTTGTTTTCAGTAATTGGTTTTTGGCTTCGGAATGTATGGTGTTTATTAAACCTCCTGGTTGGATTCATGAGCAGGATAAGAGTAATGTTTTAAAATCTACTTTCTTGGCTACGGGATGTGCGCTTGCTGGTTTAGATATTATTGGGGTGGCAGCACGCAAGAAGAATTTATCGTTTGTTACCAATGCTTATGTTTCATTACAGGATGAGTTGAATGATTGTCGCGTCGCTATTCGTGATGCGTTAGTTAGTAAAGATATTAGTTTTGCACGAAAGTTAGATTTACGTGCTTGGGCTATTGAATTAACTACACGCATTGCTCATGCTGCTATTACCGTTTCTAGCGGCGCCGCAAATTATAAGCACCACAATGCACAACGTGTTTACAGAGAAGCATTAATATGTACTGTCACTGGACAAACGCGCGATGTCATGGCAGCAACCCTAGAAAAATTAACAAAACCTGTGACACAGGCAAAACATGTAGCACAGGCATCTTGCCTGTGCAGTGACAACAATATAATTCATCTAAGCCATGTCATTAATAACAACATTCCTCAGTGGCAAGGCGACCCACCTGTAAAATTTACACCTGCCGCACAAATTGAAACCCACGGTTACTTTTTACGCGAATTAACAATTGGTGAACACAGCGCTACTCACATCAACGCACCAATCAGTTTCTATAAAGACGGCGCCAGCATCGACCAATACCCAGCAGAATCATTATTAGCATCAGCAGTTGTAATTGATACCAGTACACAAGCGACGATTAACCCCGACTATATGCTAAATATCTCTGATATCTTAGATTGGGAACAACAACACGGTAAAATACCTCATGAATGCGTTGTGTTATTGAATACAGGGTGGTCTGAAAAATGGCATGACCCCAGTGCTTTTATGTGTGAAGACGCAAATGGTAACATGCATTTTCCTGGGTTTGGCGCCGAAGCAACAAAGTTTTTACTTAGAGAGCGGCAAATAGCAGGAGTAGGGATTGATACACATGGTGTTGATGGTGGTCTTGATACGACATTTACTATTAACCGGATGGTTTTAGAAAAACCCCGCATTGTATTAGAGAATTTGACAAACCTTGATAAATTACCTGTGCGTGGATTTAAAATTGTCGTGGCGCCTTTATTACTGCAAAAAGGTTCAGGTTCACCAGTTGGAGTTCTAGCAATATTGTCATAAAAATCGCTCTCTTGGCATGAAACAAGAGAGCAAAAAATAGAATATGAGGAATAAAACGTAAATATGTAGAATAAGTAATAAACTTTAATGATATTCGTAATGCCCAGCTACCCAATATCTACCTGAGTCTGTATAGTCCCAATGTCCTTGAACCCAGACTTTTTGTTGATATGTACCTGGCTCAACAACTAAAGGCTCCATTACCCTAGTTGGTTCAACAACTACAGGCGCCACAATTACATTTCGATGTCTATGATAGCGAGGCCCGAAAAAAATCTCTAGTGCCGAAGCTGGTAATGGTAGAGATATAACGGCAAACGGAAGGGCAAGTAGGGCGCCAGCAATAATCCGCTTCATAATGAAATCTCACTACTTATTGATAGCTTTATAATATAAGTTGCAGTAACTCAACACACGTGACAAAAGTCATTATTCAACTAGTTAGATAGTCATGCTTTAATAAAGCATCTTGTTTAACTCCGAGTCTATGAAGCAAAAATAATTATTAATGTTACGTAACAATAATATTGACGATTTCTAAAATTCGAGCGAAACTAAATGCAAACGTATCAGTGTACTACCGATTTGGAGTTATAAATTATGGCTGCTACCTTCACTTGTCGTAATTTCATTAACGGTAAATGGTTAGATCACACTGACAATAGGCTGCAAAGTATTAACCCAGCGTCTAAAAATGAAATTGTCGCTACTTTTCCCCGTTCTACAAACGAAGATGTCAACTCTTCGGTAATGGCAGCACGCAATGCTTACAAGAACTGGCGCCTAGTTCCTGCACCTGCACGCGCTGAGTATGTATTTAAAGTTGGAGAGTTATTACTTCAGCACAAAGAAGAGTTAGCACAGTTAATTAGTCGCGAAATGGGTAAGCCACTTACTGAAGCACGCGGTGATGTGCAAGAAGGTATCGATTGTGCTTTTTATAGTGCTGGAGAAGGGCGCCGTCTTTATGGACAAACGACTCCATCCGAAATGCCAAACAAGTTCGCGATGACTGTCAGAACACCAATAGGTGTGTGCGCTTTAATTACTCCGTGGAATTTTCCTATTGCTATTCCTTGTTGGAAAGCGATGCCAGCATTAGTATGTGGTAACACCGTTATTTTAAAACCTGCTGAAGATACACCCGCTTGTGCGACTAAGTTAATTGAGATTTTTGAGAAAGCTGGTTTTCCACCTGGTGTTGTAAACTTAGTGCATGGCATTGGGGAAGAAGCAGGTAAAAGTTTAGTAGAACACCCCGACGTTAACTTAGTCTCGTTTACTGGTTCTTCTCAAACAGGTTCGCTAGTTGGAGAAATTTGTGGGCGCCTCCATAAGCGGGTATGTTTGGAGATGGGAGGCAAAAATGCCCAGATAGTTATGGAAGATGCCGACTTAGAATTGGCACTTGATGGCGCCGTATGGGGAGCATTTGGTACAGCAGGACAACGATGTACTGCCACAAGTCGTCTCATTTTACACCGCGATATCAAAACCAAATTTACAGAAATGCTTAAAGCACGTGCAAGTAAATTACGCTTGGGTGCTGGTTATGACACAAATACAGAAATTGGCCCCATTATTAATGACAAACAACTTCAACAAGTCAGAATATATATGGATATTGCTCGCTCTGAAGGTGCCTCTATATTAATAGGTGGTGGAATAGCAAGCGAAGGTACACTCAAAGAAGGCTACTTTTTTCAACCGACTATATTAGATAACGTCACACCAAATATGCGCGTAGCTCGTGAAGAAATATTTGGCCCAGTAGTCGCTTTAATCGAAGTAAACTCATTTGAACAAGCTATAGATATTCTCAACGATACAAACTACGGTCTTTCATCTTCTATATATACCCGTGATGTCAACCGTGCATTTACAGCAATGCGTGATATTGAAGCAGGTATTACTTATATTAATGGGCCAACTATAGGCGCCGAAGTTCATTTACCATTTGGAGGAGTCAAACAAACAGGTAACGGACATCGTGAAGCAGGAAGTGCTGCGATTGATACTTTCACTGAATGGAAAACTGTGTATGTAGACTTTTCTGGAAGCTTACAACGCGCACAAATTGATAACCGCGATTAACATATTACGCCAAGAAACTGGGTTTCTACGCGAAACCCGGTTTCTGTCCTCTCTACAGACTTTGACATGTTTGAAGGCAGTAGTAAACTTATCTCTCGCTATAAGTTAAAAGAAAAAGATGATTTAACAGATTATAGCGATGATATCGAACTCGTATTTGTCGAGCTAGCTAAATTTAATAAGTCACTTGATGAGTTAGAAAGTTTATTAGATAAGTGGCTATATTTTATCAAAGCGGCAGGTACGCTTAACTCAGTTCCACCCACTATGGGAGAAGTTCCGGAAATAAATCATGCGTTTGAAGTTGCACGGCAAAGTAATTTGACTAAAAAGGAGGTAGAAATGCTGGAAAAACGAGAGATTTTTCTTCATGACAGCAAAAATGCTATTTTAAAAGCGCAACTTGATGGTGAAGCTAAAGTCGAAGAGAAAAAACAATTGAAATTGCGCGTTCGCTGCTAGGTGTTTTGGATATACAAACTATTAGCCAAACAACTGGGTTGAGTGTGGCAGAGGTTGAACAATCACGGAGTCAGAATTAATATTGACACTTAAATAAACGTATGTTGGGTTTGCACCCAACCTACAGATTCTCGAATCTGTGGTTTTTGTGACAGAATGAAAATTATACTTGTCGTAAAAATAACTAAATCTATATTTAGTTAAATATACAAGCAATGTTAAGTATACCAGTGAAAAGACCATTGCCACGTTCGCCTAAGTTGTTGACTTTGTTACCTGGTCCGCGTGCGAAGATGTTGGTTGAACGTGACCATGCTGTAACATCACCTTCTTATACCCGTGATTATCCACTCGTAGTTGCACGAGGTGAAGGATGTATGGTGGAAGATGTTGATGGTAATGTGTTTTTAGATATGACGGCAGGTATTGCTGTTACTTCAACTGGTCATTGTCATCCTGATGTTGTGCGGGCAATTCAAGACCAGTCAGGAAATTTACTGCATATGTCTGGTACTGATTTTTACTATGAGCCAATGATTGATTTGGCTGAAATGCTATCTCAGAGGGTGCCTCTCCACGGTAAATCTAAGGTATTTTTTAGTAATTCTGGTACCGAGTCTAATGAAGGCGCCATTAAACTTGCACGTTATTATACTGGTCGTAATTTAATTGTGGCATTTTTAGGCGCCTTTCATGGACGCACTTATGGAGCAATGTCTTTGACTGGTTCCAAAACTGTACAACGAGCTAATTTTGGTTCTTTATTACCAGGAGTTACTCATATACCCTACGGAACACACGCTTCTTTAGATTATTTGGAACAGCTATTTACAACAATGCTGCCACCCGGTGAAGTTGCAGCAATAATAGTAGAAGCTATACAAGGTGAAGGTGGGTATATAGTTCCTGAAGATGGATTTTTACAACGTATCCGTGAAATATGCGATAAACACGGCATTTTGATGATAGTTGATGAAGTTCAGTCTGGGATGGGACGAACTGGAAAATTGTTTGCTATCGAACATTGGCACGTGGCACCAGATATTATTACAACAGCAAAAGGTATCGCTAGCGGTTTACCTTTGGGCGCCATTATTGCTCGTAGTGAAATTATGACATGGAAACCTGGTTCTCATGCTACTACATTTGGTGGAAACCCAGTTGCATGTGCTGCGGGTATTGCAACATTACAGTTACTTGAGAACGGGTTGATGGATAATGCAACAATAATGGGAGAATTATTACAAGCTGGTTTATTTAAATTGCACCAACGTTACGGTCGAATTTCTAAACCGCGTGGGAAAGGGTTAATGGTAGCAGTAGATATTTTAGATGAGTCGGGTAATATAAGTACATCTTCGCGCGATGCTATTCTTCAAGCTGCTTTTCATCATGGGTTATTGTTACTAGGTTGTGGTAAAGCTGCTATTCGTTTTTGCCCCCCATTGGTTATTGATGCTGAACAAATTCAAGTTGCTCTGGAGACTTTCTCAAACACTATTTTACAAATTTTGTTATAACACCACGCATAGTTGGGAACTATAGAGTTAGTTCAATACGGCGCCAATTATTTTGGTGATTAAAATTATTCTCAATGTCTCCAACTAATTTTTCTTCCAACCATGTTGTCACTAGATGGCTAAGTCGTCTTAAAGTCAGTCAAAAGATAGGTACTGGTTATGGTATCACACTTTTGATTGCAATTGTCGGAACTTCTCTGGGATTTATAATTGTAGATAAGCGCTATCAAGCAGTATTGCAACACCAAAAAGATTCTGTTGAAGAATTAGAGATCATTCATAACCTAATGTTTCAAGTTGCCGAAGTCCAAAAACATCAACTATTGTTTGCATCACTATTAGATAAACCCCAGGATTTATCTGACAATTACCAAAATTTTTTACAACACAAAAAAGAACTTCAAAAAGCATGGAAAGATTTTGCATTATTAAGCGATAAATTGCGATACAATAATGATTATGATTCAGTGGAGCATATTAAAGATTTAAAAGATATTATTTACCAATATGAACAAGTTCCCAAGCTTTATTTAGAAGAAGTTGATAGATTCGTGAATGAGGTAAATCTAAACAACGAAGCGGATACAACAAATTTACAAAAAATTAAGATAATTGATTTTATTAAAACTCCAATTGCAATTGCAATCAATGATTTTTCAGATGATTTACAAATATTAAAATCAAAAGTAAGTGCAGGTCACACAAAAAATCAAGCTGCTTATAAGACAGTAGAAAATCTACGTCTTTTGATTACTGCTATAATTATGCTACTGTCAGTTGGTTTGGCAATTATTATATCTATATATATTAGCCGCACAATTGCATATCCCCTACAAGTAGTAACTCAAACAGCAGAAACAATTATTCAAAAGTCAGATTTTAGTATTAAAGTACCAATCATTACTGAAGATGAAGTAGGTGTTTTAGGTCAAGTTATCAACCAGCTTATTCAGCAAGTCCAAAATTTGCTCACAACTCAAGAATTATACAGTCAAACCTTAGAGCAAAAAGTTGACGAACGCACCCAAGCACTGTATTCAAAAAATCAAGACTTGAAAAAAACGCTTCAAGAACTTAAACAAACGCAAGCACAATTAATTCAAAATGAAAAAATGTCTTCTCTGGGACAGCTAGTAGGAGGTATCGCTCATGAAATTAATAACCCCGTTAACTTTATACACGGTAATATAGCTTGTACAAAACAATACGTTAAAGATATTTATAATCTATTACAACTGTATCAAACTCAATTTCCTAATCCACCTCAAAATATACAAGATGAGATTTTAGAAATAGATTTAGATTTTCTGATCAAAGACCTAGATAAAATCCTTCAGTCAATGCACACAGGCACAACTCGAATTAGGAATATAATCATTTCATCACGAAACTTTTCGCGTTTAGACGAATCAGATGTAAAAACTGTAGACATCCATGAAGGAATCGAAAGCTCGTTAATAATTCTACAAAGTCGTTTTAAAGCTACAGGTACACGTCCTAAAATTGAGACTGTTAGAAATTATTCTTATTTACCAGAAATTGAATGTTACCCAGGACAGCTGAATCAAGTTATTATGAATTTACTCAATAATGCGATTGATTCTCTAGAAAATCAACAAACGCCGCAAATTAACATCTCCACTAAATTAATCGACGACTCCATTCATATATATATTACAGACAATGGAGTTGGAATGACCGAAGAAATCAAATCCAAATCTTTCGACCCGTTTTTTACAACCAAACCAGTCGGTCAAGGTACAGGTTTAGGATTGTCTATCAGTTACAAAATCATCGTTGAACAACATAACGGTAAATTATATTGCAATTCCACACCTAACAAAGGCACAGAATTTGTCATCGAACTCCCTATAAAATAAACATATGATACATCCTATAGATATTACACATTTTTGGAACACTCTCTGGCGCCAATATTTCACCAGAGTCAGCTATGCGCGTGTATATCAAGAAATGATAACAAACGCTCAAGGAACAGTTGCTAACGACCACATTGCATTCCGTTCACTGCGCTTAAATATAGATAAAGTCAATCTAGGTATAAAATTATTTGAGCCAATCCTACGTGCATTTGGTTACGAAGCAGCAGACGAGTACTTTTTTCCAAACCATCTTTACGCACGTTACTACCGTCACCCTCAACAACAAGAATATGATTTACCAAAGTTGTTTATTAGCGAATTAATTGTAGAACAGCTACCACCTGATATAGCTACATTAATATATGACACAGTAAAAGGCGCCAATCTAGAAAATATCAATTTTGAAACGGATAAGTCTGTTGACCCAACACAAATATTTACTCGTCCTTGGCAACCTCCATCTCGTTCGGTTGTAGAAAAAGTTAACGAAGTTAGTCAATATGGTGCATGGGTACTTCTGCACGGGTACGGAGTCAACCACTTCACAGGATATGTGAACCGTCAAAACACTCCCCAATATCCAGATATAGAGTCTACTGCAAACGCTTTAGCTTCTTTAGGTGTTCCAATGAAAGTGGAAATAGAAGGTTCTGTAAATGTAGGTTTGCGGCAAACAGCAACCCAAGCAGTTACAGAATTAGTTACTGTAGTAGATGAAACCAAGCAAGAGATTTTAATTCCTTGGACTTACGCTTACTACGAAATCGCCGAGCGTTATATGGTAAAGGTAGACGGTAAACGAATACTGTTCGATGGGTTTCTTGGTAACAATGCCAAACAGCTATTTGAAATGACCAAATTTTATAATTAATACTACTAGCCTATCGACTAAGGGGAGATGGCGCCAAAAAACGTTAATATTAGGATGGAGCTTATTTTGCCAAAACGAGGATGCTATTAACGTGTTATCTACACTCCTAGCCGACTTTCGCATTATATTCGAGCGTGACCCTGCTGCGCGCAACTGGTTAGAAGTAATGTTTTGTTACCCCGGTTTGCAAGCACTGCTCTTTCATCGACTTGCACATCGATTATACCGCCTAAATATTCCCTTTATCCCGCGCTTTATGTCGCATATTGCCCGCTTTTTAACGGGTATTGAGATACATCCCGGCGCCACTATTGGGCAAAGTGTATTTATCGACCACGGTATGGGTGTAGTAATAGGTGAGACAGCAATAATCGGTGATTATGCGCTGATTTATCAAGGTGTTACGCTTGGTGGTACTGGTAAGCAATGCGGTAAACGTCACCCAACTATTGGTGAAAACGTTGTTGTTGGTACTGGCGCCAAAGTTTTGGGTAATATCGAAATTGGTAACAACGTTCGTATCGGTGCTGGTTCTGTTGTACTACGTGATGTTCCATCAGATTGTACCGTAGTCGGAATTCCAGGACGTATAGTATATCGCTCTGGTGTGCGCGTAAATCCACTAGAACATGCTAGCCTACCCGATGCTGAAGCCCAGGTAATTCGAGCATTAGTAGACAGATTAGAACAACTCGAACAACAAGTAACAGAGTTGAAAAAAGCACAAAACAAAGACTTGGTGCCAGACAATGTGCCCGCATTTGCATACGCAGGTAGAAATAATCATCAAACATTTGATGACTCAGAAACTAGTATGGGTGAATCCTGTCGTCTCAACAATAAAATAATCGAACAATTTCTCGACGGTTCAGGTATCTAAATTAGCAACGGATGATGAACGGATGTAACGGATAGTCAATTTTAGATAACTTATCCGTTACATCCGTTGCATCCGTTGCTACTACTTGCATATTTAACGATTTAAGATTAATATCATTTATACAATTCATTAGCATTCCACAAAATTGGTGGAAAGGAGGCGATGAATGAATACAAACGCTTCTTCAATCACATTCCCGGTAATCTAGAACAAAGTGCTTACCAAATCTTTGAACCAGACAGCAAAGCAGAAATTCTGCACTGGTTTAGTAGAGAAGACATTTCTAGCACAGAAAAAGACGAATTTATCAAAGCGCTGATAAACTTTGATGACGGTTGTGGAAACTTCTATCGACACCGTGCGTATTTTCTAGCTGCCGAAGCTTTAAGTTATTTTCCAGAGTCATACCTTGGTGATGTAATTGTAAATCAATTACTTAACTGGAGCTATCTCTACTTTGGCTGGCAAATAATACCCAAACCATTGCAAGCAGCAGCAAGAGAAGCATTACAAGTCACCGATAAACAGCGAGTTATTGCAGCATTTACTAACTTACTGCATACAACAATTAGTAGAGTAACACTACGGCAAGCTGCTGTAGAGTTAGGAAAACTTGACGCAGGCAATAAAACCGCTATTGCTGCATTAATTCTGTTGCTTGATGTTAGTAAAGACGAACATACGCAGCAAAGAATAATTGACAGCTTGGCAAATATCGGTCATAGTAACGAAAATGCAGTCAAAGCTTTAATAAGTTTTCTAACGACACCATCGAATGTATATCTTTGTGGAGATGCTATCACAGCTTTAGGCGCCATTAGTAAAGGTAATCAGCAAGCAATTATATATCTAGTTGATCGATTGCATAATAATGCTTGTCAAAACGATGATGATTACTTTAAAACGGCAATGAATTTGTGGGAAATAGACGCAGGTAATTTAGTCGCAGAAGATGCTTTTGTGAAAGTTTTAACAGCTACTAATGATGGATATCTAATTAGTGAAATTACTGATTACCTGTTGAAAATTAACTTTGATTCTCAGACTGTTATAGCGACATTATCTCAGAAGTTAAAGCATGAATCAGAACACACTCGTCTAAATTGTGCATTTTATCTAGCAACACTAGATGTTAATAATCAAGCAGCAAAACAAACCCTGATTGACATTATCAGCAAAACTGAAGATTCATGTCTTGCAAATCGAGCTTTGAGATATCTACTGCAATATTATCCAAGCTACGAAGAAACCATTTCTATTTTTAGTACAACACACATTAACGAGAATAGATACTTTTTCCATACTATTGCTCAAAATATCGAAGGTAAGGGTTTCACAAATCTAACAAATATTGATTTTTTGATTTTTATTATGCAGGAAAGTCTCAGTAAAAATGACTGCCAGTATGCCATTAACTTACTCATGTGTCTTGATTTAGCAGATGATATATTAGGACGTGATAAAGTAATTACTGCTTTAAATACATTCTTACAAAAAAATCGCGGTGATGTGATTTGCCTTTTTGCTGCTAACACTCTTTTAAGTATAGACTCAGGTAATCAAACAGCAATTAATATTCTGATTGAAATATTAGAAGTAAATCGTTGTGAATGGGTTTGCGAAGAAGCTACAACTATGTTATTAAGAGGTGGTTACTACCATCAAAAAGTTGTGGAGAATTTAATTAATTCAGTTGCATCACAAAAATCATTTTTCTCAAATGATATGTGGAAAGCTTCAAGATACTTAGAATTAATCAAAGACAATGAAAATTACAAAAATGTGCTTGATTCAATAATTACACAATACTTGAAGCTATTTCAAAACTTTTTGGCGCCAGAATGTGAAGCAAACAATATAAATCCTTGTGAGGGTTTCTCATATAGTTATCATCTTGTGGAATCATCAGAAAAATTACTACATACCTTACAACCCCAATACTTACCACAGGTTGTTACTTGCTTGAAAGGTTATCTAAATAATTCTAGCTATAACAGTAGCTCTTATCGCTATGAAGCTGTTTATAACCTGATTTGGTATTGTGCCCAAAATCTAACTTACGCTGATTTTTGTAATGCTTTGAAAAATTAAATCAGAATAAAATTATTGTATAAGATTTTTGTGGAACGGGCATAGAAAGCCCGTTGATATCATTATATTTTTACGTATTGCTTGCTGTAGTCTCTTTATCTTTCTGCCCAAGTAAAACGCGCGAAGCTAATATAACTTCTGGTAATGCTAGCGCTAACGATGCAAATGAACAGACACTAGCAACTTGGCAGTATTAGCAAAAAGCTTTATTTTCTTGCCATTCTTCGCGCGCTAGTTGTAGGTTGGTCGCGCAGTCAAATAAAATCTTTACACCCATTGCTATTGGTATTAATGGGTTACGACACACACGTTCTAAACCACCCATAGAAGCTAACCACGCAGTTAAAGCGTAAGTTGCTATCATCAAAAGTCCATCGGGTGCATTGAATCGTTTATAAGCATAGTTAGAAGCATTCAACTTTATCCGCATTAAAAATTGGAACTGGTGGGTCGGGTAGATGACTAATTATTCCTGTTTGGTAGAGAGTAACAAGTTGCCCCATTGAACCACCTAGCATCGACAAACCAATAATCGCGCGGCGCCGACTCATGTTAGGATTTAAAATCAAATCATTATCAATGGTACGTTACGCTACACAATTTTTTGTGTTGAGTGTAGTTTTTGCATAGCGTAACACACCCTACGTATTACTTGCTGTGGTTTCTTTATCTCTCTTTCCAAGTAAGACGCGCGTAGCTAATAGAACTTCTGGTAGTGCAAGCGCTAGTGATGCGAATGAACACACTGAGGCAACTTGGCAGTATTCGCAAAAAGCTTTATTTTCTTGCCATTCTTCGCGCGCTAGTTGTACATTAGTGGCGCAGTCAAATAAAATTTTTACACCCATTGCTATTGGTATTAGCGGGTTACGACGCGCACGTTCTAAACCACCCATAGAAGCTAACCACGCAGTTAAAGCGTATGTTGCTATCATCAAAGGCCCATCAGGAGCATTGAAACGTTTATAAGCATAGTTAGAAGCGTCTACTTTATCTGCGTTAAAAATCGGAACTGGTGGGTCAGGTAAATGACTAATTATTCCTGTTTGGTACATGGTAACAAGTTGCCCCATTGAACCACCTAGCATTGATAATCCAATAATTGCACGGCGCCTGCTCATGTTGGGGTTTTTACCTTGCCGCAGTTCCTGACTCAGTTGTATGGGTTCCATAGATTAATTATGATTGAATTTATACATTGAATGTTGCCTCATCTATGTATCTAGCACTTAGTAGAGACGCGATAAATCGTGTCTCTACACTCAGCACTTTTAACTAAATAGATAACAATCAGTTTTAGAAATTAAATATGATGCGTACCACTGACAAAAGAGATAGTTCGTAAGTAATAGAGAAATATTTATTACAGCCTAATCCAAGCAGATAATATATATATATATATGCACAGAGAGGTAAAATTGTACAAACCCCTGCCCAATCTTTGACGTTAGAACAGTTTCTAAAACTTCCAGAGACTGAACCCATTTTACGATTTGTAAAGTTAAGATGCCGAGATTTTAAGTTTTAAGTGTTATTTTTGCGTGTTTACAAAAAGGTGCCTTCTATGGATTAATCTCTAAAAAAGTCCAATTTCCGAGTTCGTCACGTGTATATAAGTAACGATTTTGGGGTTCTCCCCGCAACTGCAAATGGTCAACTTTTACTGGGTCAAGCAACAATAAACAAAACTCTGGTAAAGGTGTGGATGCATCGGGTTGTGGTGGTGTAAATGCTTCCGGGTTTGCTCGTTCTTTACCAGGATGTGCCCAGGCAAATTGGATGCGAGCATTATCTGATAATTCTTGCCAAGTTGAAGTGCGTGCATTTAATAGTTCTGTGTCCGAAGTAGAGGCGCCTACCAACGTTAGTTTACCTAACAGCCGAAACTGTTCACGTGTTTCTGTAAAGTACCAGCAAGCTTCTGCAAACGGTTGGTGCTGTATTTGCTCTATTTTTTGACTACGGCTATCTGTAATTATTTTCAATTGATTTGTATTATTCCAAAAACCGCGAAACACCACCGTGCGATTTGCTGGATAACCGTCCGTTTGGACAGTTGCTAGTTGAAAGTAACGGGAGTACGGTTGTTTGCGATTACGATGTAGTACACCAGTAAGAATTTGGCGCCAGTCGGGTAGTGTTGTAATGATCATAAAAAATATTTATCATGCAGCGGAACGAGTATACACAAGGTAGAGCGTAATTTCCCATATTTGGCAATCCTTTTTTCGCGCCGCTAGTTAACGTATAGTCTTAATCTGTCAAGAAGTGTCTGAAAACAAAAAGACTTGTTTTATGGTTCGAGAGCTTGAGCGTAAATCCCAGAGTGCAGAATTTCCAGTTACAGCCCCTGCTGCCAACCCCGTATTTTTTAGAACCTACAGTCGTCGTAACGACTTAGGAATGCGAGAAAGCTGGAATAAGGTGTGCGAACGTACTATTAATGGTTTAGTCGAGTTAGGTAAGCTAACACCCCAAGAAGCGGAACTCCTGACCAAAATGGAGCGTAGTATCAAGGCATTACCTAGTGGACGCTGGTTGTGGGTGGGTGGAACGGATTGGATCAAAAAACCTACCAACTTTTCAGGTGGCTACAATTGTACTTCTACAAATCTCGAAGATTGGAAAGCCTTCGGGTTAATGATGGATTTAGCGATGATGGGCTGTGGTACTGGCGCCATCTTAGAACCGAAATATATTAGTAAATTACCACCTATTCGCAATAAGCTAAATGTAATATTACAGGGAGAAATTGGTAAAACTAACTTAGAACGGCGCCGTGAAGAAACAGAAGTAGTTCAAATAGAGGCAAATCAAGTAACTATATATGTAGGTGACAGTCGTCAAGGTTGGGTTAAGTCATATCAAACTTTACTCGAACTTTCCACCGACGAACGCTTTACTTCGGAAGTGTCCGTTACAGTTGACCTTAGCGATGTTCGTAAAGCAGGTGAAACACTAAAAGGATTTGGTGGTGTTGCAAACCCTGTTAAATTGCCTGAACTATATACCAAATGTGCTTCTATTCTCAATAAGGCAATTGGTAGACAATTAAATTCTGTTGAATGTTGCTTATTAATTGACCAAGCTGCTGTATGTATAGTAGCCGGAAATATTAGACGCTGTTTACCAGAAGATGCTCTTGTTCATACATCAAAAGGCTTGGTTCCCATAAAAGATGTACAAATTGGTGATTTAGTGCAAACGCCCTTGGGATTTAGACATGTAGTCAACAAATTTGACCAAGGGTTACAGGATGTTTATGAAATTGAAACCAATGCTACTTTTCCAAGAGCAACTTTAAATCATAGACAAGCTGTGCTTGCTGATGCAAGAGGCACAGTTGATTGGAAATTTGTGGCAAGTCTAACAGAAGGCGAATGTCTGTTACACAATACACAAGTTTTACCAGGTACCATTACTCACCTTCCACCTGATTTTACCCAGCAACGACCTGCACATAGTCGTACAGCTAAAGCATTTAAAATCCCGACATTAACACCAGAAGTTGCTTGGCTGATTGGTTTGACTCACGGTGACGGTTACGTTGCCCTAGGTCGTAACAAACATAACAAGCCTTATGGTAGAGTTGAATGGGCAGCAAATAGCTTGAACGTAGAAGAAACAGCCAGGATTCAAGCCAAAATAGATACAGCGTTAGCATTATTTGGACTTACGGCACATCATGGCACTGTCAAAGGTGAAAATACATCTAAATCCGTTTGTTCTTCAATGCGTTTAGCTGAATATTTCCACCGTTATATCAAACAACCAAATACACCACTTGAAGTTCCTAGCTTTATTTTGCAAGGCACTTCTGATATTCGTGCAGCCTACCTAGCTGGTTTAATGGATAGTGATGGTGCCGTTAGTAACCGTCCACCACACCTTGTTACAAGTGTTTACCGTTCTTTTATTAGACAAGTTGGTGCAGTTTTATCCAGTTTGGGTATTGCTGGCAGAATTTCCATCGTTCGACCCCAAAACCAACAATGGCGCCTAAAATACAACTTGACTATTCCTGCTTTTAAACAACGCTATAATGCACTAATTGCTCCCCATTCGACTAAAGGTGTAGTGCGTCAAGGGCTGAAAATGTACGGTTTTACAGTTCCCGGTGTAGTTATGCGGGAAACTTACACCTATAGCGAGATGCAAAAAATGGGATTTGTGGGTTCTCGCTCAGTTGATGCTAATTACGAACGTTACATTGCTGAATCTGAAATTAATTTAGATATTCCTGTTACAGTAAAAGGCTTGGGTAGCTTTGACAATGTACAAACTTATGACATAGAAGTTGAAGAAGCACATTGTTTTTACTGCGATGGCTATCTTACTCATAACAGTGCGGGTATGCGTCAAGGTGCCAGTGATGATACTTTATTTGCTGATGCCAAAGCAAACCTATGGCAGCAAGACGCGGAAGGAAACTGGCGTATTGACCCAGAACGCGATGCCCTTCGTATGGCAAATCATACCCGTGTATTTCACCGTAAGCCAACTCTATCTGAATGTATTGATGCAGTACGTAAGCAATATTACAGTGGGGAAGGCGCCATTCAATGGGCAGGCGAAGCAGTAGCGCGTACCAATTGCGACTTACTCTCAACTAGACAACTAAAAATAGATTTTCTCAAAGCTTACTCGCAAGGACAAGCCAAACAATGGCTACAAGAGCGCCATCCAAATATAGATGACAATGAATTAGAGCATCGCTTAGGAAGATTTGGTTTAAACCCTTGCGGAGAAATTATTGGTTCTAATTTCTTTTGTAATTTAGCAGAGGTACATTTAAATTTACTCGACCCTGATAATTATAAAGAGCAAGAAGAAGCATTTACTGCGGCCGCTTTATCTGTAGCAGCACTATTACACCACAAATTTCTCGAACCGCGTTATCAATATAGTCGTGAACTCGACCCTATTGTTGGTGTTTCCTTTACTGGACTATTTGACTTCTTCGTTCATGCTTTTGGTGTTGACTGGTTACGTTGGTGGGAGCAAGGGCGCCCAGAAACACCCCAAGGTGTAATATTTAAAGCCAAAGAGCAAGAATATCTAAATCACTGGAAAAATATAGTTCATAAAGCTGTATGGGAATATTGCGATAAACACGGTTTAAAACGTCCAAACCGCTGTACAACTGTTCAACCTAGTGGTACAAAATCTTTACTTACAGGCGCCTCTCCAGGTTGGCACCCACCAAAGGCACAGCGCTTTATTCGTCGTATCACATGTCGTAAAAATGACCCCGTTGCTCTCGCATGTTTAGATTACGGGTATCCAATTGTACCTTCACAATCAGACAAAGACGAAAACGGTAATTTGCTCAACGACCCATTCGACCCACGTTGTACAGAATGGCTTGTAGAAATACCTGTTGCTGTATCTTGGGCTGACTTACCAGGCGCCGATAAAATCGATATCAGTAAATTTAATGCCCTGGCGCAAACAGATTTTTACATGCAAGTGCAAAAATCTTACGTTACACATAACACCTCAGCCACCATTGAATTACGAGAAAATGAAATCGAAATTCTCGGCACCCGCATTTACGAAGCCATCCGCGACGATGAAGGATATATCAGCGCTGCATTACTCGCACGCTTCGACGACCTGCAAACCTTCCCCCGCTTACCATTTGAGCCAATATCCAAAGAAAAATACGAACAACTAAGCCAAGAAGTTGAAAGGCGCCGTAATAACGATGATTTTTATGACGCGCTTAGAAAATATGACTTTGGCGAAATGTCAGAAGCAGGCCCCGCAGGTTGTGACTCCGACAAATGCATGATGCCAGAACAAAGTCCAAACTGATCCCCTTAACCCCCCTTAATAAGGGGGGAAAAAAGAGGGCTTAAAGCCCCCCTTAATAAGGGCGGTTGGGGGGATCAATTATGCTAATATTTACCATATATTTTTAATTCAAAGAGCCGTGAATGATTCAACAAGAATGGTTGATTGATGAAACCGTAGCCCTTGAAGAACAACCCGTCAGTCGAGGCGCCACTAGAGAATCAGCAAGTATAGCAGAACCAGTAAATATAGCAATTCGACTACAAGATATTTTTATTTGGGACACAAAAAAATGGTTTGGTGTCGCCGAAATGCGCCTAGATGCACTAGTTGTGCATGGTTGCGCCATACCAGGAGAACAAACAAGTATTTACACACCCCAAACCTTCCGTTTTCCTGGAGTCAAAAACAACGACCGTTTACCCACAGGTGAAAACGGCTTATTAATCTTTTACGGTCAAGCACAACACTTCCTAGATATTTTCATCACAGTATCTCGCAACCGCCAAGATTCAGACGACCTAGCAACATTATTAAAAGAACAACTACCATCTACAGAATTTCAAGGCGCCGCCGCAACCCTACTAGGACTAGCCATCGCAGCACCACAAGTAGCAACCATCACAGGTGCCCTAGGCGCCGCATCTGTCATAGGTAACGTAACATACCAAGCCCTACGCAAAGTCACAGGCGATACAGTCGGTTTATACCGAACATCGTGGCTACAAAACAGAGACAACTTCGGCATCGGGCGCCATCCCATTAACGGTTCCCACCACGTCAAAGACCTCTCATTCTGGTACGAAATACTTCAGGAATAACGAAACCCAGAAACCTGGTTTCCCCCCACTAAGCACAACAATCTACAATAGAAACCAAAGGAAACCAGGTTTCTTACTAAGCAAGACATTATTATAAATCCACAATGAAACTAACAGGTTCCCAATATAAACAACTAACCGAAGCATTGCTCTGATGCCAATGGTAATTTTGTTGGTGAATTAATTGACCCTATTCTTCTGTCTACTGATTGCGATGGTAATTGGATTTTGCTTTAATATGAATTTTATTTCTAATGGTAGATGACATTTATAATTTTTTAATATAATAGAATTACTTTAAGGTTCATACGAAAAAAGGCTTATAACTTTACTTTAAATAACCGTGCCAATCTTAAAGATGCTTCGTTCCTCAGCATGACAACTCTTAGCTCCCCCTTATTAAGGGGGGTTGGGGGGATGACATATGACTTTCATTTAACCCGCTCCTACCGTTTGCAGATTGTTACAATAATTAATGATTACAATGGTTTATAATACGGCGCCTTTGGGGGTATGAATATTATGTTTCTTGATGAACTGTCACCTATATTTAAGCAATTGCTTCAGCATCCGGTCTCGTTTTTGGGTGGTTTTGCTTCTGGCGCCTTGCGTCTTCACCTTGCTGATGACCCTGTAAGAAGTTGGCTTAACCAGCAAATGGGTACTAGCTATACTCCACCTGTTACTCATAATGGCAAGTCTACTGGCCCTCAGTCTATTTCTATTGAGTAATGTTTTAATGGTAAGGTGCGTTGGTAGCGTCACGCACCCTACATATTGAGTATAATTACTCAGGAAAAATTTATGGATGATGCGATAAAAATGCGCTAAATTTAAAGTGAGTTTAAGAGAATGCTTGTATTTTCTTATGATTACTATGAATTTATTTAAATCAAGTTTAATGATGGTTTTATTATCTTTATCCAAAGAAAAGATATACGTCTAATTAGCACAAAAGGTTAAGACATCTGAAATATAAGTTAGACTTACCTAAACTTACTAACCTTTGTAAAATCTCATACTTTGAAATTTGGCACAATCAGTTATTATTATGAGCGTATACACAAGTTCAGCCCAAATGATGGTTGCGCTGTTTATGGTATGACATAATATGTTAGCCTCGGACGGCGCCAGTTATTGATCGTAAAGTACGAATCGCTTAGTTTAAATAGCAGTTAGTAACGAACGGTCTTGCAGTTGAACGAAAATGTTTTCTGTTTATATTTAACGCGATCCACATGACTATTTACGTTGGAAATCTCTCTTACCGCGCTACCGAAGCAGACCTAAGAGCAGTGTTCGCAGACTACGGCGAGGTGACTAGAGTAGTCCTGCCTACCGACCGTGAAACTGGTCGGATGCGCGGGTTTGCCTTTGTTGACATGAACGAAGATGCCCAAGAAGATACAGCTATTACCGAACTTGACGGCGCCGAATGGATGGGGCGCCAGCTTCGCGTCAATAAAGCTAAACCACGCGAAGGCGGTGGTGGCGGTGGCGGTAATCGACGAGGAGATTGGGCAGGTAAACAGGAAGCTTATGAATAATGGAACATAATCATAGCAAATTGTTTTCTTACTACGCAAGCCATTGGTCGCGTTTTTATTGACAGAAAACAATTCCGGTCAATGTAAGCCATAGACAATGTAAACCGACGAGTCGTGTTATTCCTATAACTATCACGACTGGTCGGTTTTTGGCGCTTGATACGAAGGTGCCTCACTCTTACTTTCTTTAGTTAATCTAAAAACACTTATCAGTTCTGAAATTAAATTTCTAATATAGAGGCAGCACGAGCAAGAGGATTTAAAACATGGCTCAAGCATCAGAATATGCCGATTTATCGATGGTTAACGCTGATCAAGATGGCTTAGACCGTGATTGTACAACCCTGTCACGTCACGTTCTACAGCAATTACAGAGTTTTTCCCCAGAGGCACAAGATTTAAGCGCGTTAATGAATCGTATCGGGCTTGCAGGTAAGTTAGTAGCTCGTCGTCTCAGTCGCGCTGGGTTGATGGAAGGTGTATTGGGATTCACTGGAGAGGTTAATGTTCAAGGTGAATCGGTTAAAAAGATGGATGTATACGCCAATGACGTGTTTATCTCCGTCTTTAAGCAAAGCGGTTTGGTATGTAGACTCGCATCCGAAGAAATGGATGAACCTTACTATATTCCAGAAAATTGTCCGATTGGTCGGTATACTTTGCTTTACGACCCAATAGATGGTTCGTCAAATACTGATACTAATCTGAGTCTTGGCTCTATTTTCTCAATTCGTAAACAAGAAGGCGAAGATTTAGACGGCAAAGCCAGTGATTTGCTCACTGCTGGACGTAATCAAATTGCTGCTGGATATATTCTCTACGGGCCCAGCACAATGCTCGTATATACCATCGGTCGTGGGGTTCATTCGTTTACACTCGACCCCAGTTTAGGCGAGTTTATCTTAACTGAAGAAAATATTAAGATTCCTGATCAAGGCTCTGTTTACAGTGTTAACGAAGGTAACTTCTGGCAGTGGGATGAATCAATACGTGAGTACATTCGCTATGTCCATCGGACAGAAGGATATACCGCTCGCTATAGTGGCGCAATGGTCAGTGATATTCATAGAGTATTATTGCAAGGCGGTGTGTTCTTGTATCCCGGTACAGTCAAAAAACCTGAAGGTAAACTACGTTTGCTCTACGAAACGGCGCCATTAGCATTCATTATCGAACAAGCTGGTGGTCGTGCTACTACTGGTGTTATGGATATATTGGATGTAGTAGCAGAAAAACTGCACCAGCGTACTCCCTTAATTATCGGTAGTAAGCATGACGTGGCAAAAGTAGAGTCATTCATTAAAAATGGTCATTAATGAATGTAGAGACGTGACATGTCACGTCTCCAGATGCGGGTATCAGACGCGACATGTCGCGTCTCTACAAACAAACAATAATTCCTTTCATGTGGCTATAGCGGAGATTAATTAGCAATCTGCGAGGGAAATTATGGCAACCAATCATCTACTGGAAATTAAAAACCACGGTCAAAGTATCTGGATGGATAATTTGACTAGGGATATTATCAAATCAGGAGAACTCAAAAATCTCGTCGAAAACCAAGGCATTTGTGGAATTACCTCAAACCCTGCCATCTTTGAAAAGGCTATATACGGTAATGCTATCTATGATGCTGATATCGAAGCAGGTGTTCGCGCCGGATTACCTACGTATAAAATCTACGAATCGCTTGTATTTGAAGATATTCGCAATGCCTGTGACATTTTACGTCCTGTATATGATGCTACAGATGGTTTAGATGGTTATGTAAGTATAGAAGTCCCACCGACTATTGCCCACGATACTGAAGCGACAATTAAAGAAGCTCGTCGCTACTACGAAGAAATTGGCAAAGACAACGTAATGATTAAGATTCCCGGAACAGAAGCCGGGTTGCCTGCTGTAGAGACTGTAATATCGGAAGGGATTAACGTTAACGTCACACTGCTATTTAGTGTGCAAAGTTATGTTAATTGTTTCTGGGCTTATATTCGTGGCTTAGAAAAACGTTCAGCAGAAGGTAATGCTATTAACAAAATTTCTTCTGTCGCTAGTTTCTTTCTTAGCCGAATCGATAGCAATATTGATGCCAAAATCGATGCGACACTTAAAAAGGGGATTCCCGACATCGCTGTAGATGCTAAACTACGCGCAGTGAAAGGAAAAGTAGCAATTGCTAACGCCAAAATCGCCTACCAAGAGTATAAGAAAATTGTACAAGACGAACGCTGGCAAGCTTTAGCAGCAAAGGGTGCAAATGTACAACGGTTATTATGGGCTTCTACAAGTACTAAAGACCCAAGTTACAGTGACGTTATGTACGTTGATCAACTAATTGGTCCAGAAACCGTTAATACTTTACCTCCTGCAACAATCGAAGCTTGTAGCGACCATTGTGACGTTGCAAGTCGCGTGGAAAGCAATGTTGACGAAGCTTACAACCTTATTGATAGTCTTAAAGACCCAGATATCAATATTGACATTAATACCGTTATGGATGAACTTCTCACCGACGGTATTGATAAGTTTGTCAAACCTTTTGAGTCATTAATGAACTCTTTAGAAGACAAAATTAAGCTATTGTCTCCTGTGTAGGAAATATGGGTTAGGGACTAGCCCCTAACCTAATCTAAAATCCATTCATTCTTCATCAAAATTCTATGGTCAGTCTGCTAGAAAATCCTTTGCGGGTTGGTCTGCAACAACAAGGGATGCCCGAACCCCAAATCATTATAATCTTCGGCGCCTCCGGAGACTTGACTTGGCGTAAGCTTGTACCATCGTTGTACAAACTGCGAAAAGAACGACGCATACCACCAGAAACAACCATTGTTGGAGTCGCGCGTCGCGAGTGGACTCACGAATATTTCCGTGAACAAATGCGGAAAGGTATGGAAGAAGCTCACGGTGGTGTACATCCAGAAGAACTCTGGCAAGACTTTGCTCAAGGTTTGTTTTACTGTTCCGGTAACACCGATAAACCCGAAGATTACCAAAAACTTAAGAAATTTTTAAGCGAACTTGATGAGAAACGAGGAACGCGCGGCAACCGCATGTTCTACCTCTCACTTTCTCCTAACCTATTCGCCGAAGCTATTAAACAGCTTGGTAATGCCAAGATGCTTGATGACCCTTATAAGCATCGTTTGGTAATTGAAAAACCATTTGGTCGTGATTTAGCTTCTGCAAAAAGTCTAAACGTTGTAGTACAAAAACACTGCAAAGAAAACCAAGTTTACCGTATTGACCACTATTTAGGTAAAGACACAGTACAAAACTTGTTGGTATTTCGTTTTGCCAACGCCATTTTTGAACCATTGTGGAACCGTCGTTTTGTAGACCACGTACAAATAACAGTTGCTGAAACCGTCGGTGTTGAAGACCGCGCAGGTTACTACGAATCATCCGGCGCCTTACGAGACATGTTGCAAAATCACCTCATGCAACTTTATTGTATGACCGCGATGGAGGCGCCTAACGCAATGGATGCAGAAAGTATCCGTACAGAAAAAGTAAAGGTGCTACAAGCTACTCGACTGGCAGACGTTAATAACTTAGATTTATCCGCAATACGCGGTCAATACAGTTCTGGCTGGATGAAGGGCAAACAAGTACCTGGGTATCGCGAAGAACCAGGTGTTAACCCCAACTCAACCACACCCACATTTGTAGCGATGAAATTTGTCATCGATAACTGGCGCTGGCAAGGTGTTCCTTTCTACCTTAGAACTGGAAAGCGAATGCCCAAAAAAGTCAGCGAAATATCCATCCACTTCCGCGAAGTCCCCTCGCGTATTTTCCAATCTGCCGCTCAACAAGTTAACGCCAACGTTTTGGCAATGCGAATTCAGCCTAACGAAGGAATTTCGCTACGCTTTGAAGTGAAAATGCCTGGAGCAGACTTCCGTACTCGTTCAGTAGATATGGACTTTAGTTATGGTTCGTTTGGTATCGAAGCAACATCAGATGCATACGACCGTCTATTTTTAGATTGCATGATGGGAGACCAAACCCTATTTACGCGCGGTGACGAAGTTGAAGCCGCATGGCAAGTAGTAACACCAGCACTAAGTGTTTGGGATGCATCCTCTAACCCAATAGTAGTTCCTCAGTATGAAGCTGGTACCTGGGAACCTGTTGAAGCCGAACTACTCATTAACCGCGACGGTCGTCGTTGGAGAAGACTTTAAAAAAGTGCTGAGTATAGAGACACGATTAATCGTGTCTGTACGAGTGCTGAGTATCTCTTAACTCACTACTCAGCACTAGCACTCAGCACTCATCACTGTTATATACTTAGTAAAAATTATGGTTTCTCAAGCTCCTACAATTTATTCACTTCAGGCGCCTAAAGATATTTCGCTAACTGAAATCGAAGCGGAATTAGGGCAAATTTGGCAAAGTTATGGTATGGCAGGTGAAGATGGTGCTTTACCTGCTGCAACTCGTGCAACAACTTTTACTTTAGTTGTTTATGAACCAGAAGAAACGCAGCAACTTTTAGCAGCGTTAGGATTTTACAATGGTCCAATTGATGGGATATTAGGACCTCAAACTGAAGTGGCGCTGCGGGCTGCCCAAAAAGCTTTTAAAATTCCACAAACAGGAACCGCAACACCCGACACACTTACAATATTGCGAGGAGAAGCAGCGAAAAGTCGAGCTTCGGGAACAATTTCTGAGGCAGCTTCATCTATGGGAGACTCAAAAAGTCCTCGTATCGCCGATGAAATTGCACTTCGTAATCCCTGCCGTATAGTAACTCTTTCTCCGGTCGCGGGTGCTGATGAAGGTGTAAAAGCTCAAGTTGCTGCTTATTGTCCTATTCAAAAACAATCATCGGGTGCGCTGGTTTGTTGTGAATACCTGACTTTAACAGGTACAGCAACAGCACTCGAACGTATTGGTGGGATGATACCAGCGTTATTAATTGGTGGTTTGCCTAAATTTTTATGGTGGAAAGCAACACCCGACCCAAATAACCCATTATTCAAACGCTTGTCAGCAGTTTGTAATAACGTAATTGTTGACTCCTGCAATTTTAACGAACCTGAAAAAGATTTACTCAACTTACAAGAGTTAGTCGAAAACGGTGTACCATTAGCAGACCTTAACTGGCGCCGAATTTCTGGTTGGCAAGAATTAGCAGCACAAGCATACGACGCACCAAACCGTCGTGCAGCGCTAAGTGAAATTGACCGTGTAAATATTGATTACGAAAAAGGTAGTCCAGTACAAGCACTACTATTTGTCGGTTGGTTTGCTAGTCGTTTAGGTTGGAAACCAGTTGGCTATCAACAAGAAAAAGGCGATTACGACATCACCAAAATCAAATTCCTTTCCAACGACCAACGACCTATCGAAGCCGAATTAGCAGGTGTACCAATGGGAGAAGGTGGTCAAATACCAGGAGACTTAATTGCATTACGCTTAAGCTCCACCAATATAAATGCTAACTGCGGTACACTAATTTGCTCCGAAACAGGTGGCTGTATGCGGATGGAAACTCAAGGTGGCGCCCAATCTACAGGTTTATTCCAACAAGTAACCTCACTTTCTGAACAAAAAGCAGAAGCCCTATTAAGTCAACAAGTACAACGTTGGGGTCACGAAGCATTATTAGAAGAAAGCCTAGCAATGACAGCCCAAATTCTAAAATTAGGATTCAGCACCGAAGAATAAATACCGTAGGGGCGGGTTAACAGATATCCTAAAACAGTATGCATATCTCGTAAACCCGCCCTTTTAAATCCCAAATTACCATGTCATTAATTATCGCCGGAGAACGCAGTGGGGTGGGCAAGACAACAGTCACGCTCGCCCTATTAGCATATTTATGTAAAAATAATTACAACGTACAATCATATAAAGTTGGGCCAGATTATATAGACCCAATGTTCCACCGTTATATAACGGGTAAACCAAGTCGCAACTTAGATCCAGTATTAACATCAGAAACTTACGTCAAAGAATGTTTTCACCATCATCGCCAACAAGTCGATATTGCCCTAATAGAAGGAGTAATGGGACTATTCGATGGAATTGGAAATAAAACTATTCCCTTCGCTAGCACAGCGCACATAGCTAAGTTATTAAATATACCTGTAATTTTAGTAGTTGATTGTAGTCGATTATCAGGTTCAGTAGCCGCAATCGTACATGGCTACAGCACACTCGACCTCAGTATAAATATTGCTGGTGTAGTTCTGAACCGGGTTGGAAGCGACCGTCACTTAGACTTACTCAAAAATGCACTTTTACCATTACAAGTAAAAATCTTAGGTATACTGCGACGTGAAGATAACATATCAATCCCCGACCGTCACTTAGGTTTAATTCCAACTAGCGAGCTACCAGAACTTGATGCTATTATCTCCCGACTCGCTGACTTAGGCGCCAATTGTTTTGACTGGCAAACGTTATTACCGTTGTTGGGGGAAAGGGGAAAGGGGAAACCGAAAAGGGTAGAAGAGAAATATACAGTTAGAATCGCTGTTGCGTTAGATAGTGCTTTTAATTTTTATTATCAAGATAATTTAGACTTACTACAAAAATTTGGCGCTGAGTTAGTTTTTTGGAGTCCAATCAAAGATAATTTACCCAAAGATATTCAAGGAATGTATTTTGGTGGTGGATTTCCAGAAGTTTTTGCTCAAGAGTTATTTAACAATATAGGCGCCATTAATAATGTTAAAGCTGCCATAAACGCAGGAATCCCTACCATAGCTGAATGCGGTGGTTTGATGTACTTATGTGAAAAAATTATCGACTTTGAAGACAAAGCTTGGCCAATGGTGGGAGCATTACCAACTCAAGCTGTAATGGACAAACGTTTAACTTTGGGTTATCGACGTGCTGTAACGTTACAAAAGAATTTTCTTTTTGATACAAATACAGTTATATATGGACATGAATTTCATCGTTCACACTTATTGTGTAACTCAAAGGCGCCTACTTTTGAAACTTACCGTGTTGATACAGAAGAACATACAGGTTTGGAAGGATGGAGTACACAATTTAATCTTCATGCTTCTTATATTCACCAACATTGGGGAAATTCTCCAGAAATTCCACAAAGATTTTTAAAATACTGCGCTGATTTTAGTCAAACACCTAATTCTTTAACATGATGCTTTATATGGTCTTCTATAAAGCTAGAAATAAAATAATAACTATGGTCATAACCTTGTTGATAACGTAACGCTAAAGATTGGTTAACTTCTTGACAAGCTTGCTCAAATAATTCTGGTTTTAACTGTTCTTGTATAAACTTATCGCCTGTACCCTGGTCAATCAGAATATTACCGTGATATTTATGTTTTTTAACTAACTCACTCGCATCATACAGGCTCCAGCTTTCTCTATCTTCACCCAAATAACCAGTAAACGCTTTTGTTCCCCAAGTACACTGCATTGGCGCCACTATTGGTGCAAATGCTGATACTGACTTAAATTTATTTGGATTTCTTATGGCACAAACAAGGGCACCATGTCCTCCCATTGAGTGACCAAATATACCTTGTTTATTTGCATCAATAGAAAAATTGGCGGCGATTATATTAGGCAACTCTTCAACTATATAACTATACATGTTGTAAGAAGTTGACCAAGGTGCTTGTGTTGCGTCAACATAGAATCCGGCACCTATGCCAAAGTCCCAATCATCATCCTCACCTGGAATACCTGTATTTTTAGGGCTTGTATCTGGTGCAACTAATATCAACCCATATTCCGCAGCATATTTTTGGGCATTAGCTTTGACCATGAAATTTTCTTCTGTACAAGTCAACCCCGAAAGAAAGTACAAAACGGCGAGAGGCTTTTGTATTTGTGGAGGTTGATATATAGCAAAGCGCATTTCGCTGTTGCAGCTAGTTGAAGTGTGAGAGTAAAAGCCGAGTTTACCACCAAAAGATTTGTATTCGCTTTTTAAGTTCAGAGACATAGGAAAAAAGAGGGTAAATTGGCAACGGATGCCTAACGGATGTAACGGATGGTTGATTCATTTCAGTTTGTAATAAATTATCCGTTACATCTGTTCCATCCGTTGCAAGATTACTAAGCAACACCAGCAAATAACTCACCAAAACCTTTCGGCGCCGCTTCAGGTTTTGCCACAATTTCGACTATCTTGTTTTTTGCGCTTGGTTCTGATAAAGCTTCGACGCAAACCTGCGCCACTTTTTGTCTAGGTATGCTACCGTCAAACAATGTGTCAGCGCTTTGCATGATAATTGCATCCTGGTTGTCTTCATTTTTTAACCCACCTGGACGGACAATTGTATAAGTCAAGCCACTTTTTTGAAGGTATTCTTCAGCTTGCTTTTTCCATACCAAAATCAACCAAAACAAATTCAGTGGGTGAAAAAATTGTGAAGTACACAGCGAAGTTACTAAAACAAAATGCTCAATTCCTTTACCCTTAGCAGCATCAACTAAGTTTTTTGTGCCTTCCAAGTCCACTTTGTATGGGCCGGTGGGATCGAAACTTGGCTTGGCGCCAGTAGCACAAAGAACTATGGTACTATCACCTAGTGCTGTCGTAAGGGTACCAGGTTCAAGAACGTCACCCTGCACCAAATCAACACCCGCAGGAAGAATACTTCTTGCTTTGTTGATATCACGAACTAAGGCACGAACGGGAATATTGCGCGCAACTAGTTCTTGAACTATGCGACGACCTGTCTCACCTGTTGCACCTGCTACAAAAGCTTTCATGATAAACGTTACCCTAAGAAACTAGTAAGTGTTTGATTAAGTCTGATTATCAAAAAGATTAAATGAACTTTGTTACATATTTTTAAGGTTTTGGTAAAAATAGAAGATTAGTACGAAACCTTATCTTAAATGTGGGAATGATTAATAAAGGGCAAGGAAAAAGACACAGGAGTACGGCTATGCTATCGAAAGACCAAGAATACCAAGCACTTGATACCACGGAGCAAGTAATGTCTGTAACATCAGGTTTAGTCAACACTGAGGACTTAATCTCCAATATTGACGCTGGCAAACCAATAACGTTTCATTGTCGCTACAGCGATTGTATGGAAATGTACGCGCCATCTCAAACTGTGGCAGAATATTTAAACTGTCATTCTGAGTGGTTTGTACGCTGTGCAGAACCAATGAAGGTTCAGCCACTTGGTCAAAATGGTTATGCTTTGGTTATTGGTCGCTTTGGCGCCTTCAATTATGAAGTTGAACCAAAAATCGGTTTAGAACTTTTACCACCCAATGAAGGTGTTTACAGAATTCAGACCATCCCAATTCCCGATTACAATCCGCCTGGATACGATGTAGATTACCGCGCTAGCTTGCAACTCGTCGAGTGCCGTGGGGAAGATGTTTCAATTGGTTCGGTTCAGACGTGCGTTGAATGGGAATTAAATTTAGCAGTTCATATTCAATTCCCTAAGTTTATTAAGCGCTTACCTCAGTCGTTGATACAAAGCACGGGTGACCGTTTGCTTAACCAAATTGTTCGTCAAGTCTCACGTCGCTTAACACGTAAGGTTCAAGACGATTTTCACGGTTCAATAGGTGTATCTTTTTCAAAAAAGTGATAATGCTCAATAATCGATGTTTAATGGTCGCTGGAGTATATTCCAGCGACCATTCGCTTTTCAATTAAGCTTTACTTATAATTCTTTGTACAATCTGTACACCACTAATAGCTTGGTAAGTAAACAAACCCAATATAGTGAAATTGATTAAAATATGTGTCATGCGTGCCCAATTGGCGCCTTTTTGCATAAAAGGGGAAAGTGATGCTGAAAACGCAATTAGAACTGTCATTCCAAGTCCTATAAGCAAGTGGGGACCAACGAATAACTTGCCGTTATTAATATAAGTCACACCCATCGCCGCTACAGAACCAGCCACCATAAAGCCTAATAGCAAAGAACCAATTTGAAAGTGACGGACATTATAACGTCCTTTAATTAGCTCTTTCTTTTCTTCACCTTGCGCGCCACGGGTACGTTGTATTTTTAAACCCAGATAAGCAGCGTACAGTGATACTAATAATAACCCCCACATCAGGACTGGGTGGACGAAATTCAACCCGTACTTAACCGATGGAGATAGTTCCATTGCCGTGTTCTCCCCAAATTCTTAAATCTTCATAAAAGTTAGCATAACTTTTTTTTACATTGTGCGAGGTGTTTTTTTAATCCTGGCTGCTAGATGTTTCATCTGGTGACGGAATATGATTGACAAGGGGATTCAAAACAACATCACTGGCGCCTGCGTCTGGCTTACCTGCGCGCAACGTTGGGTTCCTTCTACTCCGCTCCCTTGCTACTCTTCGATATCCTGCGCGTTCTGCTTTTTGATGTTCGTATTCTATTAACCTGCCGTAATGCTCGTGCTTACTCAAATTCATCGATAGGAAAATATGCTCTCGCGTGTTACCAAAACCTTTACGGTTAAAGAATTTAAGCGCTGGGGCATTGGCAGGGTCTGTATCTACAAGCATAAAACGGGCGCCGTCTTCAATCATGCGAGAAATAGCTTTATCTACCAGTTTGTCAGCCACACCACGACGCTGAAACTTTGGATTAACTCCTAACCATAGAATATAACCATAAGTCCAGGTAGTTTTAGTGATAATTGTCCCCAATATAAATCCAGCAAGTTCACCATCGATTTCAGCGACTAAGCAATATTCTGGGTCGGTGTTGTAAAGTCCTATTACTTCCCATTCATCCCACGTGCGGTATAAATATGGGTATAAATCACTCGTGAATAATTCTTCCCCTAGATGGTAGATAGCGGCAATATCATCAATTCCTAATTCGCGAACAAACACTGTGTCATTATTATCAAATTGCATACAATAAAAATTAATCAGTAGAGACCGAATTAACACGGTCTCTACATTTACGAAAGGGTTACTTCCTCAATCGTAACTAAGTCAAGTAGTGAAGGGTCTAATACTAAGGAGGGAGTCTGTTGAGAGTTGCTAATGGGCAAGTTATTTCGATTACACCGTGCTGCAAATTGGCAGTTGTCGCATATTTTACTGCCTTCAGGAACTTGTGGAAAATCTTTGCCTTGGTAATATGCAGTTATATATCGATTTAGTTGAGTAAGTAACTGATTTAATTTATTTTTTGTTTGCTCGTGTTGAGCAGTGCTGTAATTAAATTTTATGCTTTGTGGTTTATCATGAGGTTGAACAAACCAATAGGTCATAGAAATATTTTCTGACACATATTGGCTAGTTTCTGCCAAAACGAATAAATAAAGCTTTGTTTGCCAGTTTTGTTCTAAAAACTTCTGATTTTGTGGTTTTGGATAAGTTTTCCAATCTAAGATTTGCGCCAGGGAATTATCAGCAATCAATAAATCGTAAACAACCGTGAGTAAATAGTCTTGAAATTGTAGAGTTCGATAATGTTCGCTTTCTTTGAATGTTTCATCACTCGTTTTCTCTAGAATAAACGGTGCCACAGTATTAAGTCCATCTATCCAACCGCGTAACTGAGCATCAGTTTCCAAAAAACTATCGATAGATAAACCCATTGTACGTTGCTGCATGAGCAAGTGAAACCGACTTCCCAGCATTAGCTTTTCATCGTGGTCTGGGTCAACAGGAGAGTAAAGTTGCTCTAAATAAGTATGCTGAAATTGTCGCGGACACTTTTCTAGTGTATTAAGCTGTCCTTGCGACAGTCGCATGAGATGGGTTTCATCAAATAACATAAGTACACATTAACGTTGGTACGTTATGTTCATGATAGTTGATTTGAAACGCTCTTTACTGTTGAGGTTTTGGAGGAAATTTAGGTAATTGTACAGACGATAATGATTTACGTCCTTTGGGTGGGCGCCTGGGGTAAACTACTGGTGAAGGAGAATTTGCATCATCAATATTATGGGAAGGATGATGTGGTGATTCTGTGGCTGGTAAATCTAAATGTGTTAGCTGCGACACTTCTGCCCAGTAATCTTCTTCCACAGCATTTGGAATTGAGTTATTCTCAATAACTATTTCCGGAGTAATTGCTGTATTATTATTCGTACTATTTTTATCTGCTTGTTGACTTATAAAATTCAAGGATTGAGTTTCAACTTCGTCCGCTACTGTATCCCATATGTTTTCTGCTTCTTTAAAGGAAGTTGTTTCTGGTGCCAAAATATCTTGTTCTCTATTCACTTCTGATGAAGCTGGCGCCGATTGAGAGACAAAGTACATTTGAATTACGCTGTCGATTTGCTCATCTAAGTTGTCAGCAGGATGTGCTTCTTGTTGAGGTGGCACCTCTAGTGGTTCTGGTTGTGCAGGTGTATTTTGTGGTACAAACATATTCTCGTTTAGTGATTCGATATTTGGCTCTACAGAATCAAAATCTTCATTTGATGACCAGGGTTTTATCGGCTCGGCATTTACAAACAAAGACCTAAATTTTTTCAGAGAAGCAGAATCGCTAACTATAGTTTGACACGTTGGAGATTCGTTATCATTACTTTCTACAACAGACATCGGGTCTAGGCATTTTTCAAGCGCTGCCTTAAATTGCAATGTTTGACGCTGCTGTCGCATTAACCTTGTTCGCAGTTCTTTACACGCAGTTTCTGACTGAATTAGTTGCTGTGACTGCGAACTATAGTTAGCTTGCAAGTTAGCGCATTCTCGCTCTAACTGTGCGAGACGCTGTTGGTTAAATTCTAACTGAGCTTTATACGTCTCAACTAAAGTTTCTTGACGTTGAACGTTTTGTAAAGAATTGTCTAATTGCTGATAAAGTGATTGAACTTGTTCTTGAGTGGCACAAAGTTCTTGCGTTTGTTGTTTCAGCATTGCTTCGGTGACGCTATAACGCTTTTGCTGAAACTGCACAGCTTTTTCAGACTCTGCCAAACGAGACGTTAATTCTTCTACTTGACTATATAGTGTATCGTTTGCTGCTCGTAACTCATGGTTTAACGCGAGCATTTGTTGAAATTCTGCATCAATTGCTGCTAATTTGGCACTGTCTGGTTCTGCTACCCAATCTTTTGACGGCGCCTGGTTGTCATTATTTTCTGACATTTCAGGGGTTGTAATTACCTGACTTTCCCATTGTTCTTCATTTAAGGTGAAAACTTGCTGCTTCAAATCAGCGTTATTATTATCCTCTTCGCTTGACACATGAGTTGTGTTCGTCAACATTGGATTTGGTAAATTATGCGGCACAACCGAGTAAAACGGACAATCTATAGCCTCAGATTGTGCGGTTGTCTCAGATAATGTTGGTTGTTCGGTAGCCCCATTATCTGGGGTGTTAGCTTCATTCATCACTTTTCACCCACAAGTTAAAAAATTATTTCGGCGTACTGAGCGAGGGTTTTTAGCGTATTCGTATTTATTATAAAATTTTACCCAGAACACTTTTGAAGCGACCTAGGGTCTACAAACCTGTTCATAGTATTTTATAGCACTAATTGTACTTACATTCTACTTATTTCAAAGTTATGAGTTAAGAGTTATGAGTCATGAGTTAACTCCTAACTCCGCGCCTCCTAACTAATTACGGGAGCCAACGTGGGTAAAAGCCAGCTATTGGTAGTTGTTCGGGTTTTATTTCGGCGGCATTTGATGCGTCGGCAACGGGTAGCAAGGGCATTAGCCAAAGACTACTGCCTGATATTGTTTCACCTGATGAGGTTTTTAAGTTGCTAGTTGTTGAGGCGCCACCTTCTTGGCTTACTACTTGGTCGAACAGCAACCCTAAACCATCGGGTGCAAGACTCATTTGTATATTACGTTGCCCTGCTGGAAGAACTAGTAATGCTTTTTGTTGCCCTGTTTTTAGGTTAATGGCTATAAAATATGGCTGTTCCAAAAATTGGTCGCCAGGTAATAATTGGGTAATTAAACAGTAAAGATTCGGTGATGCTGCGTCAAATTCACAACCAATTATTGTACCAGTGGTTTTGATCAGTTCTTTGTTTACACCTTGGTTTGTGACTAAAAATAACGAGCGAGTCGGATTTTGAAAGTCGCGGTTAAATTTAACCATTGCAGCTTGTGTCCCATCTTTGGAAAACGCTTGTACTAAACCAAACTGAGGTAAAAAGTCAAGCGGTCTGCTACCGTCTTTTTGTAATGGCAAAATTGCTGCACCCTCACCTTGGGCAACAGCTACCCCTTTGCTATCGGGGGTAATTAAAAAGTCTCCACTTGGTTGACTTTCTAGACGAGTAAGTTTAGTTTGTTCCGATGAATCTTTACGTGCGGACATAAACCATAACCCAAAATCACCAGGACTATCTTTTTTGCCACGTTGAATAACTATAGTTTTGCCATCGGGTGATAAATCGAATTTTAGATTTTGATACCCTTCACTATCTAGTACCAAATCCACTCGACTTGCGGGTTGTGCTTCTTCTCCTGGTTTACTCGGAAAGCCTGTAGTGACGGTATATATTTTGCCGGATAGCAAATCTTGGTTTGTTTTTGCACGTGCAGAGAATAAAACTTTATCTCCTCCTGGATAAGGTTTAAAGTCCATAACCGCTAGGTCTTTGGGGGTAAGGACTATTTTTTGGTCTTGCGTCAAGTTCTGAAGTACTAACCTTCCTTGTTCTTCTCCTGTCGCACCAATATAAAGAAGGGCACGGTCGCGCGTGCGGAAGGCGCCTGAAAAAGGTTGAAGCGTTAAGTTTTTACCCTGTTTTTTGGCAAACTTATCGACTGCTCCCTGTAATTGAACCTTATAATTTGTACCATAAGGCGCCGGAGTTAACAGCGTGTACACCATCCGTCGTCCTGCCCAGCTATACTTTCCAGCTAATGGAGGGTCTATTTTTAAATTATTTTCAACACTTTTAGCATCCATTGGACGACTAAATGTCATGCTGAAAGAAGTATCATCGGCGCCGACTTTTTGATTTTCCCAACTAAAGTTTCTGACGCTTGCCCTAACAACATCACCTTGGATAAGTAATATACCAATTAGTACAGATATTATTACTATCAGAGCAATAGAAATACGGTCAATAGGTAATAATGTAAACTTTTTTTTAGCCATTTGTAGAAACCGGGTTTCTGTTAATATCTTGTAATGAAAATAAAAATTTGTCTGCGACAATGAATGCGTAGAAACCCGGTTTATTGGAACCAGGTTTCTTGGGTTCTATGAACTGTAAGGATTTTTTGGTTGTGGAATTTCTTTAATAGATGTAGCGTTAATGGCGAGGTGACGTTTTCCATTAAAGGTTTCTGTAATGATTTTGCCTTCAACCTCAAACCATTTATCAGCGGGATATTTATCTCGACCTTCAGATAGTTTGACGGGTATTCCAACTGGGTAAGCGTCAGCAGCACAACAAGTAATTACAAACCGTGACAGCATCATAAAGTCTTGACCTATATCTTTGGGATACATGGCAAAACCTTGAACTTTTGCTCTTTGCCCTGTATAAGCATCAGGTTCTGGGTAAATGTTGAGGGTTCTTACCCACTCTACTAATGACCTTTCTTCTGGACGAACTGAAGCACGGAAAGCTTGCGGTTGGGAACGTGTTGGTCCCAGTAACTCGGTGACGCTTCTATCCATTGCGCTTTGACTGGCAAAAACTTGGGGTGTAATAAAAAAGCCTAGAAGCGCTGTAATTATTAATAACGAACTACTCCAACCTGGAGGAAAAACTGTTAGATGTTGGGCCAGGGCAACTTCGTTATAGCGGCGCCTTTGTAATAACTCTTTAGCTTTTAGAGAAGCAACTAATAATAACGCTATGCTCGCAACAATTATTAACCAGAAATAATCAGGGTGAATTAAAATGTTTAATTTACCAGTTTGCCAGTATTTCAACATCAAAACTCCCCAAGAACCAATCGCTACAACATCAAGCCAAGCTAGAAGTTTCGGAGAAATTTTGGGTTTAGTATTCGTTTGACTAGTCATTTGATATTAAAAGACGTGTAAATTCAAAAATAGCGTCATCAAAAACGTTAGTAGTCCAGCCAATGTAAATAAATAAAACAATGCTCGTGGTTTAAAAATTGACAGCATCAGCCCAATACCTTTAATATCAACCATTGGTCCAAATACCAGAAATGCTAGCAATGAACCACTTGTGAAAGCAGAAGCAAATGACAAGGCAAAAAATGAATCTACTGTAGAACAAATCGATACTACTACCGCTAGTACAAGCATTGCGACGATTGAACTTATCGTTCCGGCGCCCAAACTCAATATTATATCGCGTGGTGCAAGTACTTGAATTGCTGCTGCAACTGCACTACCTATCACCATCACTGCCCCTAACTCGCGCAGTTCCTGAATAATATTATCCAACACCAAGCGCAATTTATCAGACATTGGTTTTGTTTGATTTGCGATTGCCACTTCTTCTGGACTTGTGTCGATACGAGTAATTTGACCAGAAGACGAACCACCCAAAATATAAGTGCCCGACTGTAATAATGTTGAATTACCCGTTTGAACTCTAGTATTTTGCCCTCTGCCACTACGACGTTTTGATGATTGCTGCGGGGGTGGGTTGAATTTGAGATAGCGCGCGATAGCTGGTTGCACTAGTGGCGTTAAATCTTTTTGAAAGCTAAATGCCCAACCAACCATTGTTGCTATTACCAAGGAAAATACTACCCGTAGCACTACAATTTCTGGCTGGTCGCGAAACGCCGTCCATGTAGACCAAATTACAATCGGGTTTATTGTAGGCGCCGCTAACAAAAAACCAATTGCAACGGATGTAGGAACCCCTTGCATCAACAAACGACGAGCGACTGGAACGTTGCCACATTCACAGACAGGAAACAAAAAGCCTACTAAACTACCAACAAAGGCCCCCAATAAAGGGTTCCTTGGCATTCTTTCAACTAGCTTGCGCTCATCAACCATGAACAGCAGCACACTAGAGAACAAAACCCCAAGCAGCAAAAATGGTATCGCCTCGACTAATAAACTTAGAAATATCGTAAAACCGTTACTCAGTTGATTCATAAGTGTGCTGGAGCAAAGCGGAGATTAGCATTTATAGTTATGTTCCCGCATTGTATCGAAATGGGGATCAAAAACAAGTACAGGTAATTAAATATAACTTAAACAGAGTTTGACGTTGAGATTAAAGTAGCACTTGTTACATTGTCTACTTACTACTAATTATTGTTCCATACTTCATCTTTCAATAAAAAGGTAATAATTTATACATATATGTTCGGAAATTATATATACATTTGATTAGAAATAACAGCATAGTATTTGTTTATAGTGATGATACTTACATGCAATATTTATCTAGCCAGAATATACTTACAGTAAAATTGCTCATAAAAAAGAAAACTTTACGTAATTTTATTGAGATTTTACAAAGCTTTTAAAATCAAAATGGCTCGGAGGTTTACCAATTGGCACAAAATTGCTATTCCCTATTTTCCACATACCGCAAAACGCAAAACTGAAATAGCCTAGAAGAGCTAGCGATTCTCGTTAGCAATATTTTAAGAACGTAAATTAATGAATAATCAGGGTCTAGAGTGCAACAAGAATTTGTTTCCGAAATCAATACGCCAATTCTTATCGAAGGCAATAGAGGTGACCTAAGTCTAGACTCTACGTTGCAAGAATTGTCATTATATACATTCGAGGTTAAAACATCTTGTACAGGCGCCTGTATTGCTCAAGTGTTTGAGAAATACCCGCTTGTACCTGGGGTGATACTGCTCGAAGACGGCAATTACATAGGAATGCTTTCGCGGCGCCAGTTATTAGAATTTTTAATTCGCCCGTTTGGCAAGGAAATGTTTTTCGAGCAACCCCTGAGTATTCTTTACAGTTATGCCCGGACTGGTGTGTTACTTTTGTCTGAGACAACTTCTATTTTGACGGCAATGCAACTAGCATTAAGGCGTTCTCCTGAACTACTGAGCGAACCAGTTGTTGTCAAATCATCTGAAGGCGCCTATTACTTACTCGATATATCAGAATTAAATATTGCATCATGGCAAATTCGGGGTATAGAAACACAAGTCAGGTACGAACGTAGCCAAGCGCAAATCATCCAAAACGACAAAATGGCTTCTCTAGGGCGATTAGTCGATGGAGTAGCACACGAAATTCTTGACCCAGTAAATTTTATATGGGGTAACTTAACCCACGTTTCTAACTATACCCAAGACTTATTAAAACTGATTGCTGCTTATAACCGAGAATTGCCCAACCCTTCAGAACATATCGTCTATTTGATGCAAGATATAGAATTTGATTTTTTAGAACAGGATTTAAATAAATCGCTTACAAGTATCCGAACAGGAGCAGAACGGCTTAAAAAACTTGTAATCAGTTTACAAAACTTTTGCCATATTGATGCAGTTTACCCCAAACCGGCAGATATACACACCTGTATTGAAAACGTAATCTTATTGATTAATAGCCGAGTCAAAGGCGAAATAGAGATAATCAGAAATTATGGGTCATTACCTCCTGTATATTGTTTCCTAGGGCAACTCAATCAAGTATTCATGAATATTTTGAGTCGGTCAGTCGATAGTCTGCTCGATGAAGCAATCCGACAGCAATATAATAAGCTTGATACCACTTGTAATGAAGAAAAACCTCGAATAGAAATTATAACCGAGGTAATTTCTTTACCACCAACAACAAGTAGCGCAGTTGACTCACGCTGGGTTTCAGTACGCATCGTCGATAACAGCAAGGAACTATCCGAAGAAACCCAGCAACAAATAATTGAATCATTTTCGGTCGAAAAGCGCGCAGACAAAGAAACAACCCTAGCCGCCAGCTATCGTATTATTACAGCAAGACACGGAGGCAAATTTAAAATTCACTCTCAACCAGGCGCTGGTACAGAATTTGAAATTTTACTACCCCTAGTTTAATAGTAGGTATATTTGTATGGTGGGCACTGCCCACCTTACTACTAACTTTTTTCTATTATCTGTATCTGTCTTATTAACACATCTAACTCTTTTTTTTTAGTACTTATGTCTTGCTGCAAAGCATCAATTTGAAACACCGTGTTTCGCAACCCCGCATCAGCAGCAAACACAATAAAAAGCGCTGAAGCTGAAATAAGTACACCTGTAAAAAAAGCTATCAGTAATATTGTATGTTTTGGACGTAGGAAAAATAGTGATAAGCGGTGTTTACGAACTCTTTTCTCGAATTTGTCACCAACACTCCCTATTATCCCGCCCGTAGCTAAAACCACCGCGATAAGGATATACACCGAATTCATTGCTTATATAAAAAAACCCACTACTCTAGCCTACAACTTTTAACAACTAGCCGCAGGCATAATTCCAAATTTTTTTAAGGTAAAAGCCGTATATTAAAAATTATAACTTTTGCATTGATAAAAAAAGGCAACCATTAGGCGCCCAAATTGCATAAATTGTTTTAAAGCTTAATAAAATCTTTATTTTCCATTACCATTCTCCTGACGGTTTCCAATGGAAGTACGTGCAAACCATTCTTGGTATTTTTGTTGAAGTTGTTCATTATCGACAGCGATAGTGACTTGTATTCGTTGACAACCATGATTACGTTCCAGGGCAATAGCATTAAGTAACAAACTTGCGACTTTTGGCGAACTGAACTCTCCAGTAATAGTCAAGCTACCTTCAAAACTATTCGTCAATGGCATTGCTGGAGTTGAGCTAACAGGTGTTGACTCTTCGTGCGTTAATTGTTCTTCCCCTAAGTCAATATTCGCGAGTTGCTTATGTTCGGGACTTAACTGTTCTACAATTAATCTTTCACGGCGAACAGGAATTGTCACCATTCGGGTTTCAATTTCTTTACGAACAATTATTTCACCGATTTTTCGCTTAGTGCGGTCAACAACTAACCGTTCTTCAAGTAACTTAATTACGTCTTCGCTTTGCAAGGTAGTTTGCTGCGTATGTATTTCTGATGTAGCATCAGCTATATGAGAATCTGCAACGTAGCTATCTGAAGATAAACCTTGTGCGTCTGTATTTATTTCCATGTTTCGTTCTTGATATTCTGGTAGGTTGTTAACTTGTGTACTATCTATATTTAGAAAAATTTTTCTTAGCTGTGGGTCTATTTTTTGAACGTGTTGACCCTTTAGTATAAATAATCTTGGTGTTGTTTGATGGTCAGCTATAATAAAGCTAATTTGGCGATTAGAGTCAATTATCACATCTTTAACAGCGCCTACCTGCTCTAACTCTGTGTCAACTACAGCAAAATTTCTAATCTTTTTATTGAGATTGGTTAGTAAAGATATAATTTGTGTTTGTTTTTCTGTACTATTTAAATTACTAACGTTTTCTGAAGCGACTGTCATAACTCAATCCTTGGTAAATTTATAGATATTTAAATTTATTTTTTATTTAGAAAAAAGGTTTTAATATATAAATCTTCTGTAACTCTTGTGAAACTCTTGTGGAACTCTTGTGGAACAGGCATAGAAAGCCTGTTTTTTTTCTGACTTTAAGGCGGGCAAGGATGCCCACCCCACAAGAGTTTACAAGGTTTGCAAGATAATTTTTGAAAGTTCTTAGCGTTGGTCAATATCGAGACCAGGAGCATTTACGTCTAATTCTTCACGACGAATTGTTTCTTTTGCTTCCACTGTATCGTGGTCTACAACTTTACTAACGCGAACTTCTTCACGAACAACAGTTTCTTTGTGGATATCAGGAGTTTCTTCGTAAATATTTACGTGAGCTACTTCACCTTCACGGAATGCTGTTGCGTCGGGAGTTACTGCTCTACCTGCATTGGTAGGAGTTACACGCTCAACAACGACTCTTTCTTTTTCGACTGGAACAGCAACTCGCGCGGTTTCTGTTTCAACGCGCTTACCAATGGCAACTTCACCTGTTTTACGACGTTCTTTGTTAGCAACCAAACGTTCTTCGTATAAGCGTAATGTTTGGTGGTCTTGCTCATTCAAGTCATACAACGATGGTTCATCTTTGTATGTGTATGAATCACGGTTGTATACAGGGGTGTCAGCAATTTTGCGTGACTCAGATGTGCTTGCTGGTGCTGCGGCGGCGCCTGTTGTATATGCTGTACCCATTGCTGCTGCAGAAGCATCAAGAGGCATTGATGCATCTAATGGTGTTACTGCATCTAATGATGTAGTATTTGCTACGTCAGAAGTACGAATATTGTTGCTTCCCGAACCGCGATAAACTCCGCGAACATTCTCTTCGTAATCGTAATCAATAGCAAGATCGTTATTAAATTCTGGTAGTGCATCTGCTTGCTCACGTGTCATACCAATAGCATAAACGCGGTCAGCAGTATGGTCGATGCGTGAGCGACCGACTGGTAATAATACTTTCTTACCAAAAATCCAGAAACCTAAATCTACAATAAAATAACGGAAACGACCTTCTTCGTCTACTAATACATCGCTGATAGTACCGATTTTTTCATCGCTTGCTTCAGCATATACACTCAAACCTTTGATATCATTTCCTTCAAAAGTATCGCGGTAATCTGGGTCAAAATCTCCAAGTTTATGAAGTACCATAATTATTTGCCCTCAATGTGGTTTTATATTCCTTAATAGAAAGAGTAAGAAATAAATGACTTATTCTCCATCTTTCTGAGGGCTGAATTGAGCTAAATATAAGCTTCCGCAGGTTATATTTCCTGTTATGGTAGTCCTGTATTAAATTAATTCCAGAGCAAAATAGATAACTAGAGTTAACTTTTTAAGCATTATAAACAGGTTAACTATCGTTTAAAGCGTTTGAGATATTTTGAAGATTTGTAACCAAGTAACCTCCCTAATTGTCGATGACAACTTTTTGTGAACTTAGAAAAAGCACGATAACCCTTGCGGATGATATCAAGGACAAAGTAAGGTACCCGTAGCCCAAGTGGACGCAGTATAGGACGGTAGAGCCAATAGTATGCTTTTTTAAAGTTGTCCCATTTCGAGCAACTCTCTTGATGAAGGAAGTCTGATATATCTACCACATAACCTCTACCTTCATGCATCATCACATTACGCGCGTGAATATCGTGAGGATAAAGTCCTTTTTTTTGTGCGTATTCTAATGCTTCATCAATATCATCTATAACTTGCTTCGGTATCCGCATACCTCGTTGGATACAGTCGTATAGAGTAGTACCAAGTAAACGCTTTAAAACCAAAAAGTTCGGTTTCGCGTAATAGCACTGAGAAAAAGCTGGATGCTCTCCAAGACGACTGTACACTTGTATCTCTTCCTCAAAACCCTGCCGTCCCGGTGCATAAATTTTTACAACTTCATCTGCGTAATTAGGATGACAAAATACCGCAGCATAATTACCTCTGCCTAATAGGCGCCAGGGTTGAGGCAAGTTATTAACTTCTACCGGGTCGTGAGGGTGAACGCTTTCTACCTTCACTTGGGGTAATAGCTGTTGATAAATTTCTTCAAGTAGCCCATTCAAGTGTAACTTATCGTTCATTTAGGACTTCTCAATACTACTGCCAATAGTTTTACTACAGTTATAATTCCCAAATTTCCGATAATTGTTTGAAAATGTGAACTTCGCAACGGATATAACGGATAAGGGCAAAATCATCCGCTACATCCGTTTATCATCCGTTGCCAGTTTATTGCGGTGGTGTTGTGCTTGTACTAATAGTGAGTCAGCGAAAGCTATAGCATCTTGGGCAGATTTTCCTCCTGCTAACTGTGCGAGTTCGTCACGACGCTTTGTTAGGTTGTCTAAGGTTACGACTCTTACTACTGTACGTTCTTCTGCGTGTCCGTTGTTGTCTTTTTGACGGGCTTGATTTATTACTTGCTTAGAGACACGAAAATGTCTATCTGCCATTGCCGCTACAAGAGGTTGGTGAGTGACGCATAACACTTGCTGTTGATAGCTAATTTGGTGGAGTTTTTCGGCGATGCTTTGCGCGACTCTTCCCGATACTCCAACGTCAATTTCGTCAAACACCATTGTATCCGGCGCCTCAATTTGTGAGAAACAAGCTTTGAGTGCGAGTAAAAATCGACTCATTTCCCCACCACTTGCAGTTTCTGACAAAGGTTGTAAAGGTTCACCTGGGTTGGGGCTAAACATAAAGGTAATTTTATCGGCGCCCGTTGATGTTGGTGTAGTTGGGGTAATATCAACTTTGAACTGCACTTTTTCCATTGCTAACGGTTTGAGTTCGCGAATTAACTCAGCTTCTAATTTCTCACCAGCTTGGCGCCGTAATTGCGTTAACTTGTTACAAGCTTTGATTAATTTGTCGAAACAAGCTTTTTCTTGCTTTTCCAAACTCTCGATAGATTGTTCCGAGTTGGTCAGTGCTGCTAACTCGGCTTGTGTACGGTTGTAATGGGCGATGGCGTCCCCTAATGTTGGCCCGTATTTACGAATAATTTGTTTGAGTTCGCGAATTCTTTCCTCGACTTCTTCTAAACGCTGCGGGTCAGCTTCAAGACTTTCACCATAAGCATTTATTTGTCGAGCGACTTCACACACTGCTGTTTGAGCATCACATATTAAATCTAATAACGGTTGTAGCTCTTTATCGTACTCAACCATGTCTGTTAAGGCGCCTTCACTATCACCCAGTAAATCTGTAACAGTAAGAGCATCACCATCATTTTGATATAAAGCTTGGTATATTTTATAACTCATTTGTTGCAAATCAACGACGTGGGTAAGACGCTCGCGTTCCTGTTGGAGTAGTTCGAGTTCGTCGGGGTCGTCTAAATTTGCGGCACCAAGTTCAGTTACTTGATAAGTTAATAAATCAAGTTGCTGTAAACGTTCGCGGTCGGATGTGCGACGTTGTTCTAACGCTAAATGTGCTTGTTGGTAGGTAACATAAGCACCTGCAACAACATCACGGTGTTGGGGAAGCGTACTACCACCGTAAACGTCTAACCAGTCACGAACTTGAGAAGATTGTCCGACCAAGACACTTTGTCCTTGGGCAGTAATTTCTACCAATCTATCGCGTAACTCGTTCATGACTTGACGATTAACAAGTACACCGTTTAAACGTGACCGACTGCGAACATTACTGGCAGTAATAGAAATTTCGCGGCTAACGATTAGTAAATTATCATCGATTAAATCAATTTCTTGTTCGCTTAACCAATGCGCTAAAGCTGAGTCAGAAACAAAAGTAGCTTCGACTAGCGAGCGATTAGTACCAGTACGAATTACACGACTTGAGACTTTGCCACCCAAGACCGCATCAATAGCATCGAGTATAATCGACTTTCCCGCACCAGTTTCACCAGTTAGAACATTCAATCCAGTTCCAAATTCAAGTTCTAATTGGTCGATGAGGGCAAAATTCTCGATTCGTAGAACTCGCAACATCCAGCTAAATCTCCGTGCCTTTTGAGAAGCGGGATACCATCAAATTATCCCGTCAAGTATGAGTTTATCAAACCTGGTATGGTTTTACTTTTGTCGCAATAATCAGTGACAAAGCTCGGTTTCAGTACAAATTTTAGTACTCACCCCTATACCCAATGTTGTATCTCTAATGCCTCGTGACTGCTTATTGTCGGCTCGCTAACATAATATTGGCGGTTTTTTGGGTACATCCCTTTTACTGAAGCACGTTAAGCTGAAATATAGAGGCGCCTTACTGTAATTAATTTAATATTAATTTATTCTTTGTTACAATACTTAACAATATAGCTGTGGTGGTAGTTCATGAACGTGAATAAAGTTTCCCAACCAAACCTAGTGCTTGAAAAAGATAGTCACCCCGAGACGCTGACTGAGGTTCAACCTTTGGCTTTAAATAGCGCACCAGGAGAGTTAGCAAACTTACCTCCAAGAGCGATAACTTCGACTTCGGGGAATAGTGATTTGCAGTTAAAGTACGATGCTGATGCAATTGCGGTTTACTATCAGTCGCGTCTATTCAGGGTATTGAAAAGAATATTCAAGGTATTGGCGCCAACATTGGCATTTGCCTTTGGGATATGGTGGGATGGAAAGCGGGGAGTAAAAGTAAAAAACGACATTAAGCGCGCTGTACAGTTTCGTAAACTGCTGACAAAACTTGGGCCAGCGTATATAAAAATTGGACAAGCTTTATCAACACGTCCAGATTTGGTGCCTGTTGTATATTTAGAAGAACTGACGCAGTTACAAGATAAACTTCCTGCGTTCCCAAACGAAATAGCATATCAATTTATAGAAGAAGAACTTGGACAAAAGCCACACGAAGTTTACGCAGAAATTTCACCGCAACCAATAGCTGCTGCTTCGTTAGGACAGGTATACAAAGCAAAGCTTTTCAGTGGTGAAGAAGTTGCAGTAAAAATTCAACGTCCTGACTTACGCGAAGCTATAGCCATAGATTTATACTTGCTTCGTAAACTTGCTGGATGGGCACAACGGGCTGTAAAGCGGGTACGTAGCGATTTAGTGGGAATACTCGATGAGTTGGGGGAACGTATCTTCGAGGAAATGGACTATATCCACGAAGGTGAAAACGCAGAGCGATTTTTCCAGCTTTACGGTCATATTAAAGATATTTATGTTCCCAAAATTTATTGGGAGTATACAAACCGTCGTGTTTTAACGATGGAATGGATATATGGAACAAAACTAAATCAAACTGAGGAATTGCGCGCGCAAGGAATTGACGCTCGTTATTTAATCGAAGTTGGTGTACAGTGTTCGCTACGGCAGTTACTCGAACATGGATTTTTCCACGCAGACCCTCACCCAGGTAACTTACTTGCAACACCTGATGGAAAACTCGCTTATTTAGACTTTGGCATGATGAGCGAAGTTCAACCACTACAACGTTATGGTTTAATCGAAGCTATTGTTCACGTCGTCAACCGAGATTTTGAAGGTTTAGCTCAAGATTACGTCAATCTAGATTTTCTCACCCCCGATACAGACTTAACGCCAATAGTGCCAGCGTTTGCCAAAGTCTTTGCTAATGCTCAAGGCGCCAGCGTTGCTGATTTCAACATCAAGAGTATAACTGACGACCTGTCAGAATTGATGTACGAGTATCCCTTCCGTGTACCTCCTTATTATGCGTTAATTATTCGCTCTTTGGTAACACTCGAAGGTATCGCTATTTACATCGACCCCAACTTTAAAGTATTAAGTGAAGCATATCCATACGTCGCAAAACGATTATTAACCGACCCGGCGCCGCAATTAAGGAACTCTTTAAGAGACTTATTATTTAAAGATGGGAGCTTCCGTTGGAACCGTTTAGAAAATTTGTTAAAGAACGCGCGTGGCAACCAAGACTACGACTTTAACTTAGTACTAAACCAAGCACTCGACTTTCTATCATCCGAACGTGGTCAGTATATTCGTGAAAAACTTGTTGACGAGTTGTTTAAAACTGTTGATGGGTTACGAAGAAACGCTTTGCACAATTTTACTTCCTTACTGCGTCAACAAGTTGGGCTAACCGCAGTCACAGAGGCGCCTGCTGCCAACACCGACCAGCAGCAAACGATGGAGCATATCAAGAATATTGCCAAGATTTTACAGGAAACACGCGGCTTTGATGCAAATCAACTGGCGCCTCAACTTACCCAAATACTTTTCAACCCTGGTGTACAAAAGCTAGGTCAGCAAATAACAGGTCAAATAGCCCAAAAAGCTGCGGCAAGAGTTGTTAGAGAATTACTAGCAGCAACAGAAGTTCGCACAACCTCTGTCTAACTTGTAAAATAACTCTTGTGGAACGGGCATCCTTGCCCGTTTCAAATATAAGAGTAGAATTATACTCAGTAATTGTAAATTATTCGCTACGTTCTGACCCGCATAGGGTTGAAAACCCATATGCTAATAGCCAAAGTCCTCTTCAAGAGGACTAAAAAAAATTGTTATTTTTATTACTCTATATAGTCTTGTTTATAGTTTTTACTTAGAGATTCCAGATATAACACCCATGTTGTATACTGCGAACGGGTAAAATTTAGACTTTTGTCATGCTGAGGGACGTTAACGCAGTTTTCCCGCAGGGTAGCATCTTAAAGATTTTCGCTTGCTTTAAAAGTATAGTTTTCAGCCGTTATTAGTATAACATAATATAAGTAGTCTATAGCAGTCCTAAATCATTCGTAAAATTTTAAAACTGTATCTTCTTTTTCTTCCTTTGTATCCTTTGTGGTTGATTACATAAGTTTAATCTGGCTCAAATCTTACCCCATGATGGGCATATAATTTAAACCCATCAATAAATTCAATCGCAGCTTCACCTTCAGCATGAAGATTAAATTGATTATCAAAAAGTATTTTACAAGGACGCTCACAAACAATACAAACCTCCTGATATGAAGCAATCCATCCACAGTTTTTAAGAATTGCTTCATAAATTTCCCAATGATTAGAGTCGTGCTGATAATTTAATTCAGAAATACAAAAATCAAACCAGCTAGCTTCACAACATGCAGTATCTGGCTGAACGTTACCCGCTTCAAATTCTTCTGGAATATAAATATTACCTATACCAAATGAAGAATCTAATTCCCACATATGACTTGTAACTAAATCATGAATATGGTGTGTTAAATGCCATAGTTTAGGATCTTCTTTATCTTCAGGTGCATGAGTAAGATAAGTAAATAACTTATCCCAAAGCCTATCTAGCATATCATTATACTTTAGCTCTGAAAAACCTGTTTCGTTAAGTAATTTATCAAGTGCCAAACCCGCAGCATAAGGACTATCAAAAATTAGAACTTCAGGTTGCGGCTCACCAATTAGTGTATACGCACTTTTAACTGCTACTTTTGCTTTTTCTTTGTCAATGGGTTCCGTTGAAAGTGCTATTTTTCTCCACTTTTCCTGATATTCTAAAAATAAAGCTTCTTGTTGTGATGTTAATTGCTTGCTCATTCAAGCTGTCCACTATACCAGTTACAACAGTATATTAATTTGTTTACCACAGAGACACAGAGTTCACAGAAAGAGAGTAAGAAAAATTCCTCAAAGGACCCCAAGGTAAGTTTTTTATCTACATAGGGAATAATAAGTACATATAGATAGTACTTGTGATTCCATTACTATGAGTCAAAGTTTGCAAGAAGCTTTAGATGAAACTACACCCTCAGAACGTTTGCGAGAATTAGCTACAAGTAGCCAGGTGAAAACACGCTTTGCTGTTGCTCAAAATCCTAATACACCAGTAGATGTACTGATAAAATTATTCTCTGAGGCGCCACTCAATGTATTAAATAACCCTGCTCTTTCTCTATTACTATTGGAAAATCCATGTTTTTTTGAAGACCTCTACAAATCAAATAAGCGTGTATTTCAACAATTAGAGCTACCTAAATTTTTCTTAAAATGGGCGCTTAATAACCCTGAAGCTGAAATTAGGGCTTCTCTAGCAATAAGTTCTAAAATTCCTCTGAGCTTTTTGATAAAACTAGCTGAAGACAAAGAGCCAAGAGTACGTATTGCTGTAGCGAGGAATCCTCGTACTCCAATACAAATTTTAAATAAACTGTCTCAAGATAATATTTTTAATGTGCGTCGTAGAGTTGGGTTGTGCCTACCCTACCCTACGGGAAAACTACCCTGCGGGAAAACTACGTTTACGTTAACGGGATATCCTACCCTACGGGAAAACTTCGTTAACGGATAACGGCATACTACGTAAACGCTAACGCTTCACCCAACCTACAATTTATCAATGCTATCAACAATATCTAGCTTTTCTATTGCGCGTATTTGGGTAGGGGTTAAATTTCCATATACCGCAGGATTAGAGTTATCGCCATTTACATTAAACCCTAATTCTTCAATTTTGTTGATTGCTTCATTCACAACTCGCTCGTTTTCTATAGTTTGCTGTTGCGTATCTGTACTTGTTAGAACTGGCGCCTGAATACTTTTAACATCTTGACTTTCTACTTTTAATTTAATTACCACAGAGATTTGGTCATTAGGTTTAGAAGAAGTAACTTTTTCAAATAAACCTTGTGATAGTTTTCCATATTTAGATACATAAGCAGTTTTATCTTGTTGCGCTAATTTCTCTATATTCATTTCTTGTCCATTAGAATCTACTGCTATGTCAAATATCTTGCCATTACGTTTATCAACAATGACAAACCCAAATCCAGTTTTACCAAGAGTCCGAAAAGTTGGTTTGAAAGTGTAGACAATTTCTAATTTGTCAATAGGGGTATTTACTTTTTTAGATATTTTTTTGAGTGCTGCTTCCTGTATTGATGGTTTAATATTATCTAAATCTGATGATGCTAGTGCGCGTGTATTGAAGTGTGCGCTGGTTGATAAAATTAGTAATAATAAGCAAGCAGTTGACAGCTTATTTGAGTTCATTGAAGTAAAGCATTATGTTGGGATTTGCTAAAGACGTTTATAATACTGTTCTCTGTTCCCGAAAATGG
>NZ_MRCD01000052.1 GCF_001904745.1 Calothrix sp. HK-06
CTAAATATAAAGTTTATATATACTGAACGGGCTAATCCTTGATAAACCTTGTTTTGGGCATTAGATGCCCAGTGACATTAATTGGTTAAGATGACAAATAATTTGTTAACTGACATTATAAGTCGGACAATAGAAAAATATTTAATTCCAAAGAACATCAACGAAAGTATTTAATGGTAAGGTGCGTTAGGTGATAGCCATAACGCACCACATTCTGAAAATTGCTACATTATAACCACTTCAAGAGAATTGTGAAAGTATAAATGTAGTTCTTGACGAAGAAATTTTGACTCAATTGGATGTTGTTCATAGTCGTTATCCTAATCCCGTCCTGGAGAAAAATAAGACGCCGTTTATAACAATAAACATTGTGAAGTTCATACGCTTAAAGTTGAGTATTATGTCTTGAATTTGTCGCTCATTTTGGGATATGTAACGTTTCGATACTTACTATATATAATATTAAACTTTTTTAAAAAATACGATTAGTGTATCGATTTACAGTATTATTATAGATAACTGACAAGATAATACAAAAATATGCAGTACAAACAACTTGGTGAAAGTGACATCAAAGTTTCAGAAATTTGTCTGGGAACCATGACCTACGGGCACCAAAATACTATTGAAGAAGCTCACCAACAATTAGACTATGCTGTTTCTCAAGGTGTAAATTTTCTTGATGCAGCAGAGATGTATCCCGTTCCACCTCGTGGAGAAACCTATGGCTTTACAGAAACTTACATTGGGAAATGGTTAAAGCACCAGCAACGAGATAAACTGATTGTTGCCACAAAAATCGCTGGCCCTGGTCGTCATCTTAAGTGGGTACGTGATGGAGGTAATGCAATTGACAGAATTAACGTTAAACAAGCAGTAGATGATAGCTTGAAGCGATTGCAAACAGATTATATAGACCTATATCAAATTCACTGGCCAGACCGCTACGTTCCTTTATTTGGCAATAAAGTATTTGACCCAAATCAAGAAAGAGAGACTGTTCCTATTTCTGAACAGTTATCGATTTTTGCCGACTTGATCAAAGAAGGAAAGATTCGGTATATAGGTTTAAGTAATGAAACTCCTTGGGGAATTGCTACATTTAGTAGTATTTCCAAGCAGTTAGGATTACCCAAAGTTGTTTCTATTCAAAATGCTTACAACTTGTTGAACCGGGTATTTGATTGGACATTTGCAGAAGCTTCTTACCATGAAAATATTGGGTTACTAGCTTATAGTCCTTTGGCATTTGGTTACTTAACTGGTAAATATTTATATGGCAAACCACAAAAGACAAGAATTACTTTGTTTGAAGGTTTTGGTCAGCGCTATAATAAGCCAAATGTCACTGAAGCTGTAGCTGCTTATGTCGAAATTGCCAAGAAATATAAGCTAACACCAGCTTCCTTGGCTTTAGCATTTGTGCGAAGTCGTTGGTTTGTTAGCAGCACAATTATTGGCGCCACTACTTTAGAGCAACTTCAAGAAAATTTGGAAAGTATAGATGTAGTTCTCGATGAAGAGATTTTGGCTGAATTGGATGCTGTTCATACTCGTTATCCTAATCCCGCTCCATAGGGAAAATAAGGCGCCCTAAAATTTATATATTTATGAAAATGTAGAGACGTTACATGTAACTGAGCCACTGCCATGCGGGGGTTCCCCCCGAGTCGCGCAAGTGGCGTTCTCTACAGGGGTTTTTCAACAAGACATTTAATCAGCGACAACCAGCGCAATTGCTAACCCGTCGTATCCCTTGCTGCCGACTGTTTGAATTGTAGTTGCTTTGACTCGTGGTTCAGCTGCTAGTAGTGTATTAAATTTACGCACACCTTGAACATTTTCATCAGTGCTATCCGCATCAATTACTGCCCCTTTACGGATAACATTATCGACAATTATTACACTGCCACGTCGAGTTAGTTTCAGTGCCCAAGTGAAATAATCTGGAATATTTGCTTTATCAGCATCTATAAAGACAAAATCGAAGGGTGCTTGACCTTCAGTAGCAAGCTGCGGCAATGTATCTAGTGCTGCTCCGATGCGGATTTCTACAATATTAGCTAGCCCAGCCCGTTCGATGTTCTCACGCGCGACTTTAGCATGTTTAAGATTGGCTTCTAGAGTAATTAATTTGCCATCTGCTGGTAGTGCCCGTGCCAGCCAAATGGTACTGTAACCTGCCAATGTCCCTAATTCTAAGATTCTACGGGCGCCTTGAATTTGAGCAAGAATATGCAGTAGTTTCCCTTGATTAGGAGCAACATTAATTTGAGGCAATTCAGCATCAATTGTAGATTGGATAGTGGCATCCAGTGCTGAGTCGGAGAGTACAAGTAAATCGTTGATGTAGTTATCAACCGCAGTCCATTGAGTTTGAGTCATGTTGATTGTTTAGTAAAATGAACAACTTTTGTATTTTATGGGATGTTTTATTTTTTACGTAGGGTGCGTGATGCCATGAAAAAACTTCAATATAATTATAAGACTTGTAGCGTCACGCACCAGCTTTTAATTATTTCTCAATACTCTTACAACTCATTATTTCCAAAGCGACAGATAAATTTCTATATGCTTTTACTTCGATCGGTTAGTGTTTCAGCAAAAATGCGATATATAATTGGTTCGCTATTAACTAAGACACCATCGCAATCGAAAATTATAAGATTGAACTGAGTAAGGCTCATATAGTTATTTTTAAGGTTAAAAGTACAGCAGTTGAGGAAGTTTGTGCATATCGTTGAAAATAATTTTGGCGCCAGCAGCAGTAAGAGCGGCGCCATCATGGTCGTGAGCATAACCAAAAACTGTCATTCCTGCTTTGTATGCTGCTTGTACACCTGATACAGAGTCTTCAATTACAACACAATTTTGTGGATTTGTGTTCATTTGCTGGGCTGCATAAAGATATACGTCGGGAAAAGGTTTAGGGCGAGCAACATCATTAGCACTATATAACTTTCCCTGAAAGTTATGTATAAGTCCAGTTAAATTTAAGACTAGCTGAATATGACGGTGGTTGCTATTTGATGCAACACATTTTGGTAATGTAATTTGCTCTAACGTTTCGGTAATACCTGAAACTGGCTGTAGTTCTTGCCGTAATGCGGCAAATTCTCGCTCCTTGCAACGTTCAACAAAGTCTTTGGGAAGTGGTTTGCCGTAGGATTGCTCGATAATTTCTAGACAGGTTTTAAGTGACTTTCCTTTAAATTGTCGAGTCGTTTCTGCATAAGTAATAGGAAAACCAACTTCGGTAAGCATTTCCGCAAAAATGCGATTCAATATTGGTTCGCTATCAACCAAAACTCCATCACAATCAAAAATTACAAGCTCGAACTGAGTTGTATCCATATTATTGTCTCAAATGTAAAAAGATGGAATTTTTGTTTTTGTAAAGAAACCTTTTTACCAGCTTTAGCCTGGTTGATATTTTGCAGAAACTCTATAATTTAGCTCTCGTTCATGAGAGTATAGCAACAGCTAACCCTTCAGTCAAGCGCGTTCAGAACGCTAGGCGCCCGTAGAGATCATGAAAGGGCTGGAGGATGTTTCGCCGATAGGCAGGTCGATCCTGTAAACGACCGAACCATGCGAGTACGTTGGGAGGTTGCTCAACTTGTAGCCCCATACCGAAGTATCGGTGTAGCGTCGTGCCAGCTGGGATATCCGCCGCCGTGAAGTGCGTTCCAGCGAGGTATTCGTTGTTCGCGAGATGCGCGTCGAGGGCGCGGAAGTTACGGTGGCAGTTGTCGAGCGCACGCTCTATGTCTCGGAAGTTTCTATCCGCCTCTGGCGTGCGATAGTAGCCCCAGAAGATTTGCATGAAGTTTGGTTGAAGTGTTGTTGCTGCCCAATCAATCCATCTGTCAGCTAGAGAGCGAGCGTATGGCTCTTCAAGCCAAAGATTACCTGGTGAGTGCTTTGCACACAAATAGCGAACGATCGAGTTGCTCTCCCATACCGCCCCCTGCTCGTCAAGAATAACTGGCACCAAGCTATGAGGATTCATTGCACGAAACTGTGGGTCGTCCAAGCCACCGAAACTTCCGCCGGCATTGCGGTGTTCGTACTCGATACCCAGTTCATCAAGCGTCCAGAGTACCTTCTGTACGTTGAAAGAACTCTTTCGTCCCCAAATAGTGATCTTGGAAAGCATGGTTACTGTCGTACCTTCGATTGCGAAATCTAACTATTTATTATACGAGAACTTACCGTATAATCTTTTTCTAAATCCAAATATGCCAAGCATTATAACTACTTCCTTTCTAAATAATCGCTGCCGTCCACCTTTTGGCTTATCGCTTATTGATATTTAAATTACTGCGTCTAAAACTTTTTTGCGATTTCCTTTCAATGTTGGCACATTGAAGTTTAATATTTTTAGGACTTACGCATTTTAACGAGAAATTGTCATTCTGAGCGTAGCGTAATGCGGAGCATTTGCCGCAGGCTAGAATTCCTGAGATGCTTCACCCTTCGGGTTCGCCACTTTGGCGGAGAGCAGCGCTGTGCGGGGGTTCCCCCCGTTGAGGCGACTGCGGGGACGGAAACCGACACCGCCAAGTGGACTCACTACGTTCAGCATGAGAAAATTCTTGCGTAATACCAATTTTATATGAGGCTCCATATAACGCCCACAGGCAATATGCCTGGGGCTATTGATACAAAGCCTGCCTTCGCAGGCTAATTATATGCATCTTCATATCAAAACGGTATAAATCCTGATTTTATTTAATTTTTTATTTATTGCTATATCATCTGAATATATTTATCTATTAAGATGATATTTAATTAAAGTTTCACAATTTTTTATATTATCGGTAAGATTTATAGTTAATATGGCATTACCTTTTTTTGTGTCGCAATGTTGCAAATGCTTTCGCAAACCTTAACTTAACGTAAACGTAAACGAAGTTTTCCCGCAGGGTAGTTTTCCCGCAGGGTAGTTTTCCCGCAGGGTAGTTTTCCCGCAGGGTAGTTATGCGAAGGAAAACCCAATGTTCACAAGGTTTTGTTGGGTTCCGGCTTTGCAGAACCCAAGATACAATTGTTCTTAACTTCTGGCTTCGTTACTTGCATAGAGGGACGACTGGAAAATTGATCGTACCAATTAGCAAGTCTTAAATGTTCCTGGCGCCATTGAAATTTTTGAAGGCGGGCTTCTATAATTCCCAAGGTACAGCCAAGCATGATGTGAGCTAGCTTAGGCTGTTGGTCAAGTTTATCTGAAAGTTTTTCAAAGTGTTCCAGACACCTTAATGCCCGTAATTGCTCTAGCTCAATTATTGGAGGTGATTGCTCGGTTTTGGGGCGCCGCACTTCACGCACCCAAACAGCAACGCCATCTAAAAAACCACCAACTAGACCTTCAAGTTGTAGTGAAAAGGCATCAGAGGTATCAGCAACCAATTTAATCTTATTATTAAAGGAATCAAAACAGGCGCAGATTATGCGCGTTTCGCTCAAGATGAATTTATCGTCAGTTTCTAGAGTTGGTACTTTACCTGTAGGGTTATAATTAAGTAAAATACTATTTACATCCCGCACAGTAACTTTTTGCATCTCGATGTGGTCACTCAAATTTAGCTCTAGTGCAGTTACTATAGTTATGCGCGCGTATGGAGAATTTGGTGTATAAAACAATTTCATAATATCAACTTAAATTAAGTATATTTAGTTGTATATTCTTAACTAGTTATGAACGCTGAAGTTTTATTAATATAAATATTATCGAGCAGTTTTGAAAGTAGTTTCATATTGGAAAACACATTACTTTTTTCCTCAACTTCCTCCTCACTGGAATATTTCAACGCATAAATTCCTGCTGAACGTGCTGCTTCTATTCCAACATCGCTATCTTCAATCACAACACAATTTTCAGGCAAAAATCCCATTTGATTGGCTGCGTGTAAAAATAAACCTGGTTCGGGTTTCCATGAACCAATATCATAAGAACTAAACAAGCGATCCCCAAAATAATGTAACATGTTTGTTACAGTTAAAGCCTTCCGAATTTTTACCATTGGTCCACTTGATGCAACACAAAATGGATATTCAAGAGTTTTTAACATCTCTGGCACACCTGATATCGGTTGCAAGTAAAATTGAAATAACTCATCTACACGCTGACGATATGTTGCCTCAAAATCTATAGGTAGCTTTTCGCCATACCTCATTTCTATATCAGCTAAGATTGGAGCTAACTTTCTACCGCGATATCGACGAATAAGATTTTCAACTGAGTCTGTGATAAAAGGTAGCAGGTCAATAAATGCTTGGTTACATAGTCTCTCACTATCAACTAGTGTTCCATCCAAATCAAAAATGATACAAATATGCTTCATATTCTCTTTTATAAGAAAGCAGATTCTGGTAAACTAGAGGTTTTTCAAGTGTCAACCAGCCAATAACTCAGAGCATTCCAAGTCCAAGAAGGCTGTTACAGACTTTTGTAATTGTGAAAACCAAAGCCATTTCATCCGTTGACGGTCTGCTTCCAAGGCGCACCAATTTGTAGCAACGTAAATACTTTGTACGACGGTGAGTTTATAGTCCTCTAATAGTTGCTCCCATTCATACCCGGAAACACCATTGCTGATGAGATGTGTATGATACTCACGCAAAATAGGAGTTTCCCATTGCCTGCGTAAATCAGTATCCCACCAATGCACCATCACATAAGCCAAATCGCTTACCCCTAGCCATGTAGTCAGTGACCAATCAAATGGTTGGCGGTCAATTAGATAAGTTTTACCGTTACCATTTAATGGAGACAAGATATTACCAGGGTTAAGATCACCATGAATTAGCGTAAATCCGGATGAGTTTTTTGTGCGCTTAATCATCTTAATAGGATGATTTTCAAAGACATTTTTCAATACTGAATGCCATGAATCATCAATTTCAGTTTTAACTTCTTCTAACATTGGTAATAATCCAGGTTGAGCTTGCGCTACATACCGCTCAATTTCAGTTTTACTGGGAATATTACTGCTAATAGCTTGTAATTTTTCAATACCCCACCAATGTGCATGTAATGTAGCTAGTGCCTTAGCAACAGCACAGCCATAAGCAAGTGTAGGTTTAATTCGCCTGTTAGAAAAATGGCTTGCAGATAGGTCTTCTAAGAGAAGGTGGTATCGACGGGGATTTTCTGCATAGCTTGCATGGTAGCAAGTAGGTATGGGTGGATTTGCTAGCTCAATATAATCTCGTATATAGTAGTTAACTTCAGATTTGCCGAAAAGATTATTGTCATCTGCACAGATTTTCAGTAGTAGGGATGCTGGGAATTTAGCTGTTGTTTCTGGCTGATATTGAAGCTGGATTTTAGCAATCCGAGAATTGTCGCTATTTACAGGGGTAATAGTAAATTCTTGGATGGTATCAGTAGCGAGTACTGAAATTAGCCAATCAAGAGTGACTTGGCTAACTTCGGTAATGACTGTATCTGTGTACATTTATGTGAATCTGTGGTTGCCAGGTTTACTTGATTGAGTTGCATAATGTAATAATTTATGGATACATGCCAAATATGCTAAGACTGGCGCCCAAATTAACTTTGATATGGACGTGGTAGTTGACGCAATTTATGAGCTGTGTCTAATTCACTATTGTTTTTTCTGCCATATCCCCAGCCTAAGATACGACGATATTCACCCATAATACCACTTTCAATTAAATCATCCTCGTTGACTGCAATCTCGGTATGAGATTCAGGCGCCACAAAAAGTGCATCTACAGGGCAATATGCCTCACACATAAAACAAGTTTGACAGTCTTCTTTGCGCGCGATCTCTGGTGGTTGGTTAGGAACTGCATCAAAGACATTAGTAGGGCATACTTGGACGCAAACATTACAATTAATACAGAGTTTATGACTAACAAGTTCGATCATGATATTGCTCTTAATACAACTTTTACACTGAGGCTTTGGTTTGAGTAGTTAATACTGGTGGTGTAGCAATTGCATCCGTAATCCAATCGCGTCTTACCCATAGTCGATCTAATCCACCTGTTGCTTGGTAATAACGTTGATTTGGATCGGTTTCGGGATAGTCTACGCGGATATGTTCGCTACGGGTTTCTGTACGATGTAAAGCACTAAAATATGCCCATCGCGCGACAGCGGTGAGAGCAGCGGCTCGACGAGAATGTTCTACATCGCGCACCGTATCCTGTTTTGGGTTCTTTTGTACCTGCTGCCACAGTGCTTCTAATTTGGCAAGGGAATCTAGCAGCTTTTGCTCGGAGCGCAAGTAATTTTTTTCTAGCGGGAACATCTCTGCTTGGACACCACGCACAATTGCCTCATTGTCAAATGTTTCGGAAGCGGGGGAATAAGTTCTGAATCCGGCTTGCCCAACAGGATGCACAGGTCTTTCATGGGCATGGGCGCCTAGACTCTTGGCAAAGGCAGCTGCACCTTCTCCTGCCCATTGTCCTGTGGATATTGCCCAGGCGGCATTAGGACCACCACCCCCAGAAGCTAAACCTGCTAAAAACTCTCGCGATGCTGCATCACCAGCAGCGTAGAGTCCAGGAACTTTTGTACCACAACTATCGTTGATAATCCTAATTCCACCCGTACCACGAACTGTACCTTCTAGTACCAGTGTTACTGGTACTCGTTCTGTATAGGGGTCAATGCCAGCTTTTTTATAAGGTAGAAAAGCAATAAAGTGGGACTTTTCAATCACTGCCTTGACTTCAGGTGTAGCTCGATCTAAACGGGCATAAACGGCGCCTTTAAGTAGGGCATTGGGAAGAAAAGATGGGTCGCGACGACCATTGATGTAACCACCAAGGTCATTGCCGGCTTCATCGGTATAACTTGCCCAGCCAAAGGGGACTCCTCGTGTCACTGTGGCATTGAAAGCAGTCGAGATCGCATAGTGATTAGAAGCTTCCATACTCGATAGTTCGGCGCCTGCTTCTACTGCCATTAGCAAACCATCACCTGTATTTGTATTGCAACCTAATGCTTTACTCAAGAATGCACAACCGCCATTTGCTAATACTACTGCGCTAGCACGAACGGTATAGGTACGATGATTTTGCCGCTGCACACCCCTTGCTCCTGCCACTGAGCCATCATCAGCTAGTAAAAGCTCTAGAGCAGGACTTTGGTCGAGAATTTGAACTCCAACACGCAAAAGTTTTTTGCGAAGTACTCGCATATATTCGGGGCCGTAATAACTCTGGCGTATAGATTCTCCATTTTCTTTGGGGAAACGATAGCCCCAATCTTCTACTAGGGGCAAACTGAGCCAAGTTTTTTCAATGACACGCTCGATCCAACGTAAGTTAGCTAAATTTTTTCCTGAGCGGTAACGTTCCCATAAAACTTTGTCCCAATTTTCCGGGGAAGGCGCCATGATACCATTACCACTGGCGGCAGCGGCGCCGCTTGTACCTAGAAAACCTTTATCAACAATGATTACTTTAACACCTTGAGATGCAGCTGCCCATGCTGCCCATGCTGCCGCAGGACCACCACCAATTACTAATACATCGGCAGTTAATTGTAATTCATTCTCGCTATAGCTTGTTAACAATTTCTTATCCTCCCTTTTTAGCTTTATACCTTGCCATTTTGAGTAGCTTCTACAGGCAAAAATCCACCTGCCTGCATTTCCCATAACTTATAGTAGGCGCCACGTTTTGCTGTTAATTCTTCATGGGTTCCATCTTCAACAATGCGACCTTTATCAAAAACTAAAATACGGTCTAAGTGGGCAATAGTAGATAAGCGATGAGCTACTACGATAACCGTTTTTCCTTGCATTGCTGAATCGAGGGTATCTTGAATCGCGCGTTCGGTAATTGAATCGAGGCTGGAAGTCGCTTCATCTAAAATCAGAATTGGTGCATCTTTAAGAATTACTCTAGCTATTGCAATGCGCTGTCTTTGTCCTCCCGAAAGTTTAACACCACGTTCACCTACAAGCGAATCGTAACCCTCTTTAATTTGCGCGATAAAATCGTGAGCGTAAGCTTTGCGTGCTGCTTCAACTACTTCTTCGTCGCTTGCTTCTAATCGACCGTAACGAACATTTTCTAATAATGTTCGATGGAATAAAGATGGGTCTTGGGGAATTAAGCTAATTTGAGAGTGAAGCGCTTCCTGAGTCATATCTCGAATATCGACTCCATCAATGAGAATCTGCCCAGCTTGAGGATCGAATAAGCGTAAAATTAGATTGACAAAGGTAGATTTTCCTGACCCAGAAAATCCCACCAGTCCAACACGCTGACCTGGTTGAATAGTGACAAAGAGATTTTTAAATACTTGCTTTTCGTTTGAGTAGCTGAAATTGACTCTCCTAAATTCAATGCGTCCCTTAGTGATGGTGTGGGGAATTGCGTTGTCACGATCTATAATTTCGTGAGGTTGAATAATAGTAGAAACCCCATGACTAATGTTGCCAATATGTTCAAAAATTTCTAAAAATCTTTTGCTTAAATTGCGTGATCCACTGATAATTAACAGCGACAAACTAGTTGCCACTACAAAATCAGCAGCAGCAATCTTTCCCTGACTCCAAAGGGAGAGCGAATAATACAAGGTGCCAATTTTCAAAATTGCAGCAGAGATAGCCTGAAACCAGCGAATACGCTCCGAATACCAGTTAGACTTTCTCACCTCTACGAGTTCACGCTTTAATTGCTCGTTTAAATAGCGTCGTTCAAATCCTAAACGCGCGAATAGTCGGCTACTGGTAAGATTCGTAACAGAATCTACAATCATGCCAGTAGTTTCACTTCTTTTTGCAGCAGCTTTGCGGGCGTGAATTCGGCAGCGAGTCGCCAACCAAAACGAAATACTAGTAAAAAGAACTGCCCACCCACCTACAAATGCGGCTAATGGAGGATACGCACGATACAGTAACGCTGTTGAGACAACATTTACTATAATCACTGGCATAAATTCACTAATCAGCATTTGCATCGTCTGAGTTACACCCAGAGAAGTTTCGCTAATGCGGTGTGCCAAGGCGCCTGCAAAACTACTGCTGAGGTAGCGGTGGGAATGCTGCTGCAAGTAAGCATATAAACAGCGGACAATGTGCTGTCGGTGGACTGGATGGCGCATAGTTTGCAAAAATCCAGATGACCGTTCAAATACCACCTCTCCTACACTCAATGCAGTAAAGAGCATGAGAGGTTGACTTATAGCATCAAGGATAGGTTTGGTATCGCCCGTCGATCTCGTCACAGCTCGGATAATCTCACCAATCGCATAAGGCAGCATGATACCGCAGGTCGCTTGTATTGCCTCCAGAATAATTATTAGCGCATACCACCAACGGTAATAATTCACGAAATATAAAATAAACCGGAAAGGTGTTGTGGGTAAGGCTGGTGCAGAAGCAGACCGTTGAAACCGTCGAGAACGAAAATTATTGTTTTCAGTATGTATGGCTGGATTTATCATTTCTAACGTACAGAATCACCTTTACGATATTCGGCAGTAATATCATCAAGTTTTTGTTTCAAATTATCATCAAGTTTTACTTCTACTGCCTTCAAAGTATCAACTAATTGCTCTGGACGACTGGCGCCAATAATAGGAGCAGTAATAATTGGATTGGCTAATACCCAAGCCAATGCTAGGGTAGTAAGTGACCATCCTTGGGCATCTGCAACTGTGCGTAATTCCTCAACCGTATTGAACTCACGCTCATGCCAATAACGTTCTTGATAACGTTCTGCGGCAGTACCTAAAGTGAAACGAGTTCCTGGGGTGGGAGCTTGCGCGCGGTTATGTTTACCTGTAAGTAATCCTCCTGCCAAGGGATTGTAAGGAATTACACCTAAACCTTCTTCTTTTGCTAGAGGTAATAGTTCGCGCTCAATTTCACGGAATAAGAGATTGTAGCGGGGTTGAATCGAGACAAAGCGAGTGAAATTCCGCACATCTGCACGACCTAGCGCGCGAGCAAGTCGGTAGGCTAAGAAATTGGAAACCCCAATATAGCGTACTTTACCAGCACGAACTATTAAATCTAAAGCTTCTAAGGTTTCATCAAGGGGAGTTGAGGCATCATCAGAATGTAATTGGTACAAATCAACATAATCAGTTCCCAACCTTCTTAAAGAAGCATCTATTGCATCTAGAATATGTTTGCGCGAAGCACCTTGATCCCAAGGTGCCGAACCAACCTTGCCCACACATTTAGTAGCTAGTATAAAATGTTCGCGTTTACCTTTGAGCCAGCGTCCTATGATTTCTTCAGTACTACCAGCAGTAGCAAGCCCACCACCAAGGGGATAAACGTCGGCTGTATCCAGAAAGTTAATTCCAGCATCGGCAGCAATGTCGAGAATCTGCCTAGAAGTTTCTTCATCTGTCTGCAAACCGAAGGTCATGGTGCCGAGACAAAGACGAGAAACGGTCAATCCAGTTTGACCAAGCTTAGTAGTTGGTAATGTCATACTGCTACAGAAGTTTTACGACGACTTTGTGAAACTAACCATTGTTGCAATTTTGGATTGCCATATACCTCATCAGCAATAAAATGATCACCATCAGAAAGTATAGTCAAATCGATTGTTCCACCTAATTTGTGCAAGGTATCAACAACATATTGTGTATCTCCAATAGACAGTTTTTCGTCCTTTCCACCTTGGAATATTTGAATGGGAATTTCCTTAAGTGCAGCTAGTTGGGTTTCTTCTAATGTTTGAGGCGCCCGACCTGATACTGCTACCAAACCAGCAAAGCGACCGGGATGAGAAGCAGCAATATGCCAAGCTCCAGCAGTACCTAAACTAAACCCGGATAAGATTACGCGGTCAGGGTCGATAGGCTGGGAGGCAATGAGTTTATCAAGCAAAGCAATTACATCTGACTCTCGATCTACCCAAGTTTGTCCTTCGGGTAGTTGGGGAGCTGCAAAGAAATAAGGTAAAGAATCTGACGCATCCACAAAACGAGGTAAACCCCATTTCAAAAGCACATTTAGATCATTCCCACGGTCGCGCGCTCCATGCAGAAATAACACAAGAGGCGCCGATTTATTTGCATCGATAGAAGGTGAGAAAAGATAAGGCAAGCCATTGGTATTTTGGGAGCGTTTTTCTACAGGCATCGTTTTACTCCTAAATGCTAATAGTTTTGAGGTAAAGATAATTACTTTATGCACTGCACAGGCGCCTTGGCCTATGCTAAAGCTGCCTCGGCAGGTTGTTTCCAAACTGCGGCTGCATATAATGACTCTTCAAAGTCAGTTGCAATGTTGTCGCTTGTAATGCGCGCCTCGTGGTGTGCCCAGTCTCCGAAAAATAAGTCATGGTTAATACGTGACACTATCGCTGGCACGTCACGCCGAATACTAGGTACATCACCGATGGGCAACCCAAAACTAACGAAGCCAGCAGGATTGAATACGTGAATATCTTTTAGATAAGGCGCACTGCCAGGTACTTTCTCTTGGAATTCGTGGGCGCCACCAAGATAAGGGTGCGATGCCAGTTTATCGTCGCGTTGGTCTGCTGGAGGTTCGTAGCGGTCACGCCAAAGTGCGATGTTATGGGCAAAGTCAGCTAGCTCAGGTCGCCTTGTTGGGTCAACAAAGTAACCAGTACCAGCAATGACAAAATCAAACTCGAAAACATCATCATTTACTTCGGCAACAATCCGACCATCTCGCTCGTGGGCTGTTTTCCAAGGTGCAGATAAATGTAGATGAAAATTACGGAAAGCAATTACCCGCTCAATTGCATCTGGTGGAGGTGTGGAGCCAAGTTTATTAAAGCGCCATGCTTGAAACCAACGAGCTGCATCGGGTAGTTCTGGATAGTTGTAATAGGCACCCGGATACCCCCGTCCGCGAATTACTGGCAGCGATGCAATAGCTGGGCGCCGAGCAAACAAGTGTACAGTCCTTGCTCCAGATTCGAGCGCTACCCCTGCCGCATCGAAAGCTGAAGCAGCAGCTCCCAACACCGCTACTGTTTTGCCCTGTAATGCTGCAAAATCAATGCCCTCACTGGTGTGTGCATATAAATTGCGCGGTAGGTCAGTAAGTATAGACGGAACATTTGCACCACCAGTACCAGCCACACCGTTAGCAAAAATAATTTTGCGCGTGGTTTCTACTTGCGGCACACCATTTACTTCTAGATGTAGGCGAAAGAAACCTTCGGCTGGCTCAATTCGTACTAACTTTGTTTGGTAACGAACTTGAATACCAAGAAACTTTCGATACCAACTGAGATACTCAGCCCACAGTAACCGGGGAATACGGTCAATTGCTGCATAAGCTTCGGCGCCGTGCCGTGCTTCATACCAAGCTTGAAACGATAGTTCTGGAATACCTAGCTCATGTCCTGCTAAGTTCTTTGGTGTGCGTAGCTTGTTCATCCGCGCGCGCGTTAGCCATACCCCAGCATTATTTTCATTCTGGGCTGCATCAATTATTGTCACGCGCCCAATGCCAGCACGCCGTAATGCAAATGCAAAAGTACTACCGCTACCACTGCCACCAACTATTGTGACATTATGGTCGATTCCTGGGCGTTCTGGAACCCAGTTCTCTGGGTCGGCGCCGAGTAAGCGTAGTGCCTCACGGGCGCCAAAATCAGGGTCAGTCGTTGTCGTCATGTCGATCTCCTAGACTGAATATGAAGGACTTCTTCTGGAGCGGGCATCCTCGCCCGCCCCTGAATATGGAACAGGCAAGGATGCCTATTCCACAAGAAAATGCCCATTCCACAACAAGGATGGTTAATTTTAAGCTATTACTAAACTCTTATCGACCTGTAGAGATTCAACGTTGCTTACCTTAGATTCAATAGCTGTACCCTTAAAGAAGTTGGGGTTAGCTTCAGTGTAAAATTTATAGGGATTAGCGAAGACATAAGACTTAAAGTCTGCTTCGGAAATTACGCCTTCTTTCACTAAATCCCAGCTTTCCGCTAAGGGTGCGGTAAGGTCGGGTACATCCCAGTGACCAACATCTGAGGAGTAAATAGCGTTTATCTTGACATTTAAAGGATTGGCTTTATCGTTGAATGCTGCTGCTATGGTGCGGTCATCAGACTCAGAGCCAAAGAAGAAATTGTTTACCCAACGGTCGCGAATATCTTCAATTGTTTCAATGCCTGCTGCTCCAAAATCCTCTAGTTCGCTACCAACTGGCTGACGGCTATGACGGGTGAAGGAGGAACCTAATACACTCTTAGTTAATTCCTCTTTGCTGAGGGAATGTCCTTTTGTTATTTCTTTACCGTAACGCTCAAATAGCTCAAACAATTCATCAGCATTTGTTAGCTCAGGGTTGTAGTTTTGCAGACCTTTAAGACTGCGTTTGGAAAAGCGGTCTACCAAATGAATGTAGACGTGGGCGCCCCAATCTGCACCACCTTCGAGCATAGCTACGCGCAACTGTGGAAAACGCTTAGTAACTCCCCCAAAGAATAATGCCTTGGCAAATGCTTGCGACCCATCGGCAAAGTGACCAATGTGGTTATTCATGTAGTTACTAATAGAAGAGCGTCCAGTCCAACCTTGACTGCCATAGTGGGTAGTAACAGGTACGCCTAGCTCAACGACTTTAGCCCAGAAGGGGTCATAGTCGTATTCGCTATCTATACCGTAGAAATCCATGTAATAGGCATACTTTGAAATTCCAGGGAATTGATCTGCTGGATACTTATCTGCGATTGCCTTAACTGGTCTTTTCACTCCACCAGGAATATTAATTACTTTCAATCCTAGGGTATTTACTGCAAACTCTAACTCTTCAATCGCTTCTTGGGGAGTATGCATCTGGATGCCAGCTACAGGTGTTAGGCGATCACTATACGGACGGTACAAGTCAGCATGATAGTGATTTATAGCCCGTTGCAATGCTTGACGGTTTTCTTGCAGCTTTGCTCCTGTTGGCGCCAACACATTATTAGGAAATAGTACAGAGTAGTCTGACCCCTGCTCTGCCTGACGCTCGTAGAAAAGTTCCGGCAAAGTATAAGTCGCTAAATCTAATGTATTGCGAGTGACTCTTGCCCACCAAGGCGAGCGAACTGTGCGGTTGTACTGACGTTCTTCTGGGGTTTGTTGATACCAATCTTTACCTTCGCTCTTAGAGTTAAGACGAGAAGATTCTGCTTTGCGTAATTCGTCTACAAGTTTTGCACCACCGTAATTAGCAATGTAATCCTCTAATGCGGGTGTAAAATCATTAGTGTGAACATCAGTATCGATTACTGGATAATCAAGGGTTGCTTTAATTGCAGCAGAGCGGGAGGTTTTTAATCTGTTATATTCAGTCATGTCTTTTTCCTTCAATAAATAATTACAAGTCAAGTCAAGTCAAGTGTTTTCACTAAACATTGGTGAAAAATTGATTACACTAACACCAATCTTTTTTCTGTTTGTGTAGTTGTAAAACGATTGCTAGGACGACGCAATCCTAAATTTTCGCGCAAGGTACTACCTTCATACTCTGTACGGAAAAGCCCACGTTTTTGGAGAATGGGAACGACTAGATTAACAAAGTCATCTAACCCTGTAGGTAAAATTGGCGGCATAATATTAAACCCATCTGCCGCACCATTATTAAACCATTCCTCTAATTGGTCAGCAATGCTTTCAGGTGAGCCAATTATAGTACGATGACCTCGCGCGGTAGCCAAAGCAAGATACAATTGTCGCAATGTCAAATTGCCATTAGTCGCTAAATCTTTGACCAGTTTGAGACGACTTTTGTTATTGTTCGTATCGCTAGGTAATTCAGGCGCCAAATCGTCTAGGGAATATTTTGACAAATCAATATCTTTGTAATATGTCTTTAAAATACCCCAGGCGACATCGGGATGAATTAACGATTGTAAGAATTCATACTTCTCTTGAGCTTCTTCTTCAGTGCGTCCAATGACGGGAAAAGCTCCTGGCATAATTTTAAGGTCATCTGGGTCGCGTCCGTATGTCGCTAATCTACCTTTTAGATCAGCATAAAATTCTTGTGCATTCGCTAGAGTTTGATTAGCTGTAAAGATAACTTCGGCAGTACGCGCGGCTAAGTCTCGTCCTGCTTCAGAGGCGCCTGCTTGCACAATTACTGGATAACCTTGCGGTGGACGACCGACATTCAAAGGGCCTCTTACAGAAAAATGTTTGCCCTTGTGGTTGAGTATATGCAATTTATCCGGCTCAAAATAAATTCCAGATTCTTTATCGCGGATAAAAGCATCATCTTCCCAACTATCCCAGAGTCCTTTGACAACTTCTACGAACTCTTCTGCACGTTCATAACGCTGGCTGTGTTCGGGGTGTTTATCATGTCCGAAATTACCTGCGGCATTCTCATTACCTGTGGTAACTACATTCCACCCCGCGCGACCTTTACTCAAGTAATCTAAGGAAGCAAACTTACGTGCAAGGGTATAAGGTTCTTCGTAAGTAGTCGAAGCAGTAGCAATAAAGCCGATATTTTGGGTAATAGAAGACAATGCTGAAAAAAGGGTAACAGGCTCGAAATGGACGATTTTACCATTACGACCCTCAGTTTCCGAACTACTGCTCCAAACTCCTGGGCTGTCCGCCAGAAAAACTGCATCAAACAACCCACGCTCGGCGGTTTGAGTAATTTCTTTGTAATGCTCGAAATTTAGACCAGCATCTGCTTGCGAATCTGGGTGGCGCCAAGCGGAAACATGATGTCCGGTGGCTTGAATAAATGCACCTAAACGAAACTTGCGTGTTTTGCTCATCTGTTTTTTCTTTTCTTCCTCTTTTTTTGAGGTCAAGACTATAACAACAGAACTAAAATACTATTGCTTTGCGTGCGATTACTATAAATTGATGTAGCAATCTGACGCTGTAGATAGAGTTTGCATAATACACGTATACAAAATACATGCACTGCCAATCACAATTATTATGATACCCGAATTATTAGATTGTCAAACATTAAGTATTGCTAAATATTTTTTGTAAAAAGCTTGCCTTTCACAAAAAGCCGTGTAATAATTACTATTAAATACTGTAAATTGACCGACAAACAGTAGTATTGATGTATTGATTATAAATATTTGTTTGTTAATATTTGTTTGTTAATTAGGTAAGCTAGCCCTTGATGATGAATGGATATGTGCTTTGAAATTAATAGGTTATTGCTGTAGAGCGCAACTTTTTATTTAATTCAAAAATTACCCTCCTACTTCAAGGTGCTTCTTTAATGACTAATTCTTCGATTTCTCAAGCTTCAGGAACCGTTCAGTTAACCGAACTAGCAAAAGATACCAGTGTTGCTTTAATCGTTCAATTTACTGGTTTAGCTCTGATATACCTAGTTCAGATTTTTTTAGCCCAATGGATGGGTAAAACTGAGTACGGTATCTACGAATATGTCACGTCTTGGTCATTACTATTAGCAATTCCAGCTGAATTAGGTTTACCAATGACCGTTTTGCGTTTACTTCCAGAATATAGGGTTAAGCGGGACTGGGGAAAACTGCATGGTTTAGTTCGTGGGAGTTGGTTATTAGCGCTTTTGAATAGTTTACTGCTTATTATTTTAGCTACAGGCACCATTCTAATAATAAATCATTATCATAGCTTTGTTTATGCAACACCGTTATTGTTTAGTATGGGATTGGTGTTGTTAAAAGTTTTGGTAAGATTTCAACAAGAAACTGGGAGGGCAATGGAAGATATTCTTACTGCCTTTATTCCATCGCAAATAGTCTTGCCTATTTTGCTGCTTTGCGGTGGATTTATTTTGCTACAACTAAATCATTCTCTTAATAGTTTGTCAATGATAGGTGTAGCAACACTTATGTTTCTAGTTGTTGTAGTATGCCAGTTTGGGGTATTGTGGCAGAAATTAAATAAAAAATATGAGCCTGCTACTCCAGTTTATGCTTACCGCGAATGGCTAGGAATAGCCGTAGTTTTATTAATTCAGGAAGCATCTTTTGCTATTTTGAGCCAAATAGATACTGTGATGATTGGTTCTTTTATTGGACCAGAAGCCGCTGGTATTTATAATGCTGCAGTAAAAACAGCAGCTTGGACAAGTTTTGTTTTACAGATAGTGAATATGGTAGCTGCACCTGTATTTACAACTCTTTATGCCCAAGGCGATATTCAGGGATTACAAAAAACAGTTTCTCACGTCACAAATTGGATTTTCTTTCCAACTTTAGCCATTAGTTTGTTTTTAATGCTTTTCAGCCAGCCAATTCTAAGTCTTTTTGGTTCAGATTTTATTGAGGCAAGCTGGTCGTTAAAAATTTTGGTTGCGGGGCAAATGATGAATGCGTTATGCGGTTCAGTTGCGATTTTGATGATTATGACAGGTCATCAAAAAAAATCTTTACCAGTAGTTGTTTGTAGCGCTTTAATTAATGTTGTTTTGAATGCAATTCTAATTCCATTATTTGGAATTGCTGGTGCCGCTATTGCCACTAGTTTTACAATGATTGTATGGAATGTGTGGCTAGGTATTTTGGTTGTTAAATATATCGGCGTGCGTCCTTCAATTTTGTATAGTCTTTTCCAGTCTGAAGATTAAGTACACACGTAGGTGGGGCTATGCCCTACTTACATATTACATATAATTATATGCAAATACAAACAGTTGGTATTTTTAGTCCCGGCGACATGGGAGGCGCCATTGCTGCTGTACTCAATCAAAACGGTTTAAGAACAGTAGCAGCATTAAACGACCGAAGCGAGAGAACCCAGCAATTAGCTATAGCTGCAAAAGTAGAGAATGTAGGAACGCTTGAAAATTTAGTCGTTGAATCCGACGTAGTGCTTTCTGTTGAAATGATACTTTGCCACTGAGTTTCTTTGAGCCAATGGTACACCGTATCTTTGCTCATGAGCCTTGGAGCGAATATACAAAACAGGAATAATTATTATTTCTATTTTGCCAAAATTCTTTGACTCATTTTTCGTTTATGCTTTATTATAAGCCAAACTACTGTTATTGCATCAATTTATCGTAGTATAACTTTCCAGAAGCATTAGGTTTTTCAATGGCTGCAAGGCGCTTGAAATACGTAATCAATTACCAATTAGTGGTACTAAGTAGTTCATAGCTATAAATTCAAACACAGTATCAACGAGGAAATTCATTACAATGACGGATAAACTTGCATTAAACGAACATCCAATTCATGACATTATCCGCAGTCGCTGGAGTCCAAGAGCTTTTGATGCTCGCCCAGTTGAACAGGAAAAGTTACTCTCCTTGTTAGAAGCCGCTCGTTGGGCGCCTTCTTCTTACAACTATCAACCTTGGAGTTTTATTGTTGCAACTAAAGATGACCCATTAGAGTATAGTCGTTTACTCAGTACATTGGTTGAATTTAATCAAGGGTGGGCAAAAAATGCTCCGGTGTTGATACTAGCTGTAGCTAGAGTGCGCGCGGATGATGGCAAAACAAATCGACACGCATTTCACGATGTTGGACTTGCTATCGAAAATTTGGTAATTCAAGCGACTGCTCTCGGTTTATCTGTGCATCAGATAGCGGGATTTAATGCTGATGGCGCCAGAGAGTTATACCAAATTCCAGAAGATTATGAAGCTGTGACAGTGCTTACGGTTGGTTATCCCGGCGACCCGCAGAGTCTTCCTGATGGGTTGCGTGAGCGAGAATTAGCTCCGCGCGTCCGCAAGCCTTTAAAGGAATTTGTTTTCACTGGGCAGTGGGGAAGTGTCTCGCCTTTATTGAATGTATAAATTGCAAATGAGAATAGAAAAATACCATAATTAAAATTGAGCAGTTTGCCTGAAGGGGTAATTTGCATTAGAGACGTTACATGTAACGTCTCTAATGCTAAATAAAATTTAGGGTATCACTATAATGCCTATCAGTAAAATTAAGGCAATATTGTATTTAAATTTCTTTTCACTTGCAGTTTTCACCAGTGGCTTAAATATTGTTATTCTTCAGCTTGTTGTGAATTACGGCTTGAATGGGGAAGTTGCTGGACAACTAACAGCAATCAAAAGTATCTTCACTATAATCCCTTCTTTAGGAAGTGCTTATATTCTAAAGTTTAGATATAAAAAATCGATGTTGCTTGGTTTATTAGGTGTAACTATCGGTAGTCTAATAATTGCCGTATCTAGAAACTTTTGGGCTATAGTTTTACTATTTGTTTTAGGAGGGTTATGCCATACATTAATTAAGTTATCAGTTTATTCTATAATTGGTCTAAGTAAGTCGGCGCCATAATTCCTAACTATGTAACGAAAAGTTAAGAATAAATAGTTGAGTTAAATTTTACACGATGTGTACTGAAGCTCCTTCTCTCTCCTCTAGCTTGAACACCATCAATCACGGCATAAGCAAGTTCCAGTTCATCGTCAAACATTTTTCCAGCTAATTCATCCTTTTTTAGGTGTTGCCACTCCAGTTCAATGGGGTTCATCTCCGAGCAATATTTAGGCAGAAAGAAAATGTATAAGCCTTGTTGTTCCCACTTTGACCACAACTGTTGAACCTCCTTGCATCTGTGTATTGAACCATTGTCTTGGACGATTACTCTAGTACGACCAGATTTTTGTGCCTAGGAAAGCTTCAAGCTCCATCATTTGGATATAAGATTTGCTATCAACGCCACCAATAACGAGACCATAAACAAAACTAATTAATGGTTGCAAAAAGCCGATGATACTCAACCTCCGACCACGGCGCCCAGTTTGTTCTAAACGTTTTTGTTCGCCTCTAAAATAGTACGTATAACCAGGTTCACTCCACGCACAAAACCCTGATTCATCCAGATACTTTAAATCTATCTCTCCAGTCGCAGCAAACAGTTCCAGCATTTCCAGGTCTGCTTGTTTATTTGCTCGTACTACCGGGTTTTGTTTGCCTTTATGGCTTTTTCTCCCTCTTTTCCATATAACCCCCTTTTTTTGCGAAGCTCGCCACAGGGAGTACTCCCCGTGGCAGACTTCGCGAGTACCCGTCTTAATCTGTCAGGACTCAACTTAACTGAACGTTCGTTCTCTAACTTATTAGCTAATTGATAGCTATTGTATGTACGTGGTTCGTTTCTGAGGCAATCTTCCAAAAATAATATATCGTCTTCCTTCCATCTAGTTTTTCCACCTCGACCTGGTAATTCCCAAAGCCCTTCTATGCCTAATCTCTGCCATCTATGTAACACTTCCCTAAAAGTCTATCGCAGTCCATTTAAAATGAAGAGCGATCTTTTCCACGTACCACCCATGTGCATTCAACCTAATTATCTCCGCACGGTCTTTGACTTTTTGTGGTACATTTATTGCTCTAAGTTTTAATAAAGTTTCATCCTGCTCACGAGTTAAAAATACCCTTAAACGAGCGCCCATATTGTGTTACCTCATGTAGATGCATTCTCCGTGTTTATATATCTTTACATACTTTGGTTTATTGGCGCCGAATTACTTAATATCTCATGAGCATAGAGAACATGCTAATTTAATGAACGCTATAGAGGGAGTTTATATTATTGGAGGACTATTCGGACCCTTGTTATTCTCATTAATGATTCAATGGTATTACTGGTATAATGCATATTTAATTATTGCGGTTATAACGGTAATAGCTAGCGTGTTGCTACTCAAAACCTATATCAATGAAAGTGAAGTTTATCAAGAATCAACACAGCCTAAATTATCACAAACATTTGCGTTGCTAAATTATCCCTTGATATGGATATTTTTAATTTGCAATGTACTTTATGGAATGCTTGAGCTAGGTTTTAAATCTTGGTTACCTACATTTAATACGCAAGTATTTCAGTTATCAGAAGCACAATCTGTTTTATTTTTAAGCATTTTCTCTGGAGCAATGGCTCTTAGTCGCTCCTTAGTAGGCTATTTACAAAAAAAATTCTCATTGCTCTCAATTCAAGTAATTAACTTGATTGTTGGGTTTGTATTAACGCTGATTGTTATGATAACTGCTACTCAAAAAGAGTATGTTATTTTATTAGCTTTTATATTAGCTTCAATCGGATTATTTTTTGGTTCTATTTATCCAACAATTTGTTCGAGCATACTTAATCTTTTACCAAAGTATTGTCATAGTGCCATGAGTGCGTTAATTATAATTTTTGGACAAATAGGCATGACTTTAGGAGTCTCGATCATTGGAGTTTTATCTCAAAGTTTCAGTATTAATAATGCTTTCTACATTACTTTATTTCCAATGGGAGTATTGCCAATATTATTAATTATTTATAATAAGCTATCTTATCATTTTAATTTTGGTGAATCTTAAAAAGTCAATTTATTTTTTCAAGTTTCAATAGAAAGCGCTAGCAATTGTGACATTGTAAATAGACTTGTCAGATTCAGATTTTCTTTGGCTAAGTTTTCAACTCCACCTGCTTCGCGGTCAATAACACAAAGCACACCGAGGATAATAGCACCTTCATTTCTCAAAGCCCGTGCTGACTCAATAACTTGACCTCCGGAAGTTACAACATCTTCAATAATGACTAGTTTTCTTTGAATAGAACCTCCTTCCGCAAGCTTGCAAGTTCCATACTCCTTGGCCGCTTTACGAACAAAGAGCGTTGGTAGTCCACTTAATTGAGAAAGCACGGTAGCAATTGGAATACCCCCCATTTCTAACCCTGCTATCACTTCTACACCATTGGGAATGAGTGCTAAACTTGCTTGAGCAATATCTCGTAGAAGTTCGGGATTTGACTCAAACAGATACTTGTCAAAATACTCATGACTAGTAACAGTAGGTTTTGTTGCAATATTTTGATTAAATGTTTTATAGTACACCAGATTTGGATAAATTCTTGGTCGAATTAATTTTACTCCGAATATAATCGCTTAGAATAGGTAATTGCCTACTAAACCAGACAGATTCCGCAAAGCAAATAACACCACACGCAACTATTGTATTAGTGGCGCCTATGTACTGCGCCATACTACCAGCTAGCAAGCTACCCAAGGGTTGCATACCGATAACAGCCAAAGTATAGAAACTCATGACCCGACCTCGTTTATCATCCTCAACCAGAGTTTGAATAATTGTATTACCCCCAGAAACTTGCAGCATTCCGCTACCACCTATCACCACTATAATCAGCACAGAAAGCCATAATTCTCTAGATAGCGCGAATGCAATTAACCCTATCCCAATTATGACTAAGGATAACGCTATTAATGGTTCTAAACCTAAAACTTGTCGGCGTAAACTGAGATAAACACAAGCTAAAAGCGAACCTACCGAACTGGCTGCCGTCAACAAACCCATTGTACCCCCATCGCCTTTGAGAATATCTGCTGCAAAAATTGGCAGAAGCGCCATGTATGACATTCCAGTCAAACCATTTAATGCTAACAGCAACAAGATAACGCGAATAGGCAATACGGTGTAAACATAGCTGAATCCTTGTTGCAATTTTTGCCAAATGTCATCGTAAGATACATTTGATTTTGGAGTAGGCGCCAGTCTCATTGCTGCCAATGTTAGCAGGGCAATAATGTAGCTCAAGCTGTCGTATAGAAAGCAATATTTGGCGCCGACCGTAGCAAGCAACATACCACCAATAGCAGGTCCAATTAACATCGAACTACTTAGTATTGCTGAATAAAGGGCGATTGCGTTACCTAAATCAGCACGGTCATCTACTGTTTCAATGACTATTGCAGACCGAACAGGCATATCTAATCCCTTCAAAAATCCACCTAAAATTGCAACAATCATCAGTAACCGATAATCGATAAATCCTAAAAAGGTGAGTGTAGTTAAGGTAAATGAGACAATAATCCCTAAAATTTGCACCAGCATTAGCAAATTTCGCCGACTCCAACGGTCGCACAAAACTCCGGAAAACGGCGTTAGAATTAACGTGGGTAAAAATTGCAGAAACCCATTTAAACCTAACAACCAAGCAGAATTAGTCAGGTTATAAATCAACCAGGAAATAGTCACCTGGGTCATGAAAGTACCTGATAATGACAGGATTTGTCCGCTAAAAAAAAGTCGAAAGTTACGCGATTTAAATGCAGGTAGATGCAAATAAATGTACTTCAAGAGCCAACCGTCCAATTAATGATGCCTCCCTGATGAGTATTTTAAACTTATTAAAGCCTAGTCATTAATTTTGATATGTTGGGTAGGGTGCATGAAAGCTATTACAATCTTCAATAAAACGAAAAATTAAAATGCTTTCATGCACCACCGAGTAGTCGGTGCGTGACGCTACAAAATTTTTGTGTTTAGTGGAATTTTTCAGTAGCGTTACACACCCTACACACCCTGTTGCTTCAACCAATTTTGGAGACGTTGCCAACCATCTAGAGCTTCTTTTTCACGATAAGAGGGGCGATAGTCGGCGAAAAAGGCATGAGGTGCATCGGGATAAACTATTATTTCGGATTTACTGCTACTAGACTTGAGTTGCTCTTGTACTTGCTCCACTGTGTTCAAAGGAATACCTGTATCTTGACCGCCGTATAGTCCAAGAACCGGAACTGTAAGTTTAGAAACAACATCGATAGGATGCTTGGGCTGGAGTTCGGTAGCATCCCCTACCAGGCGCCCATACCATGCCACACCTGCTTTCAAGTTAGAATTGTGTGCTGCATATAACCAAGTAATTCGACCACCCCAACAAAAACCTGTAATTCCTAATCTGTTTCCATTACCTTTAGATGACTTAACAGCCCAATCAACTGTAGCATCTAGGTCTGACAATACTTGAGCATCAGGCACTTTAGCAACAATCAGTCGAATTTCATCAATCTTGCTCAATTTTGAAACATCACCTTGACGTATAAATAATTCAGGTGCTATCGCTAAATACCCCAACTTAGCAAGGCGCCGGGTAATATCTTGAATATGTTCATGTACGCCAAAAATCTCCTGAATTACTAAAATAACTGGAAAATTCTCACCTGTCTCAGGTTGCGCTCTGTAAGCAGGAATTTCTCCATCTTTAACAGGAATTTTCACCTCACCCGCAACTAAACCCTGAGTATCAGTTTTGATAACGCTAACAGAAATAGGTTGTACTGCAAGTGTAAAACCCGTCGTCAGAATTGCTGTTGTCATAAATTGGCACCGTGTTATATCTATTGCCATCTTTTTACCTGAAGCTGATACTTGTAGGTTAGGCGTCTCGCCTGTGCGGTTGGTCAGGTGAGACACTTATGCTACGATTTTTATTAGATAACCTAATAATTAGTTAAGCATAATTTTGTTGAAAAAAACTGTATAATAAAATTAAAATACGGTAAATCGACCAATAAGCCGTATCATAAGTATTGTTTCAGAGGATGTCATCTATGAGTCCGAATGCTCAAGTCTTAGACAGTCCGGTTTTCGAGACACTCCCAATAGTTGAGGCAGAACTTAGCTACTTGATTCCAATGGTAGAAAAGCCTGTCAACTATACTTACGAACCGCCCGCAGGTACTCCAAGGCAGAATGGGAAGTATGAGATTAAGAAATTAGCAATTAGAGATGCTCGATCCATAGCACAGAACCTCTCTTTAGATCAGGAGGGTTTCGCGTTTGTTACACATAATAGTAATGTTCGCGATTTTTATGATGAAGAAGAAATACACGGTGTTTATTATCCTGAAGCCGAGCAACTCTTGAAAGATGTGACAGGTGCCAGTCAGGTAGTGATTTTTGACCATACTCTTCGTAATGCTCGACGTTTACAGCAGGGTGAAACCTGGATTAAAGAGCCAGCCAAGCGGGTACATAACGACTTTACTGCAAAATCTGGTTATACGCGCGCAAGACTGGAGTTAACAGCAAGAAAGATAGGGAATATTGATGAACTATTGCAACAAAGGTTTGCGATAATTAACGTTTGGCGCCCAATAGCAACAGTTCAGGAGTCACCTTTGACAGTATGCGACGCACGAAGTATTGCTGCAACAGACCTTGTAGCAGGCGACCTTGTTTATCGCCATCGAATAGGTGAAACCTACGCAGTCACATATAATACAACGCATAGATGGTTTTATTTTCCGCAAATGCAACAAAACGAGGCATTGTTAATCAAGTGCTTTGACTCTGTGGAGGATGGAATAGCAAGGTTTGCCGCTCATACTGGGTTTGACGACCCAACGAGTCCATCAAATGCTGCACCACGCGAGAGCATAGAATTACGAACCTTAGTTTTTTATCCTAAATAATAGTAGATTTTGTTCTGGGATGCGCTTGATTACAAAGAACGCATCCTATAGCAGTCCTAGATAAATGTTCTGTCATTTTTGTACTACTTTGCTCTGCGCGCCAGCCTAAAAAATAATCTATGAAAATAATCTATGACTTGTTTTAGCAAGCCATAGAATATAACAATTCTCAAAATAATTAAATTGCCAATCAGTCGCTCTCTATGTTTAGCTTATGCAAGCGCTGGTTCTGCTTCCAACTTACCTAGTTTATCTTTTAAAGCTGATGGTACTTCAACTCCAAATAGCTCACCTTCAACTGGTTGCGAACGGAAACCATCTGGTCCAACAGGAATGTCACCTGTAATGGTAGTACGATAGAGTACACGTTCAACATCTATATGATCTATATCTTGAGGCGCCAAATGGGCGGTAGCACGATTATCCCAGAATGCAACATCACCATTGTTCCAGCGGAATCGAGCAGTGTAAGCAGGCTTAGTAATTTGCTTGAAGAACAACTCAAGTAGCAGTTCGCTTTCTTGTGGTGAAACGTCAAGAATGCGGGAGGTAAAGCCCGGATTGACAAACAACGCACGTTCACCAGTTTCAGGATGAACACGCACTACCGGATGAATTGAAACTAGTGGATTGATAGCAATACGCTGTGCAAGTTTACTATTACTAGGAAACTGTAAACCAGCATTAAAACGATGTTCAGCTTTTAATCCGTCTGCCAGCGCACGCAGTGGTGCAGATAAACCCTCATAGGCTGCGACTAGATTAGTCCACGTTGTATCACCACCAATACTAGGAACATTAACCGCGCGTAAAATTGATCCCGCAGGTGGATTCAGAGCTGCTGTCACATCAGTATGCCAACGGCTCTCGTAACTGGAACGTCGCAAACCGTTGCGCTTCTCAAAGCGACTACGGTCAATCGTTAAGATTTCTGAAAAACCTTCAATTGGTTCATCCTCGTGTGGATGCGCGTATGTAACATCACCAAAACGAGCCGTAAATGCAATCTGTGCAGCATGGTCAAGATTTTGATCCCGAAAGAACACGACTTTCCACTTCAATAAAGCTTGACGAATTTCTTTGACTACATCATCACTCAAAGGACGCGAAAGGTCTACACCACTAATTTCGGCGCCGGTAAAACCAGATACTGGCTTCACTTCGATATGATTGTTACTCATGTTGATTTCTCCAGATATGTACTCGTGTACTTCATCCAGGTGTTACTTGCACTTCCAAAGAAACTTACCTGGATGGAGTAACTGTATCTTAAAACTATAATACACTAAATCGATTAATTTACCGTATTATCAAAACATTGTATTTTAGCTTGCTGAACCATAGATTTATAGGCGCCTACTTATACTATCCTGTAAATAGTTAAAATATATACTTTTATCAACGTGTTAATACTTAAATTATTGACTTATAATAAACAAGTATTTTTCTCAATCAAACGTAAAATAAAGATTTTTAGTCTGCGTAGGCAGGCTTCGCTCGTATAGCTTCACCCTTATAGGGTGTAGGTGCAAGATATAATTAAACACAGTGTTTTTAGGAGTAATAATGTCAATACAATTGGCAGAGTCTGATTCTCAAATATTAGGGTGTTTTTCTGTGATGTCCCAGTTGCGTCCGCATCTTGAACAAGTTAAGTTTGTACAGCAAGTGCGTTATCAAATGAAAGAAGGATATCAACTTGCATACTTAGAAGTGGAGGGACAAACTTTAGCAGTTGCTGGGTTTCGTATATCTACGTGTTTAGCAATCGGAAAGTTTTTATACATAGATGACTTAGTTGCTGATGAGTTCAAACAGTCACAAGGTTATGGTCAACAATTATTCCAGTGGCTAATTGAATATGCAAAAAACCACAATTGTAAACACTTGAGTCTTGATTCTGGTGTTCAACGATTTAATGCTCACAGATTTTATTTAGTTCAACGCATGAAAATTACAAGTCATCATTTTTCGATAGAGTTAGAGTCACAATAATGTAAAATTAATATTTTACTACAAAAATGCCGAACCTTGCAGTTTTATTCGACCTTGACGGTACACTTACCGACCCTAAAATTGGTATTACTCGTAGTATTCAGTATGCTTTGTCTGAAATGGGTTACATACCTGGTAATGGCGATTCATTAGACTGGTGTATTGGTCCACCGTTAAAAGGCAGCTTTTCAAAATTGTTGAATACTTTGGATGTCACGGTACTCGATAAAGCAATTTCACTTTACCGCAGCCGTTTCTCTACTATTGGACTATTTGAAAATTATCTTTATCCTCAAATTACAGAAACGTTAAAAGTTATTCGTTCTCAAAATTATAAAACTTTTGTTGCTACTTCCAAACCTCATGTCTATGCTAAACAGATTCTTGAGCATTTTAGTTTATTGCCACTATTTGATAACGTATATGGTAGTGAGTTTGATGGTACTCGTAGTGATAAAGGGGACTTAATCCAACATATTTTACTGATGGAAAATCTTTCAACTATCTCTACTATTATGATAGGCGATCGTCAACATGATATTATCGGCGCCAAGCGTCATGGTCTTTATTCTATTGGGGTTGCTTATGGCTATGGAACTGAGCAGGAATTAAAAGCTTATGGGGCTGATTTTATTGCTTATTCTCCAGATGAAATTCCTAAATTGTTAGAAATTTGTTTTAACAAATAAAACGAGATTATGGTTTCCAAATGGCATCTTTGATTTGAATGTCTTTTGGTATTAATTTTTGATTATAGAACAAATCAACTACTTGCTGCTGTTCACTAATAAATTCATCGGTAATATCAAATACACCAAAGTATGAGCGTCTGTCTAAAGCCCATTGCCAAATAGAAGAATCATATTCGGTTTGCTTTGCCAATAGTTGGGCAACTTCATTTTTATGACTTTTTGCCCAATCTTCTACCTTGCGTTGCTCTTCCAAAATTATCTTAACCAATTCTGGGTGTTTTTGGGCAAAATTCTGGGTGGCAATATAATATGCTCTTTGGGGTGCAATATCAGAACCTTTCGCCAAAATACGAATTGTTCCTGCTTTCTCTTTTTGTGCATAGTAGGGGTCACTAATGGGTATAGCATCTACTTGACCTCCTTCAAAAGCAGTTATGCTATCGGGAATGTTAAGATAAACAGGTTTAATATCATTTAATGTTAATTTTGCACTTTCGAGAGCTTTTAGTGCTAAGTATTGAAGTGCTGTTCCTTTCTGAATAGCCAGTCTTTTACCTTTTAAGTCGGTAAGAGTTTTGATAGGAGAATCTTTTGGTACGACAATTGCTTGGGCGCCTGCATTGGAAGCTGTAGCTGCAACATAAACTATCTGATTACCACCAGCTTGTGCGAAAATTGGAGGTAAGTTACCAACGTTACCAATATCAACGTTTCCAGATGCCATTGCCTCCATCATTGGGGGTCCACCTCGAAACTCTATCCACTTAACCTTAATTCCTTCCGGAGTCAGACGTTTTTCTAAAAGTTGCTGTGCTTTCAACAAATTTAAACCGGGAGTTCCTTTTTGATGTCCAATATTAACAACATTTGGTTTTGTCACGTTTGTAGAAGATTGACCTGCTTGAGGACTGTTTTGTTGGGTGCAACCTGTTAACGTAACAGCCCAAGTTAACAAACAAGTAATAAATGTTAAAAACGAATAATTAATAACCCTTTGATAAGACGCAGGTAAAGAATTAATTTTATATTTTTTCATTATCACTAACTTGAACAACTAACTTTCCAAAGTTTTGACCTTGAAGTAATCCTATAAAAGCGCGCGGAGCGTTTTCTAAATCAACAACTACATCTTCTTTATATTTAAGTTTGCCTTGTTTTAACCACTCCGAAACATCATTTAAAAACTCTTGTTGCCGATGTTGATAATCGCTCACTAAAAAACCTTTAATTAAAGCGCGATTTATTAATAGAGCTAGTAAATTAGGACCAGGAGGAGGAGATACTGCATTATATTCTGAAATTAATCCGACTAATGGAATTCTCGCTCCTAAATTGATTTGTTGTAATACTGTTTCTAAAATGACACCAGCCGTGTTATCGAAGTAAACATCAATTCCATTTGGGGCTGCTTCCTTGAGTGCTGAATCAATTTCTTGAGTCCTACGGTTAATTCCAACATCAAAACCTAACTCATTTACAATATAATCTCGTTTTTCATCACTTCCAACTATTCCTACTACACGAGAACCCTTAATTTTAGCAATTTGACCTGCTACGGCGCCTACAGCACCAGAAGCTGCAGAAACTACTACTGTTTCTCCTACTTTTGGTTGGCCAATATCAAGAAGAGCAAAGTAGGCAGTCATTCCAGGCATTCCCAAAATACCTAAATAGTAATGCATAGGCGCCTGGTCAAGATCAAGTTTACGTACAGCTTCCCCTTTTGACACACCATAAGTTTGCCAACCGTTGTAATCTAAAACAAAATCTCCTTGAGAAAATTGAGGATGATTTGATTTGATTACCTTACTAACTGTACCACCAACTATTACTGAATTTAATTCAACTGATGCAGCATAAGACTTACCTTCACTAATACGACCGCGCATATAAGGGTCTAGAGAAAGATAAATTGTACGAGTCAAAACTTCATTTTCACCAGGCTCAATAACTGGTGTTTCAACAAGTTCAAAATCACTCCCTTTAGGTTCCCCTATCGGGCGGCTTTTAAGCACGATTTGTTTATTAATTAAATCAGTCATAATGACATTGATAAACTCTATTTAAAAACTCTATGTATTAAATTTTACGGTAAATTGATAGGTTTACCGTATTATGTTGATTATAAAAATACTATCATAGGCTGGTAGAAAAATTCAATGTTAAGATATGCTTCAAACTCTTAAAGCGAAAAATTACTTAACATTTTAGATATATTGACAAAATCACTATAATGTGGATACAACTAAATTTATGTCAGATATATTTGAGTCACAAAACTTACTTTCAAATGAAACCCTTGCCCACTATGACGCTGGTCAAGAAGATCAACGATTATTACAAGGTGTGGGTCGTTTAGAATTCGCGCGTACTAAAGAACTTCTCAGTCGCTACTTACCTCCTCCACCCGCAGTGATTTTTGATATTGGTGGAGGTTCAGGAGTTTATGCATTTTGGCTTGCTCAACAGGGATATGAAGTTCATCTTATTGATGCGGTTCCCTTACATATTGAACAAGCGCGAGCTACTTCTAAAGCTCAACAAGTTCAACTCGCAAGTATAACAGTTGGGGATGCTCGTCAATTAAATCAAGCTTCCAACAGCGTTGATGCTGTTCTCTTACTTGGACCCTTATATCATTTGATAGAACGTAGCGACCGAATAACCGCATTACGTGAAGCTTACCGTGTTTTAAAAAGTGGAGGTTTAATTTTTGCTGTTGGAGTTTCTCGTTTTGCTTCTACTCTAGATGGATTATTTAATGGATATCTTGATGACCCAGAGTTTGTAGAAATTGTCCAACGAGATTTAATTGATGGACAGCATCGTAACCCAAACAACCATCCTGCTTACTTTACCACAGCGTTCTTACATCATCCTGAAGAACTGAAAGCAGAAGTAAAAGAGGTAGGTTTTGAGAGTGAAACAATTTTAGCTATCGAAGGAGCAGGCTCTAAAAGTTGTGGTCCAGCAATAAATTTCGACCACTCTACCTTAATACCCAATGGGTTCAAACGTTTTTCTAAAACTCCTCTCGACCTCGTTATATCTGAGGCTGAAAAATAGCCTACCCTCACCACCTTAGCCTTAATACCTGTAGCAGCAACAGCGGTTTTCTCTGGTGCATTCGGAGCTTTACAACCTACTAAAGCTGTGGATACAAATACTCCTGTTACTAAGAAAGCTAAAAAGTGCTTAACGTGGCTTCTTCTGGATATCGCTATCATGACATACCACCAATTTTCTAATGTTTTATATGGTTGAAGATTATTTTTCCCGCTTGTAAGGGAAACTCTTGAGATTTAATGCCTTAACTGACGAGTATTAACCTGTCTCTAGCATAACTGGCATTTCACTTGCCAGTGTTAATTGAAAGTAGCAGGTGAGATTATTTATATACTTAATAGGTGACTCTACGCATCGTGCCTATTTAAGTATAATTGCAAATATCGGTAAATCGATAGACTTACCGTATTTTAATTGTAATGGTATCATAGATATATTTAGGAATCAAGAGAAAGTTTGTAAGCATATCTTAAATAAAAAATAAGTATCATATAAATATCAAAACTTGCGTAAATTTACGTAGATGTTTTTTTAGATACTGTTTTTGCAAATAGAATAGCCATTAAGCGTATGAAGATATCAACAGAATTTATACTTACAACCCTTTTGAATTTTACTTTTAAATACTTAAAATTATGAATTTTGTTTAAAAATACGTTATCTTGATACGCATACAGTAGTATTATATTGCCATCTATAGCTTGTTATCACAGGCTATAGACTATTTCTTATGCAGGTGCCCAAAATAAAAACATTACAACATAGATATATATGAAAATTGCTATTGGCAGTGATGAACGCACGTACTTGACAGACAAGGTGATAGAAGAACTGAAAACTAGGGGGCATTCCGTTCTTGCTTTTGGTTCCTTACTCGAAAATGAATCAGAAATAGATTGGCCTCTTAGTTGTAGTAAAGTTGCTTTTGCTGTAGCAAACAATCAAGCAGATGAAGGTATTGTTTTTTGCTGGACTGGTACAGGAGCATCCATTGCTGCCAATAAAGTCTCAGGGATACGCGCGGCTTTATGTCATGATGCAGAAACTGCTCGTGGCGCCCGTATTTGGAATCACGCAAATGTTCTAGTACTGAGTCTTCGTGCCACAACAGAAGCGGTCGCCAAAGAAATATTAGATGCTTGGTTTGCTACAACATACTCAAACGACGAATGGAACCTTCAGCAAATAGAACGTATACGACAGCTAGAAAAAACCTCGTAAGGACAGGTAACAGATATCGTCGTAAGGGCGGGTTAACCCATATCCTAAAACAGTCTTTACAATCTCGTAAACTCGTCCCCTTCCAAAATCAACAAACAGGGTGATAAACATGAATACTCAATATGTCAAAACAGATGTGCTAGTCATTGGTGGTGGAACAGCAGGTACAATGGCAGGAATTAAAGCCAAACAGGCAAATCCCAATGGCGAAGTTTTAATTTTAGAAAAAGCAAATATTCGCCGCAGTGGCGCCATTGCAATGGGAATGGATGGAGTAAACACAGCAGTAATTCCGGGACATTCCACTCCAGAACAATACGTCCGCGAAGTCACCATTGCGAACGATGGAATTTTACACCAAAAAGCCGTTTATCAAACCGCTCTCTTAGGTTACGAAACGATTCAAGAACTAGAAAGTTGGGGTGTTAAATTCCAAAAAGATACTCAAGGAAATTATGATGTCAAGCAAGTACATCGCGTAGGTAAATATGTACTGCCCATGCCCGAAGGTAAAGACCTAAAAACCATTTTGACCCGACGAGTAAAACGTCATAAAGTACAAGTGACAAACCGTGTTATGGCAACACGAGTAATGGTAAAAGATGGCAGAGCTATTGGTGCAGTTGGTTTTGACGTGCGAGGTGGGGACTTTGTTGTTATTTGCGCCAAAGCAGTAATTCTTTGTACAGGCGCCTGTGGTAGATTAGGATTACCTGCATCTGGATATCTTTACGGAACATACGAAAATCCGACAAATGCGGGGGATGGTTACTCAATGGCGTATCATGCAGGCGCCGAGCTTACCAATATTGAATCATTTCAAATCAACCCACTAATTAAAGATTACAACGGCCCCGCTTGTGCGTATGTAGCAGGTCCATTTGGCGCCTATACAGCAAACGCAGAAGGATACCGCTTTATAAATTGTGATTATTGGAGCGGTCAAATGATGCTAGAGATTTGGAAAGAATTAAACTCTGGCAAGGGACCAATTCAATTAAAAATGACCCACTTAGATGAAGACACAATTTCCGAGATTGAATCTATATTATGGTCAAATGAGCGACCCAGCCGAGGACGTTTTCACGAGGGTAGAGGTGAAGACTACCGCACTCATGGTATAGAAATGAACATTTCCGAGATTGGTTTATGTAGTGGACATAGTGCTTCTGGAGTGTGGGTGAACGAGAAAGCAGAAACAACAGTACCAGGATTGTATGCAGCAGGAGACATGGCAAGCGTGCCTCACAATTATATGATTGGCGCCTTTGTATTTGGTCGTTTAGCGGGAATAAATGCAGTAGACTACATCCAAGACTTAGAACATTTACAACCTGATATAGAATTTTTAGAAGCAGAGAAAGCAAGAATTTACGAACCATTGAATCAACCTAACGGTATTCCTCATACTCAGGTAGAGTATAAATTACGACGATTAGTTAACGATTATTTGCAACCGCCGAAATCAGGTTACAAAATGGAAATAGGGCTAAATCATTTTACTCGCTATCACGACACATTAAAGCAAATGGGCGCCCGCGATGCTCATGAACTAATGCGCTGTATGGAAGTGCATTTTATTCGCGACTGTGCAGAAATGGCCGCACGCGCGTCTTTATATCGTCGAGAAAGTCGTTGGGGTTTATATCATTATCATTTAGATTATCCAGAGAAAAATAACGACGAGTGGTTTTGTCACGTAAACTTAAAGAAAACCGAAACAGGAGAAATGGTATTATTTAAACGTCCCGTAGAGCCGTATATTATAGAAGTAGATTTAGTCAAAGAGGTTTATAACGTAGCAACAAGATAAAATATTATGGGTAATCAATTCACACGAAACGTAGGGTGCGTGACGTTATGAAAAAACCTCAACGTAGTTATAAGACTCGTAGCGTCACGCACCAACTCCTAATTATAGGAATATTATAAATCCGATGATTAATCAATTAGCTCTTAGCAACCAAGTTAAAATCAGACAAGCCCAAATTCAAGATGCAGAAAGAATAGCTATTCTTTCCGAACAGCTTGGATATTCTGTAACACTAGAAGAAATCCAGCAACGTTTAAGCAAAATTATAAACAATGATTCTTACATCTTCTATGTTGCAACTTTAACAAATGAATATGTGATAGGTTGGGCGCAAGCACACATTTATGAAATAATACTTATGCCCACCCAAGCACTACTTCATGGTTTAGTCGTAGATGAAAACTATCGAAATAATGGAATTGGAAAGCTTTTAATGCAGCAAATTGAAGAGTGGGCTTATGACGTTGGATGCGAAAGTGTTCAACTACGTTCAAACGTTAAACGTAAAGAAGCACACTTGTTTTATGAAAAAATTGGTTACACCAACAACAAAGAACAGAAAGCTTTTCATAAAGCATTAAATTAGTAGCGAACCGCAAAGGACGCAAAGGACGCAAAGAGAAGAATAAAGGACAAAATTATGGCTTTAACAACACAAAGAATAGATGTTCCTGTAATTGTCGATGAGTCAAAATGTTTAGAAAAGTGTACGGCTTGTATTGAAGTTTGTCCACTTGATGTGTTAGCAAAAAATCCAGAAACTGGTAAGGCTTATATGAAGTATGACGAATGTTGGTTTTGTCTACCTTGTGAAAAGGAATGTCCTACAAACGCCATTACTGTACAAATACCATTTTTATTACGGTAGTAAAAATGACTTACTTAGTGGAGTCGCTAAACTATCAATGCTAACCATATTTTTTTGCTGACGATATTCTTTAAGCCCGACTTCACCTTTTTTATGTGCCCATTTGACCAAAGTCTCCCTCTGTCCTTTATATTCATAAAGTGGTACACCTAAACCACAGGATGTTTGTACTCTTTCGATATCCGCTACTATAATTTGGCGCCCTCCAGGAATGTTTGGAAACAATGAATATAAAGTTTCCCACTCTGGTGAACTAGGAATAACTGTGTATCCTTTACCATAAAGACGAAGAATACAAGGGGGTTCTTGAAAAGCGCAAAACATAAAAGTAATTCGCCCATTTTCTTGTAGATGAGCTGAGGTTTCGTTACCACTACCTGTCACATCCAAATATCCTACACGACGGGGAGAAAGAACGCGAAAACCTCCTAGACCTTTAGGGGAAAGGTTAACATGACCAGTGGAACTTAACGGCGCAGAACCTACAAAAAAAAGATGTTGAGCTTTAATAAATTCTTGCAGTTCTTCTGTAATCGAATCAAAAAGTTTAGCCATAGATTGTTGCTTTAGTAGTACGTTATGTATTTTATTTTACTCTTCTATGGAATTAATTGAAACGTTTTCTACTAACTGCCTAATTGCCGAACGTCTTCAAGCCAGTCATTTCGCTGAACTTTGTCAAATGCATCAAAATTCTAAAGTAATGGCTACACTTGGTGGCGCCCGTTCTGACGATGTAACGCAAAAGTTTCTCCAGATAAACTTGGAGCATTGGAACCGTTATCGTTATGGAATTTGGATATTTAGAGATAAAATGGAAGGTAAATTCGTTGGTCGTGGTGGTTTACGAAACGTTTATGTAGCTGATAACTGTGAGGTAGAATTAGCCTATGCATTAATGGAAGAATTTTGGGGTCAAGGTTTGGCGACGGAGATGGCACAAGTAATTTTGGAAGTAGGTTTCAATCAACTTGGCTTGACAAATGTGGTTTGCTTTACCCTAACAACTAACCGCGCGTCACAAAGAGTAATGGAGAAAGTTGGATTTAAATATGAGCGAGATATTATTTACGGCAACTTACCACACCTACTTTACCGTATTACAAAGTAATTTATATCTATGTCTATAAATACAGATACTGAATTAAATCAATGGCTAGAAATGCTGCGCTCCTCTGACGTAAATGAGCGCTTAGTTGCCGTCAAAACTTTGCAACATTTAGGCGAAGAAGAAGCAATTGATGGTTTAATTATTGCCTTAGATGATGAAAGTACAGCCGTACAAAAAATTGCAGTAAGCGCACTATGGGAAATTGCTAATCCTGTCGCTGTTCCTGCTTTGCTAAAATCCCTTGCTTCTCAAAATGCAGAAATTAGTAGCGAAGCATTGTCAGCTTTAGGTGAATTAGTATCTAACGAACATCTGCTGTTATTATTGGATGCTTTGCACCAAGAGAATGTAAATTTACAGCTTAATATTTTGATTCTTTTACGCAAAATTCATGATGCTCAATCTTTGCCTGCGGTACTGAGCTTTTTTGACTCTGAATCTCCACAACTTCGAGAAGCAGCTATTACAACTCTCAGTTATTTAAATCAAGTTAAAATATGTCCTCCTGCTCTGACTCTTATAACTGATGCTGATGATAGTGTACGTCGTGCTGCAGCTTTAACTTTAGGGCATTTAGCTGATGATAATATTGTAGATTTACTTAGTAAAGCTATAATCAATGATACTGATTGGCAAGTCCGCCGAAATGCCGCGAAGTCTCTAGCAATTCACGCTGACGCAAAAGCACTTCCATCCGTTGCTATTGCACTTAAAGATGAACATTGGCAAGTGCGAAAATTTTCCTTACAAGTGCTGCATAAACTACCTGATAAAAGTTACTTACGCGCGGTAATTGAAGCTTTGACGGATGAATATTCTGATGTGAGGAAAGAAGCGGCAATTGCACTTGGTAATTTAGAATGTCCTGACGCTCTCAATGCTTTACAGCAAGCACTAGACGACCCCGACAGAGAAGTTTGTATTTATGCAGAGAGAGCAATTAAAAAAATCCAGGCGCCACATTAAAATAATATTGCTAATTCTTTTCTTTTCTTCCTTTGCGTCCTTTGCGTCCTTTGCGGTTCGTTACATAGATATAGTTTTTCATGGATAACACAGCTTCTGCTCCCGACCCCCTTACCACAGTTCGTCAACAAGAAGTTATCCAACTTCTCAAACAAGTTATCGAACCCACCTTAAAAAACAATATTGTTAGTTTAGGAATGGTAAGAAATCTACGTATAGTTGATGACTATGTTTATTTGCGCCTCTATATCGGTTCCCATCAACACCAGCTAGAAACAGAAGTTCAAACCGTACTATCACCCCTTTCCTGGTGCAAAAAAGCTTACATTCAACTTTGTACAATTCCAAGTGTAAGAACAACTATAGCAATTTCTAGTGGTAAAGGGGGCGTTGGTAAATCTACAACCTCTGTTAACCTAGCTATTGCATTACAAGCTTCAGGTGCCAAAGTTGGTTTACTAGATGCTGATGTTTATGGCCCCAACGTACCCCAAATGCTTGGACTAAGCAAATCTGAAGTAGAAGTTATTAACACACCCAACGGTCAAAGATTTTTACCTTTATTAGCCCACGGTATTAAAATTATGTCTGTAGGTTTATTAACTTCCCCAGACCATCCTTTAGCATGGCGCGGCCCTGTTTTACATAAAATAATTACCCAATTCATTAATGATGTAAACTGGGGTGAATTAGATTATTTATTGATTGACCTTCCTCCTGGTACTGGTGACGCTCAAATTACTATCGTTCAGGAAAGCCCAATATGTGGAGTAATATTAGTTACCACTCCTCAACAAGTCGCTGTCTCAGATGTGCGCCGTAGTATTCATATGTTTCGCCAAGTTGGAGTCCCAGTTCTTGGTATTATTGAAAACATGAGTTATTTTATCGGTGATAAAGGAGAGCAAACCAATATTTTTGGTAGTGGTGGCGGTCAAAAGTTGGCAGAAGAACTTCAGGCGCCTTTATTAGGGCAAGTTCCAATTGACCCGCGCGTTTGCACTGGTGGGGATACAGGAGAACCATTAACACTTATTGAACCATTATCTACTGTCGGTCAAGTTTTTACGCAGATTGCAACGGCGTTAAATGCTACATTTTCTTCCTTTGTATGAGTTGTAATAATTAAAATTTGTGTATTTGTTCGGCGCCACGTTTCACAAACCGTGCCGCCAAGAACAACAAATTTCTGTGATTGTTTGCGTTGTGTTACCTTCTTAGCCTTCAGAGGGAGTTATCACGAAAGAGGTAAATTCGGCGATTTTATCACCTCGAAAGCGATAGATATCACAGAAAGCCTGAGTAATAGTTATTCCAGTTTGAACCTGAATTGTCAAACAACCGTAAGCCGCAACAGAGTCGCCTTCGGCAATCATCGAATCAAATGTCGTTGTTGATGGCGGCGGCGCATCACCCATTGATTTTATCAGTTGGCGAAGGGCTACTTTTCCTAATGCGGATTTGTCGCCGACCTTTGTCCATTGCGCGTCATCCGTATAAAATGATAAAAATTCTTCCAAATTGTTTGCTCTAACCGCAGCATTGAGCTTTTTAACGATTTCTTTGTTTCTATCTGACATAAAATAATCTCCGATATGTTCAAATGGATGACTTAGTTAAGCGTTTGAAGAAGGTGCATCCGATTTAACCGATAACCGCTTGATTGATTCGATGGCGCCTTTCAAACAGGGCACACCTGCCAAAAACCTGATTATCAAAATCTATCTAAACACATCGTTTTGACAGTCTTATGTCAGGGGTTGATTAATTTCCGTAAGTTTTTTTTCGATATTGGGCAAAGGTCATCGGCGAAGGTTCAAATTTTTCATCGGTAAAAATAAGTTCTTCTATTCTCGTAAGCGAAAACGTGCGAAAGTCTTTTCTCAAGCGGCAATACGCGACCAGCACCCAATCACCCTTTTCGCTGCTGTAAACTGCAAATGGTTCCAGTTGTCTAGAGGATTTTTGATTCGATTGGTTTGTGTAGTTTATTTTGATGACAAGATACTCGACCAGAGCTTTTTGAATGTCTAAAAGATACTTACTCTTCACGCTCAAATCAGTGTAAGTTTTTGTAATGCCGATTTTTTCTTCGAGTATCTCCACTCTGGTTTTCAAGTGATCAGGAATGATCGCCTTTAATTTTTGAACTGCCGATGTAAATTCCTTAATCAGCGATTCATCCTTGCAGGAGTAGATTATAAATCCCGCTGTAATTATCGCATTCGCTTCATCTTCGGTAAACATCACGGGTGGAATTCGATAACCCTCTATTAAACTATAACCTTTACCTTCTTCTGTAAAAATGGGAACGCCTGCATCTTCCAAAGCTCTGATGTCTCTGTAAATAGTCCTAACTGTTACGCCGAATTGTTCTGCAAGTTTCGAGGCTGTCAATAATCGTCTGGATTGCAATTGGGTTAAAATGGCAGTCAGTCTTGAAAGTCGCTTTGTATTGTTGGGATTCATTGACATTTGGTGTGGAAAAGGGTGGTAATATGATAATACAAATGCATTGATGTAAGATTGTCGCTGTCATCTAAAAATAAATTAAGAAATTATTGTTATTTTAGCTACTATGTATTAGTCATACTGTAGTTTTTACTTAGAAGTGCAAGATATAAGCGAATGAATCTCTCAAGCGACATCGAACTTGCTTCTTATAGCTCATGGCAAGCTTTTGAGCAAATAGATTACTATGGCTGGATTATACGTTTTGCCAACGGATATACAAAGCGAGCGAATTCTGTCAATGTACTTACGAAAGATTTTGGAAACTTACTTACGATGGTTGAGCATTGCGAGTCTTTTTATAGAGAGCGGAAACAACCAACTATTTTTAGACTTTTATCATTTGTTGATGACGCATCATTAGATTCTTACCTTGCTAATATAGGTTATAAATACATTGACCCATCACTTGTACTTTATCAAAAGCTAGATTATAGCTATAATCAACCGCTTTCTTTAATTACTGTTGAGCAGAAATTGTGGATGCATACTTACTGTAGCATTGCAGGAATTAATTTATCTGCTCAAGAAAATCATATGAAAATTCTTAGCCAAGTTCCTAAACAATCTCTTTTTGCTATTCTTGAAGAAAATGGTCAGGCTGTAGCTTGCGGAGTCGGTGTTATTTGTAATAGTTATTTTGGAATTTTTGATATAATTACTCAGCAGCGATCTCGCAACAAAGGATACGGAACAAAATTAATAATGAATATGCTTTCGTGGGCTTGGAAAGCTGGAGCGCAAGATGCATATGTTCAGGTTATGGCTGCAAATGCTCCAGCGGTACGTCTTTATGAGAAATTAGGATATCGCCGTCTATATCACTATTGGTATCGCATTCAAAGTCAAAACTGGAGTGTAGAAGAATGACAGAAAATATCATCGAGACTATAAGTTTTCAGGCTCAGTCTTGTGAAACACGAGTGATTTTAATTGGTGGCGCCTCTCATACAGGAAAATCAACCCTTGCCCAAGCTTTGGCATCACACCTTGGTTGGAATTATCGTTCCACAGACAAACTTGCTCGACATCCTGGGCGCCCTTGGGTAAGTGCATATGGAAAGGCTATTCCAGAACACGTAGTAAAACATTATAATGAATTGTCTGTCGAAGCTCTTTTTTTAGATGTATTGTCACATTATGAGCAAAATGTGATACCACAAGTTGAGGCTATTATTCATTCTCATGCCTCTGGAAAATCTACAGAATGCCTTATACTCGAAGGGTCTGCGTTATGGCCAGCATTTGTAACTAATTTAGTTAGTGAAAAAGGTGTTAAAGCAATTTGGCTTACGGCTTCTGAGCAACTCCTTCAAAACCGAATCAAGTATGGAAGTAATTTTTGTAATGTTTGTGAGAATGAAAAACATTTAATTCAAAAGTTTTTGCATCTTACCTTATTCTACAATAAACGTATGAGAGAAGAGATTGACCGTCTTGGATATACGTATGACGAAATTTTTAATGAAAGAAATTTTTAATGAAACAGATATTGCTTTTGATTGCAACAATTGTTATATTAAAAATTTAATTGAGGTATAGATATTGAGTTGGATAGTTTTGTCTTACTCGCTTCCTTCTAAATCGTCTTCTAGTCCTCGTGTGGCATTATGGCGCCGACTGCGACGAATAGGAGCAATTTCGATGAAAACTGGTATTCATATTCTGCCTGCTCGTGATGAGTGTATTGAATCGTTCCAATGGCTAGCGCAGGAAGTACAACAAACGAAAGGTGAAGCTTTAATAATGCGGGTCGAACGATTTGAGGGGTTAGCAGATTCAGAAATTATAGAGCTATTCCGTACTGCGCGCAGCCAAGAATATCAAGAGATTGAAGCCCAAGCAATAAAACTGGAAAAGTCCATAGAAAAGTCTACAAGTGTCGGCGCCAGTTTGGAACGCAGCAGTTTTCTGGAAACTTTAGAAAAACTACGGAAACAGCATAGCGAAATTGCGCGCGTGGACTTTTTTGATTGTATTGATGGACAACGCTTAATAACTACATTGAACCGTTTATCTCAAACACTCTCTTTAAGTATTTCTACTGTAAATATACAACATACGGCAATTACTGAATACCAAAATAAACGATGGGTAACAAGACCTAGACCTTATATAGACCGCCTAGCCTGCATTTGGCTAATTCGTCGATTTATTAATTCAAATGCCGAAATTCGATATTCTCATGAGGCTGACCCTGATGAAGTTTCCTTTGAAATGAAAGATGCTCAATTTGGACATTGTGGTAATTTTTGCACTTTTGAGGTGATGGCAGGTGCATTTCGTTTAAATAAACCAGGAATACAAGCTATCGGAGAAATTGTGCATGAAATTGATTTGCGAGACGGACAATACGCGCGTCCTGAAACCGCAGGAGTAGATGCTCTCTTACAAGGCTGGTTTATTGCAAATATGAGTGACACTGAACTAGAAACCTGCGGTATCAACCTGTTTGAGGGTTTATATGCTGTGTTCGCCAAACAGCAGCGTGAGTTCGAGAATTAGTACAAATACGTGTAACTATTTTGTAACAGTGGTTGCTTTATAAAGAAACATCTATTACAGTAAGATTAAATTCAATCAGCTACGCTCTCCTTTTTGGGTTGGCGATGTCTAATAATTCTGCATTTTTGCTTCTATGTTCAATTGGGGGATTGGCAATTTTTAGTTCGACAATCGCCAAAAACCCAGTGTTGCCTATCCTGACTCAACAGTTAGGCGCCAACCCAGCTACCATTGGGGCAATCGCCGCAACCTCGACACTAACTGGCATCTTAGCTAGTTTTCCAGCAGGACTACTTAGTGACTACTGGGGCAGAAAGCCTTTGTTAATGTTTGCAGGAGTAGTGTTTTGCAGCGCACCTCTAGCTTATTTATTAGTCTTCAATCCCTGGCAACTGGCGTTAGTACGTGGATATCATGGATTGGCAACGGCGATTCTTAGTCCAGTAGCAATGGCTTATGTAACCGATTTGGCGCCCACCCATAAGGGAGAACGCTTAGGTTGGTATTCCTCGTTTACACTGGCAGGACGTGCATTGGCGCCCGTAGTTGGCGGTTTATTTCTAACCGTAAGTACATGGCAATCTGTTTATGTCGTATGTGGCATTGTGGGCATCCTGACTTTGGTCGGGATGAAACTACTGCCTCAAACCAAAACAAAGCGCAATCGAAAAATCAGGCAGATTAACTCAACTTTACCTGCGATTAGGAGAATTTTGTCTCATCGCATGATTCTAATTACGAGTTTGGTAGAAGCTGCTCAGTTTCTGGCATTTGGCGCCGTTGAAACTTTTCTGCCACTATACGCCTTGAGTATTGGAATTGATAAAGCTGCTGTTGGATTAATTTTTGCCAGTCAGGTTGGAATTAAGGTACTAGCACGTCCTTTCATGGGTCGGATGAGTGACCGTTATGGACCCAAGCGGCAGATTGTCGTAGGTCTTCTGCTTACCAGCGTTGCAATGTGGCTTTTCTGCCAAACCCAATCAGTAGTTTTACTACTGTTAATCTCAGCCGTATTTGGATTAGGAATTGCCATCTCCTCATCTGCAACATCAGCTTTTGTAGCAGAGTTAGCTCCTATAGATAGTCGTGGTACTGCATTGGGAATTATGAGCGCAATTATGGACGTGGGGCAGGCAAGCGGCCCTGTTTTATTGGGATTTTTACTGATGCATACGTCTTATCAAATTGGTTTTACAGTTGTTGGAGGATTGCTTTTGGCGAGTAGTGTATTTTTTGCTTTGGCTGCAACAGAAACATAAAAATCGGAGGTTTGAATGACTGTACAGGCGCCAAAACCGCTGGTTTGCGTTCGTAGTGTTGAGATTCCTAAAACTAATGAACAAGCTTTTTTTGATTGGATAGAGTCAAATAGGGAATTAAGACAACGATATGGCATTTTGATGGAGCGAATTCTCAAGCCTACTGATAATCAGGGGGAATGGTTGATTATCACAATGTGGGAAAGTGAGGAGAAGTTTGAGAAGTGGTTAGTTGCAAAAGAAAAGCCAAGTTTTGATGCTTCACCAGGACACGCGCTAGTCAAATTTGGCAAAATCAAACGCTATGATACGCAAGCTGGTTATTAATTTATAAATTAAAAGGGAAGACTTTAAATGAAATGGGTAACACGCAAACACATTCGGGTAAATAGAGTTGCAACACCTTGGTTAATTCAAAGATTTGTTGATAAACAAGCAGAGTTTCTTTTTGTAGAGCCTGTAGAAGTTACTCAAGTCGAGCAGTCCCATAATGCCATTGGTTTTGATGCTCCCGGCGCCAAGTATAACCATGACTCTGGTATTACTTCCTTTGAACAAGTTATTCGAGACTATAACTTAAATGATTCTGTATTAAAGGAATTACTTGAGATTGTTCATGCTGCTGATATTCCAGGCGCCATTGAACAAAGACCAGAAGCAAGTGGGCTGAGAGCAATTAGCCACGGTTTTCCCTTGGTGACAAATAACGATGATGAAACTTTGCAAAAAGCATTCTTTGTTTACGACTCTTTGTATGCATACCTGCAAGCGCGTCAGCAAAATCAGGTGAAATAGTTTTTTAAGCTCACATATCGAACTTACACTTAACGGAGAAAAACAAATGCCAAGTGAAATTACCAACGAAACTGGATTGATTCCCTTACAAGCTGATACAACTCTTTTACAAGACCCCAAAAAATTCAGTAATGGCGACCTTAAAACTCTAGAAGAAATAGCTCAATTCAATCCTCGCTTTTTTGTTCGGCGCCGGATTTTCTTAACTGATTCAATGCACTTTAACATTTATTGTATTGAGCCAGGACAATCTAACCCATTACATAAGCACTCTCAAAGTGATGAAATCTGTTACTTTGTGCAAGGAACAGGAGATGTAATTGTTGGGGATGAAATTGGCGCCGTTAAGTCTGGAGACTGCGTTCATATTCCCAAAGATGTCGGACATGAAATTATTAATACTGGTACAGAGAGAATGATTGTAGTCTTAGCTCAATCACCTCTTCCCTGTGCCCATGAAAAAGTACCCAACCCACCTTCCGAATATCGCAGAGTTGAATTCAGCCATTAAATTCTTTTGGTTATATCATGTCTGGTTGATTGCCCACAATGTAGAGACGTTACATGTAACGTCTCTACAAGCATTTTATTACAGTTACGCTACCGGACATGATATTATATCTTGATAGCAACATTTTGACTGCGTTTGTAAAGCGTGCGCCAAAGGCGCTCTCGCTCGTTTGACTTCATGCTATCTTTGCTATTTTCGACTTCCTCTTAACCGCGATCAGGGGTGTAAAGCGAGACAAATCTTTATGTTCTTAATGATGAACTTTATTTATACTACTTTATATTGACCGATATTTAGTAGTATGGTTGATACGTCATGATTAAAGCTGTGCTTTTTGACCTTGATGATACGTTAGTAAACCATGATTTAGCAATTAGAAAAGCAGCAGGTATATTATTTGATAGCGTTATGCCTAGCAGTGAACATGAGCGCAAGGTTTTTATTGAGCGATGGATATCCATGAACCGAGAGTGGTACAAGCAGTTTTACGCACAAAAAGTGACATTCCAGGAATCGGGGCGAGGAAAACTACGAGACGCATTTTCTACTTACGGTTATAAGTTTTCGGTAACAGATACTGATGCCATGTTATCCCAGTATTGGGAGTGTTATCTCAGTCAATGCAGATTATTTGATGATGTTAGTGAATGTTTCGCGAGGTTACGTGACTATAAAGTTGGGGTAGTTACAAATGGTCAACAGACACAGCAAATAGAGAAACTCAAACGGTGCGGCATTTTCTCTTGTATAGATGTAGTTGTTACTGCGGAAGCAGCAGGATTTGCAAAGCCTGCACCCCAAATTTTTCTACAAGCCTGTACTGAATTAGGAATACAGGTTGATGAGAGTGTTTATATTGGAGACAACTTAGAACTAGATGCAATTGCCGCAAGAAACGTAGGCTTAGTAGGAGTTTGGCTTAACCGTCTTCATGATGATTTGAAAAACTATTCTCTAGATTTACAGCGAATTAAACGAATTAATATTCTCACTGAACTAGGTGTAATTATCAATACATTAGAGGAACAATGAAATTATTCTAAATACAATAATATAAAATATTGAAAGGGTTATTGAATGAATAAAGATGATTTTCTTTCCTTACTCGGCGCCATGCCCACAAAAGCTTCTCTTATGTTCAATGTAGTTGAGGAGGTAGATTGCAGAACATTTGTTCGTAATAAGATTAGCTATTCTGCCGAAGAGGGAGAAACTATTAGTGCATTTCTTTGCATTCCAAAAGTAAAGCACGCATTACTTCCTGCTGTTTATTGCTTTCATCAACACGCAGCTAACTGGCGCCTTGGCAAAAGCGAAGTTGTCGGATTTGATGGTTCACCAGACCAAGCATATGCAAAAGAATTAGCCTAACGGGGTTATGTAACTTTGGCGCCTGATGCGATATGTTTTGAAGAGAGAGCATGTCCAAATGACCCTGTGCTTTATCATGCTTATCAACTTCATACAAGGTTGCTGAGAGGGCAAACTCTACTTGCAAAGGTGCTATTTGATATCAGTGTTGGTATTGATTTTCTTGAAAGGCTTCCAGAAGTCGACAATACGAGAATTGGTTTTATTGGACATTCATACGGTGGTAGAACCGCACTATTTGCGCCAGCATTCGATAAAAGAATTAAAGCCTCGGTTAGTAACTGCGGCTCTACCACTTTTAAACAAATGTTAGCCCAGAATATTAAAATACTGTTTGATTATGTAGTTCCCAATTTTCTAACTTTCGGTGATGTTGAAGATGTTGTAAGATTAGTAGAGCCATGTAACCTGCTTATCCTTGGCACCGATGATGATAAATATAGTCAAAATATTGAAACCATTTTTGAATACGCTGCGGGAGCATTTGTTAATGGCACATTTGAACTACAAGTATACCCTGGTAAGCATGTATTCTCTGAGGAGATGCGTTTGAGAGCATATAAGTTTTTAGATTATCACCTCAATTAGTAATGAATATTAGACTTTTCCAACAATCCGATACAGAATCAGTTATTGCACTTTGGAAACAAGTGTTTTCTGATAAACAACCACATAATAATCCAGCGTTAGTCATAAATCAGAAACTTGCCACACAACCTGAGTTATTTTTTGTTGCGGAGATTGATTCTGTAATTGTTGGCACCATTATGGCAGGATATGACGGTCATCGTGGTTGGTTATACACAGTTGCCGTTAACCCTCAGTATCGGCGCCGTAGCATTGGAACAAAGCTAGTGCAACATGCCGAAAAGGCACTTACAGCAATGGGATGTCTAAAAATCAATCTCCAAGTACGCGCTTCTAATGCTGAAGTAGTGGAATTTTATCAAAAACTGGGTTATCAAACTGATGGAAATATCAGTATGGGAAAAGTCGTTATAGGAGTATAGATAAAAATGTTGATTGAAGCAATAGATCATATTCAAATTACATCGTCTCCTGATGTAGAAGATGCAATATTATTTTTCTACAGCAATATTTTAGAGCTAACTGAAATTAGCAAACCAGAAAATCTTAAAGCTAACGGTGGCGCCTGGTATTTGTTAGGAAACATTCAGTTACACATTAGTACAGAAAAAGTAATAAATAACGAAACATCAAGACGGCATATTTGTTTTCTAGTTCGTGATTTGAATACTTTGAAGAGGCGCCTTGAAGCACATGGAGTAGAAATAATTCCCGACCAAAATCCTATACCAGGATGGAACAGATTTTTTATCCGCGACCCAGGAGGAAATAGAGTCGAGCTAGCAGAAAGTAATATTAATGAACCATAAGCATTTAATAGTACAGCAAGTAAAAAATAGAAAAAGGTGCTAAAGGAGAAAGCAGGTAATGGTAAATAATATTATTCAACAACAGATCGAATACTACCGTGCGCGCGCTGGTGAGTATGATGAGTGGTTTTATAGACAAGGACGTTATAACCGTGGAGAGGAACTCAACGCGCGTTGGTTTAATGAAGTAGATATTTTAAAAAGTGCATTACATCAACTTGGTAAATTCAATAATATTTTAGAATTAGCATCAGGAACAGGAATCTGGACACAGGAACTCTTAACTATTGGCGATAAAATTACTGCAATTGATGCTTCCCAAGAAGTCATTGAAATTAATCGTTACAAATTGAATTCACCAAAAGTTGAGTATCGCCAAGTTGATTTATTTGCATGGGAACCCAATGCTGAATATGATTTAGTATTTTTTTCATTTTGGTTATCCCACGTACCACCAGAATCAATTGATGTCTTTTTGCAAAAAGTATACAAATCAGTGCGTGTTGGTGGAAAAGTGTTTATTATTGACTCTCGTTTTGAGCCAACATCTACTGCTAATAATCATACTCTTAAAGATGATGGAAATGTATACATAAGTAGAAAATTGAATGATGGTCAAGAATACCAAATTGTCAAAGTTTTTTATCAGCCCGAACAACTTTACAATAAGCTTACACAAGCTGGGTTTCAGCCTGATGTTAAAGTAACAGATAATTATTTTATCTACGCAACTGGTACAAAAGTTGTATGACTACCCATTAATACTCATAGGAAAATCGAGAATTCTTGTACTCATTTTAACTTTGACTTTATATAATGATCTAGGATTGCTATAGTTGGGCGGCATAAAACAATAATGGGGGAGATCATGGCTTTAACTGGCGGTTGCTTTTGCGGAAGAGTTCAGTATCAGATTAATTCACCGCTTAGGCCAGGTCGCAGCTGCCACTGCTCTCGCTGTAGAAAGGCATTTAGCGGGGCAGGTTCTGCCTACGCTGAAGTTGCGCCAGGTTCATTTTCCTGGCTCAGTGGTAATGAGAATCTCACCTTCTATGAGACGATGCCTGGATGGGGTTTGTGCTTCTGTCGAATCTGCGGAACCACGCTGTGTGGTACAGCCGAGGGCAAGGTGCATGGAGTAACCCTCGGAAGCGTCGATGGCGATCCAGGTGTTCAGATCGAGATGCACATTTTCGTTGGCTCCAAGGCAACGTGGGATCACATCGGCGGACACGCCCCTCAGTTCTTGGAGTTTCCTCCCAAAGCTATATCGAACTAGCTGTTGCGAACTGCTATTTACGCCTAAAGCTAGAGAAGCTGACACAAAGTGCCATATCTCGTAAAGAAGTTCCGAATAAATTTTTGAGCCTGCCAATTGTAAAGCAGAAAATACCTACAAGCATAGTACGCACGGAATATGATTTTATTCTCGCCTTTCCCTCTATAAAAACTACCCCAGTACTTAGCTCCAATTCTTAAGCTTTTGACTGGTTCGCGACATGATTTAAATCTGAGATTTGACTTATTTTTTGTTGCAGTTTTAGAAAAAGCTGCTTTTGCATCAAAAACCGATTTTTCGCGTGGCGAATATGGACAGTTCACGGCATAGCAACATGAAAGAATTAAGGTTTAATGCGGGGGATGGTGTTTGGCGCGTAGCGTTTGCGTTCGACCCAAGACGGTGTGCAATACTACTGGTAGCAGGAGATAAGTCAGGGAGTGGTGAAAGTCGTTTTTATAAGTAACTTATAAAAACAGCTGATGATAGGTTTGACGCGCACTTAGCTCAACTAAAAACTGAAGAGGAAGAAAAGTGAGAGTAAGAGGTTGTTTGAAAAGTCAGATAAGGTATAAATTGTCATTCTGAGTGGAGCGTAGCGGAACGAAGAATCTAGGATTTGAGCGTGTACTGAGATGCTTCACTGCGTTCAGCATGACACTAAACGATACTTTTCAAACATCCTCTAACTTATGGGTAAAACTTTAGAGGAAAAACTAGGAGAACTGTCGCCCGAACGGCGAAAACAAATTGAAGAAGAAGCTAATCTTCTCATTGCAGAGGAAATGACACGTCGGCAACTGAGACATGCACTTAAGTTAACTCAGGAACAGATGGCAGAATTTCTTCAGGTTGACCAAGAAAATGTTTCTCGACTTGAACAACGTACTGATTTGATGCTTTCGACTCTGCGAAGATACATTGCTGCAATGGGAGGTGAGTTAAAACTTGTTGTTGAATTTCCAAACCGTCCACCCATTACCTTAGTGGTATTTCAGAAATCGAAGAACCATCAGTATCAGTCACTTGTGAGTAATTTCTCCAAGCATGGATGACTAATGACACACAGTTAAGAGAGTTAAAGTTAGGCGCCAATCTTAAATCTCTCTTCCTCTCTTCTCTGTGCCCCCTACGCCTCTGTGGTGAAAAAAACTTTCGGCATGAAAAGTAATTACATAGCTCATTGTAAACCCGTCTCTAAGTATACAGTATGTACAATTTTTTTCATCTCTGGCAACTTCTTATAAAAATAGGTAGCACCTATAAGACAGCAAGCACCACCAAAAAGTAAAGCATTATTAACTCCAACTTTATCTGCCAGTCCACCAAAAAATAAATTGCCAAAAGGTAATATTCCTAAAAAACAAGTTGTAAATATACTTGTGACTCGACCTCGCTTATTTTCATCAGCAATAATTAATTGTACAAAGTTACCAATGGCGGCAAGGGCAAGAGTATTAGTCATCCCAACAATGAAAATTAACACAATAGCAGTTTGTAAATCAGTTGAGCGAGAAAAAAGTATTAAAGCTAAACCGAGAATAGTAGTAGAGCTTGCAATAATTTTCTCTAACCCCTTAGCTTTATTACGAAAAACTAAGTAAATACCTGAAATTATTGAACCAAATGCTGAAGCAGTCATCAGAAAACCCATAGTTTCAGCATTACCATTTAATATATTCTTGGCAAAAATTGGCATCAAATTTACATAAGTCATTGCCATAAAACAAATGATAATTTGTAAAATTAGAACACATTTGATTGGTACAAAACTATATGCATAAACAAAACCTTCCTTTAAATTATCCCAAACTTTAGCTTTTTTAGCAACAGAATTATTAGGAAGCGACTGAATTTTGACAGTTAAAATAGCAGAAACAAAAGGTAAATAACTAATGACATCTACCAAAAAACACGAACCTGCTCCACTTTTAGCAAGTAATACACCTCCAATCATCGGACTAATAAACTTAGCTGAATTAACCATGAACGAATGAATAGAAATTGCACTATAGGTATCTGTCTTGTTATCTACAAGTCTGGGAATTGCAACTAAACGCGCGGGTAAATCAAAAGCTTTTACTATTCCCTGAAGCATTCCAATTACAATAATCCATGTGAAAGTAATGTAACCATTAAGAGTCAGAAAAGTCAAAGTAGCAGATAGTATCATAGATACCAACTGAGTAGCTAGCAGGACATGCCGTAAACTCCAACGGTCAAGTAAGACTCCCACCAAAGGTGTAATAACCAAACCCATTGCTTGACTAGTGAATCCAGCTATACCAACTAATACAGCAGAATTAGTCAACTGATACACCAACCATATCAAAGCAATTTGAGTCATCCAAGACCCAAAGAACGAAAAGCTCTCACCCATCACGAAACAACAAACGTTTAAAGATTTAACAGCAGGTGGTATCTGCAAAAAACCAAACAGTTGTTTGCCTGCTTTTGTATTTTCTTGATTACTAGGATGCATCCCTATCTTCCTTTAGATAGCTTAAGTACACTTTTATCTCACTTCCAGAAGCTTTATTAGAAAAGCTTAAAATTAGATAACCATAAATTTAGCATACTTAGTATATATCAATCTCTGTTGTTGGTAGTAGTTGCAGCTATAGATAAAATACTTAAATTCAGTCGATTTACCGTAGTACTTTAAGCTATAGTATATTGACAAAAATGTCATAGTATGCAGATTACAGATATAAAAATTCTAAAAAGCTATCGACTTACAGTAGGGTGTGACGCTACAGAAAAATTCCACTTCTTATGAAGAGACTTGTAGCGTCACGCACCGACTACTCGATGGTGTGTGAAAGCATTTTAATTTTTCTTAAACATGAAGGCTATAATGGCTTTCACGCACCCTACGTGCATTTTTACCACTCTATTGTAAATCATCCACGCATTTCCATTAAATTGCCCGAAGTATAGCGGCGCAACCCGTAATAAAATACACCAACACTTATCAAAATAACGGCGCCTGCTCCAGCAACGGCACCCAAAGTATGCAGCCATGATAAGCTTCGCAAAGCTTCTATTGGTAAATAAGTTACAAATCCAGCAGGAATCAAAGTATACAAAAGTAACTTTACCCATCCATCAAATAAAGTTGCTGGGTAGGTACTAAAAGTAATCATGGCATTTTGCCACTGTGATGCTAGTCCTTCAGAATTTCCAAGAAAAAAACTTAGACTACCAGTAATAACGCTAAAACCAACAAATACAAGAGCTGCGGAAATAGTCAATCCTGTAAAAAGGGCAAAATGTAATGCATCTGGTTTGACGAAAAATATATAAACTCCATACCCAAATAACATATCTCCCCAAGCTGTTGCGTTCATTTGTCCTAACAATAAATGTGGTAGAAGGGCGCGCGGATAAAGCATCCATACATCTAATTGTCCCCGTACAATTAAACTTGTTAATTGCAAAGCATTACCACAAATAGCATGAGCAATTCCAAATCCTGCTGATGCCATTGCCCAAAGGGTGATAACGTCTTTTATATTCCAACCGCGTAGTACAGGAAAGCGCGTGAAAAATAATGCCCAAAAAGCTACCCAAACTAAGTTATTCAAAATCATTGCAAATACTTGGGTAACAAACGCTCCACGATATTCTAAGTGCGCTTTGAAATTAAGGCGAATATATACCGCAGCTAATTTAAGGTAAGAAATTATTACTGACATTTTACCCTCCGTTGGCATGAATACGTTTAACTCCAGCGCCATATACCAAAGCTACAAGAAACCCAAGCGCGCATATTGCAATGAACTGTTGCAATAGTAATTTACTGGCAAATATGAAGTCAGGATGTACAAACAAACGAGCAGGTCCGTATAGAATACTAGCAAATGGTAATATTTTTAATAATGGCTGCCATTGTTCTGGTAATAAATCCAAGGGAATAAGCATCCCTCTTAAAATCATTCTGATACGAGAATAAATAAGCAGTAACCCTGAAGTATTTTCCAGCCAAAAAGCTCCTAAGCCAATTAGAAAAGTTGCTAAAAAATCCAGTATAAAAGCAAGTGGCAGCGAAACTACAAATATAAAAATACCTTCTACACTTAAAGGTATTACACCAACGAATAATAGTGCCAAAGCAATAGTTACTGTAATATTCAATCCAAAAGCTACTGCGCGCTCTCCTAAAGCATTCCACAAGCGATATAACGGATAAGATAAAGGGCGAATTAATTGTATGGCTAAGGCGCCTGTTCTCACATCTTGGTCAACATCAGTAGCAACTGCTGGAGTTGAAAGCGTGATAGACTCAGTTATGCCTAAATACCAGAGCATTTGAGCTAACGTTAAACCTCCTAATTGTTGTGCATTTGTTTCGGTGTAAGTAACACGCCAGAGTTGCAGGAATATATAAAGAATTACAAACAAAAAAATAGTTCTAGAAAAGACTTCTCCCAAATACGCCAAGTTAGAGCGCGCTGCTGTCGAGCCAATCCAAATATACTTACTTATATTATTCATCTCGTTTCAACTCCTTGAGTTAACTGCTCAGGGGCGCCTGAGAATAGATATGAGCAATTACTTCTTCTAAAGGTGGGTCTTCTATTGCAATATCAGCAACTGAACCTGCTTGAAGAATATGGCTCATCACCGCTTCAATTGGAGTAATACGAGTATTTACCTCTAACTTCAGCGCGTATTCAGTTCTTTTAAGTTGCGTAACACCAGCCAAACATATTTGAGGCGCCGCTTGTTTAAATTTCACACTCAAAATCTTTGAACCAAGATATTGGCGCCGCATTGCCGAGACTTTATCATCAAATATTACTCTTCCATGATTAATTACTATTACTCGTTGCGCGACCCTTTCAATATCCCCAGCATCATGGCTAGTCAAAAAAACTGTAACACCATTATTTTGATTCCACTCACTTATTAAGTCCCGCAACTCTTGACGAGCAATTACATCTAAACCAATAGTCGGCTCATCCAAAAATAATAACTGTGGTGCATGAAGCAAACTTGCCGCAACTTCCGCACGCATCCTCTGTCCTAATGATAACTTTCGTACTGGTGTACTCCAAAAAGGCGCCAAGTCAAAACGCTCAACAAGTACATCACGACGTTTAATATATTCCCGACGCTCAATATTATAGATATGAGCAAGTAATTCTAAAGTATCACGAGGTGGTAAGTGATACCACAATTGCGAACGTTGCCCAAACACAACTCCAATTTTATAAGCAAGCTGGCGCCGACTTTTCCAAGGATTCAATCCTAGTAAAGATGCTCTACCAGATGTCGGATGCAAAATACCCGTAAGCATTTTAATAGTAGTAGACTTTCCCGCACCGTTCGGGCCAATAAACGCAACAGCTTCACCCTTCTCGACATTGAGAGTAATATCATCAACCGCGATTATCTCAGAAACCGCGCGATTCCTTCCCCAACCTCGACTCAAGCTAAAAGTCTTACGTAAATTTTCCAGTTCGACAGCTGCCATCGCCTCGAAACTCCTGTAACTTTATATTACAAATATAATACAATAATTGTATTACGACGAGAATAAATTAAAAAATACTATAAAGCTATCGATTTACAGTAGTATGATGTTAAAACGGTGTATTGGCGCCCGCGCTGAGACCGCACTTATATCACTCTTTAACCTCAGAAACACAATGAATCAGAAGCAACTAAAACTAGGTGCATTTTTACCAGGTAACGGACATCATGTAGCAGCATGGCGCCATCCCAATGCCCAAGCGAATGGAGGTATAAATTTCCAGCATTACCAAAATATTGCACAGACAGCAGAACGGGGAAAATTTGACATGGTTTTCCTAGCAGATAACGTAGCTGTATGGGGTTGGGGTAAAGGTACTGAAGATTTAACACGTTCGGGTCAGATTATTCACTTTGAACCTTTGACTTTATTGTCTGCTTTATCTGTTGTTACAGAGCATATTGGTTTAGCAGCTACAGCATCAACTACTTACAACGAACCTTATCACCTCGCGCGTAAATTCGCTTCATTAGACCATTTGAGTGGTGGTCGCGCGGGCTGGAATCTTGTTACCTCGGCAACAGAAGCTGAAGCAAAAAACTTTTCTCGTGATAAGCACATGGAGCATATGTTGCGTTATGAGCGTGCCAAAGAATTTGTAGATGTCGTTACATCGCTATGGGATAGTTGGGAAGACGATGCTTTTGTGCGAGATAAAGAGTCTGGTGTTTACTTCGACTCAGATAAATTGCACGTTCCCAACCATAAAGGTGAGCATTTTTCAGTTCTTGGTCCCCTCAACATCGCGCGTCCACCCCAAGGTTATCCCGTTATTATCCAAGCAGGTTCATCTCTTGATGGTAAAAATTTAGCAGCGCAAACAGCAGAGGCAATATTCACCGCACAGCAAACTCTGACAGAAGCTCAAGCATTTTATATCGATGTAAAGCAAAGAGTCGCAAAATATGGACGCAACCCTAATGATGTCAAAATAATGCCAGGGGTGTTTCCAGTAATTGGTAGCACCGAGCAAGAAGCATTAGAAAAATACGAGGAATTACAGGAATTAATTCATCCAAGTGTTGGTTTAGCTTTACTTTCTGGTTTAGTAGGTGGTATTGATTTATCTAAGTATCCATTAGACGAACCATTACCAGACTTACCAGAAACTAACTTTCACAAAAGTCGCTTACAGTTAATAACAGACCTTGCCCAAAGAGAAAAATTAACTATTCGGCAACTATATTTACGCATAGCAGGCGCCCGTGGACATCGTACCATCATAGGAACACCCGAACAGATTGCCGATAAATTAGAAGAGTGGTTTATTAATGATGGCGCCGATGGGTACAATATCATGCCACCTTATTTGCCAGATGGGTTAAACGAATTCGTAGACTTAGTAATTCCTGAACTACAACGTCGAGGACTATTCCGCACCGAATACGAAGGAACAACCTTACGAGAAAATCTCGGTCTACCACGTCCAACAAATAAATTTACCAAAGTCAAAAAGGCTGAATTAGTTGGCGCCTTAATATAACTCACCTTAAAAATTCATCTCAGCTTAAAAATAAATCAATGAGTGGAATGGCTGTCCCCAGCCGTTCTTATAAAAATCGCGCCTGTTATTGGATATTTGAGTTTTATTGTGGTTGATTGCAATTAATATTTGCTACCATCTTTATGTAAAAAAATCCAGCCGTTCCCACTCTCCTGAGCTACTAAATCATCATCTGGATAATATCCTTCATCATTGGGTGTTCTATCACCAACCTCTAGGTAAACAACTACTTCATTTGACTTATTAAGCAAATGATGTCCATCTGCCTCACCTGCGGGAAAACCTGCCATCATACCTGGTGTTAATATTTGCTCTCCTGCATTTGTTATCAATGTAATTTCACCTTTAATTACGTATATAAATTCATCCTGCTTACTGTGCCAATGTCGAAGCGATGAACAACTCCCTGGTGAGAGGTGGACTAAATTTACGCCAAAATTTTTGATTCCTGCTGAATTTCCTAGAGCCTGTTTAATGCGTCCAGCTACTCGTGATTGAAATTGTTTGGGATAATTTGAAGTAGTTCTTTGAGGAACATTTTCGGGATTAATTATCATATTCAGTAAATCATTATTATAACATTCCTTGTAGGTGGCAACCAGCTAAACAACTTTTCTGGTTTATTAATTATACATTAGTATTTTCTAATAATTTTTTACTAAAAATTGTATGAATCAAGCAGCGTCCCGTCAGGATGCCCAAGCAATCGGTAAAATGTTGGGTGGAGCTAAGAGCGCAACCCAACCTACGGATATATTTAGATAATCTAATAATTAGAATAACGTATATTTTGTTTACGCAGGGGTTGTGCTGTGTATCGGCGCCATGCAATACTACTATATAAATCATCGGTAAACCAGTCGGTGATTAGTATTTTAGTTAATAAAGGCTCATGGTGCATAGATATGGCTTCTAAACACTTTGATATTCAACCAGTTGCAGGACGTATTGGCGCCGAGATTGTAGGTGTTGACCTTTCGACTAACCTCAGTGACGACATTATTAGTGATATTCGCAAAACTCTTGTTCAATATAAAGTGATTTTCTTTCGTGGACAGCATCAACTCGATGCTGATGGACAAGTAGCTTTTGCTCGTAGGTTTGGTGAAGTTACGACAGCTCACCCCACTGTGCCATCACTTGCAGAACATCCTGAAGTTCTAGATTTAGATTATGGTAGAACTGTTGCGCGCGCGAATAATTGGCATACTGATGTTACATTTGTAGACCGTCCACCTCTTGGGTCGATATTACGCGCGATTGTTATACCTCCCATAGGAGGAGATACTGTTTGGGCAAATTCTGTTACTGCCTACGAAGATTTACCAGCACATTTACGTAATCTTGCAGATCAATTATGGGCTGTGCATAGTAATGCTTATGACTATGCTGCTGCCGCAGTTGATGTTCCTGAAAATATTAGAGCTTACCGAGATGTTTTTACTTCGACTGTGTATGAAACTCTTCATCCAGTTGTACGTATACATCCTGAGTCTGGTGAGCGTGGGCTGTTTATTGGTGGTTTTGTGCGTCGGTTCAAGGGGTTATCTTCTACTGAGTCATCAGATATTTTACGGTTATTACAGTCTTATGTAACACGTCTTGAAAATACTGTTCGTTGGCGTTGGCAAGTTGGTGATGTGGCATTTTGGGATAACCGTGCGACTCAGCATTATGCAATTGATGATTATGGCAACCAACCTCGTCGCGTTCAACGAGTAACGATTGTTGGTGATGTTCCCGTCAGCATTGATGGCAAACGCAGCGAAGCCATCAAAGGAGATTCTTCTAATTACAACCGTAGTTTAGTTACAGCGTAATTAATATATGAGTCTTGCCAATAAACAATTGAAACTAGGCGCCTTTTTGATGAGTTCTGGTCATCACGTTGCAGCTTGGCGCCATAGTAACGCACGTGCAGATGGTGGTTTGAGCTTTGAGCATTATCGACAGATTACACAAACCGCAGAGCGAGGAAAATTTGATATGATTTTCTTCGCCGATGGTGTAGCTGTGCGTGGACGTGGCGAAGGATTGAGTCGAACGGCGCCAGTTCATTTTGAACCCCTGACTTTGCTATCTGCTTTATCTGTAGTTACACAAAATATTGGATTAGCAGCAACGGTATCGACGACTTATAACGAACCTTATCATCTCGCACGTAAGTTTGCTTCACTCGACTATCTTAGTAATGGTCGTGCTGGCTGGAATCTTGTGACTTCTGCAAGCAACGTCGAAGCACAAAATTTTAATAAAGAAAAACATATGGAGCATACACTCCGTTATCAGCGCGCGAGAGAATTTGTTGATGTAGTCAAAGCGCTTTGGGATAGTTGGGAAGATGATGCATTTATAAGGGATAAAGAATCAGGTATTTACTTTGATTCTGATAAATTGCATGTTCCTAATCACAAAGGTGAACATTTTTCTGTACGCGGGCCATTGAATGTAGCTCGTCCAATACAAGGGTATCCAGTGATTATTCAAGCTGGTTCTTCCGAAGATGGTCAAGAACTTGCCGCGCAAACAGCAGAGGTAATTTTTACTGCACAGCAAACCCTTTTGGAAGCACAAACATTTTATTCAGGTATTAAGGAAAAGGTTGCTAAGTATGGACGCAACCCTGACGATGTAAAAATAATGCCTGGGGTGTTTCCTGTTATTGGTCGAACTGAGGAAGAAGCCAAGGAAAAATACGAACAACTTCAAGACTTAATTCATCCGCAAGTTGGATTAGGTTTACTTTCAGCGCTGGTAGGTGGAGTTGATTTGTCGATATATCCTATTGATGAACCTTTTCCAGATTTACCGGATACTAATTTGCAAAAAAGTCGATTAAAGTTATTAACAGACCTCGCGCGCAGAGATAATTTAACAATTCGACAATTATATTTAGCAATCGCAGGTGCGCGCGGGCATCGAACTATACTAGGAACACCCCAACAAATAGCTGACCAGTTAGAAGATTGGTTTATTAATGGTGGCGCCGATGGTTTTAATATTATGCCTCCTTATTTACCAGGTGGGTTGGATGAGTTCGTAGAGTTCGTTATTCCTGAATTACAGCGTCGGGGGTTGTTCCGTACTGAATACGAAGGGCGAACACTTCGAGAAAATCTCGGTTTGCCTCGTCCGGTAAATAGGTTCAGTCAAGTTTTGCATTCTTCTGAATTGGCTGCTTAAGGACAAAAATTTAATTCTCCATATTGTGGAATGGGCATCCTTGCCCGTTTCAAATGTGAGGGTGTAAGTCCCTTACATCCGAAAAAAATGAGTGGATATTTTTTTATTTGGAAGACGCACCAAACTTACCAAATAACATCAACATCAGTAAGATTGGCGCCAACGACAATTAATAAGTTCTATTTATTAAAACGAAAAGTAAGAATATTTGATTTTATTGATTAA
>NZ_MRCD01000053.1 GCF_001904745.1 Calothrix sp. HK-06
TCAGATTCGGCGGTAACTCATTTTTTCCCTTTCTTACTATCGGTTATTCACAGGCAACCGCAGCTTTATATTATACCTGTAGTAGGGCGGCGCCTGGATGATATGCCAAACCTACTCTCGTTGTTTCGAGAGGCACCTACTCAAGAAATTGGTTTACTCGATAAAATTAGTGCAGAACGTCTAATTACTAAACCTGCGAGTAGTAGTTTAATTTATGAACCAGATGCGATTAATGGCATTTTAGAATTATCAGCAGGACATCCTTATTTTACTCAGGTGCTATGTTTTGCGCTGTTTAGCCATGCTAGAGAAAAACAACAACCTCATATCACACGTGCGGATGTATATAACATTATTAATCAAGCAATCGAAATTGGCGAAGCTGGATTAACATGGTTTAGAGATGGTCTACCAATACCAGAGCGGGTTATTTTCTCTACGGTTGCAGAAATGCAGCAAGAAAAGTCTTTTTCACCTGTACTTCAAGGTACACCATTAGCATTATTGCAGAAACATGGAGTTATCGCTAACGAAGCATTACACAAAGCAGAAACTCGCTTACTCGAGTGGAATTTCTTAAAAATTTTTGATGATGCTGGAATGCTGCAAGCAAGTAGCTATGTAGTAACCGTCGAGTTAGTTCGTCGTTGGCTAATTAAACGTTGTCCATTACGTCGAGAGATATGGGAACTAGAAAAACTTGATGAGTCACTTGTTGATTCTATATACGAACAAGCCATTAAAGAGCGACAAATTGGAGAATTATTAGCCGCACTTGAATTATTTCAGCAGGTTTTAACCATAAACCCCAATCACTTTCATGCACTGTTTGAACTAGCAGAGTTGTATTTTGATATTGGAGACTATTCTCAAGCCGTAGAACTTTATACTAGGGCCCATAAAATTGACCCGGTTCGTAATCATGAAGCTTTAGAGCGTGCGAAACAAAGTTATGCAAATCAAGGTAAACAGTATAATACATTCCGTGGCGCCAGTAGTAATATTCTTCACGAATCCAGCACTAGTTATAATATTCCTCGACTTGACCTTGAAAAATTTTACCAAGCTTTCAATCCAAATAGACCTCTGCTGCTAGAAGGTGCTTTAGAGCAGAAATATTATGTTGATTTTGCGTCGGTACGTGGTGGTAAAATAGCAGAGTCTTTAGCACGCACAATTACGCGCATATCTCCAGAGGCGCCTACATGTCAGTTACTAACAGGTCATATTGGTTGTGGTAAGTCAACCGAACTGCTGCGTCTCAAAGCTGAGTTAGAACAGCAAAGCTTCCATGTCGTTTATTTTGAATCTAGCTATATATTAGATATGGTCGATGTCGATTTAATTGACATCTTGCTTGCCATTGTCGAACAAGTTGCCGAAAGTGTCAAACCTATCAACATTCGTTTCGAGTCTAACTACTTTAATAAGCTATTTGGAGAAATCAATAATTTTTTGCAAACACCTCTCGACTTAGAACTAGAAGGATTATCTGCTGGTGCAGCTAAGATTACCGCGAAAACTAAGGAAAACTCTAATCGAAGACGACAACTGCGTAATTATCTAGAACCTTATACAGATAATATCCTGCGATTGCTGAATCAAGAACTTTTAAATATAAATACCCAGTTGAAAGCAAAAGGTAAAAAAGGACTAGTTGTTATTATCGATAATCTTGACCGATTAGACATTCATACTTTACCTTCTGGACGTTCGCTACCAGAACATATATTTATCGACCACAGCGAGGAATTACGCCATATTAATTGTCATATTGTATACACTGTACCGATGTCTTTGGTTTTATCGAATGACAATGCTTTGCTACAGAACCGTTTGGGAGGAGGAGTGGCACCGCGCGTATTGTCTATGATACCAGTACGGCATAGAAATGGAGACATTAACAGTGTGGGACTAGCCCTGATGCGGCAAGTAGTACTCGCACGTGCTTTTCCAGATGTAAGTCCAGATATGAGTCCTGTTGAAAGATTAAAGTTAGTCAAGCAAATATTCGACTCACACTCAACTTTTGACAGGTTATGTTTAATAAGTGGAGGCCACGTTCGAGATTTACTGGGACTTATATTTGAATGCTTACGTGAACAAGACCCACCCTTTGAGCGAGATACAGTAGAAGCAGTTATTAGACGCTATCGAGACTTTCGGGCAAATCCAATTGATTCTCAAGAATGGGATTTAATATTTGAAGTTTTAGAAAAGCAGCATATTAAAGATGATGTTAAATACCACACGCTATTAAATAGTCTGTTTATCTTCGAGTACCGTGACACAGACGGTTCGTGGTTTGTAATTCATCCCATATTGGCAGAAACAAAGCAATTTCAATCGTGGTTAGCTTCATAAATCTAACTAGCTTTTAATCTTTCCTAGGGCTGATTATACCCTTCTATAGACTTATTTAAATTCGTATTGACTTCACTTCTAGAGTTAGAGGTATATATTAGTATGAGTTGTTATTTTATGAGTGTAACGATTAATTGGTTCGTGTATATAACGCGAGCTAATTAAATGTGTTTAAAATTCGACGAAGAGAAAATTTATTCTCAGCAATTATTAACTTTTAGTTGACATTTGGAATTGAATTTAGATATTCAGGAGAAGAACCCAATGAGTCTTAAATTTAAATCACGTAATTCTGCTCAATTATTCGGCGCCATCTTTGGTGGAATGTTAATAGGTTTACCTGCAATTTCAGTAGCACAGCAGGCGCCTGTAACGAGTGCAAGTCCAAAAATTAATCCTTGTCCAAGTATTTTTTACGAAGAACCTCACAATAACCAAGTGATGGTTCCCCAAGGATGTACACCTAATGCGTATACAACCCGAATGAACGCTCAAGGAATGGGCATGTCTAACTCGTCAGTGGCGCCTACTCCTGAGCAAACACGCTTAGGTGTTGGTGGTGAAGCACCTGGTAGTAGTTCATATAATACTGAGCAAAACTATAATAATACAAATCAATCAAATACAGGCACCTCTAGACCACAACCTTTAGACTATCCAAACCGTGGCATCCCCAACAGCCAAATCGATAGTAATACAGGCAACCGCGTAAATGGACCTGCTGGTGGTTATACCAATTTAAGACAGTCTCAACAAGACCAAAGCTATAACGATAGAAACACTAACAGAAACTATAACCAATCATCTACAATGCAGTCGCAAGACAGCAGAAATTACTCTTCGTCAAACCAAGGTATTCCCAACAGCCAAATAGATAATAATACAGGCAACCGCGTAAATGGGCCTGCTGGTGGTTATACCAACTTAAGACAGTCTCAAGATGCACAAAGCAATTTAGGTGGTCGATATCAAAATGCTGTTGCAGCAGTGTCTCCTAGTGATGGTCGCGTTACTGTTCGTTTAGTAAACAAAACTAACGCTCCAATAACCTTCCAAGCAGTGGGTGATACACAAGTACGTACTTTAGCTGGTCGTTCTGAAATAGCACTGCAAGGTTTACGAGTTCCTACAACAGTTACTTTTTATCGTCAAGACCGTGGTTTATTGATGGTGACACCTAGAAGTTCTGAGTCTGGAGTGTTGGAAGTGGCTATGCAGGAAACTACTGATTTCGCAATGGATAGAACTGCACTGCGAATTGAAAATAACGGTTCTGTTTACCTAAATTAGTATCCTGTCTTGTGGGATGGACGGGGCAAGAGACAGCCCATCCCACAAGATTTTGTTATTTTTTCAGTATTCGCGTTAGCCTATCAACTAAATAAATCTCTTTTTTACTGTCTTCGAGGGTGCGTGATATCACTATTGCGCGTTCGTAGAAGTTGCGTGCGGTTTGATATTTACCTTGTTGTTCATAGAACTGAGCATATGATTCAAATGTTCTAAGTTGCTCTCCTAGGTCTTGCTGCTCTTTCGCCAGTTCTAAACGTTGTGCTAATAACTCAAACGCGCGTTCGTTACGTCCAACTGAGGTATGCGCTGAAACTAGTCCATCAATAGCACGATATTCGTTTACACGGTCTCTGGTCATTTTCGCTAGTCGTAAAGCATAGCCAAATGTACTAATGGTGTTTTGGTAATCTCCAATCGCTTGGTATGCTTCACCCAAGTTATTATATGTATTCGCTTCAGCTATTGGGTCACGGGTTTGGCGCCTATACGTTAAAGCATTTTCATAAAGTTTAATCGCTTTGTTGTAATCACCTAGTCGTGCGGTTGCTAAACCAAGATTACTCAACGATAAACCCTGCGCTTCAATTTCATTAATACTGTTTGCTATGCTCACAGCTTCTGCAAATGCTTCAAAAGCAGGCGCCGTGTCTCCTTGTTGTAATAGTAAACTACCTACGTTATTTAAACCGAAAACTTGACCCCGAAGGTCTTTAGTATCACGTGCAACTGCAAGACGGCGCCGTGCTGCGTCTTGTGCCTCTTTAAAGCGTCCTAGCTGAATATATGCTTGACTAAGTAAGTCAAAAGCTAAACCCTCCGCTTTCAAATCATTTTTGAAGTGATAAACCTCTAATGCCTTTAATAATGAGTCAACTGCTTTATCTGGCGCCTGTTGTTGGAGTTGCTGTTCTGCTATACGCAGTAAAGCATCAGCGTCATCACGCATCTCAGGCATTACCCTTAACTGTCTTGGGTAATGAAGTTGTTGGGTAATATCGGCGGCGTTTGCTACTGCTGGTAAAAACAGAGAAGTTAAAAGAAGAGTGTAAATATAGGGCTGAATTTTAATTCTTCGCCTGCTTGAAAATAAAGATACTAGTGTTTGACTCATAAAAAACTTCCCGTGGTCGGGTTTAAGTAAAAGAATTTACAAACTAATTATTTTTACAAAAAGAACACACTTATCAGTAATGCTACTGAGACGCTACTGGAAGGATATTTTCACCTAAATATATAGCTCGTATATCCGTTGGCAATTTGTCCTCTAACATACGATAGCCTTCCTGAAGAAAATTTGCTACTTCGTGAGGGGCGATACTCTCACCCTCGGCTTGAAGGTAAGCAGCAATGCGGGTTTCGCTCCAATGAAATGTTTGTGCCATCAAAACCATTAACCGCAGCACAGGGGGTAACTGCTCCAAAGCTTGTTCGACATAGCACCATAATGGTGGTGATGTCGCTTTGAGTGAATAGTGAATTGCTTCTGTAGGTGGTAATTCAATTTCGTTGATACAATAAGCTGTCATGTTAATCAGCCAATTTTGCAGCGTTAGGTTTTCATTAATCTGCTGATTCACATCAAGACCACTAAGTTCATGGTACACATGTTTCCATGTGAGGGCAAATAAATAATCAGCTTGGACTGGTGAACGAGCGGAATGGCGAATCAAGGTGTAAACTATAGGACTATAGCGGCAAAACATCGCCGTGAAGAACTTACCAGCCTCCGGATGCTGCTGGAATAAAGTTAACAGTTCACGGTCGCTATGGTGAAATAGTGATTTCACCAGCGGGTGGTTAGCTTCGGGGAAGTGTGGTATTTGCACGGATTGCAACTCGGATTAATTGATATTTGTTACTACTGACTAAAATAAGTGAGATTAAGTTTAGTTATTTGCTTGCTTATTTTGAGGACGGTATGATTAAAGCGTCAACCGTTTAGAACTGTTTGTAATTGATACACTGGAAACACAGACTTATGATTTAAGTCTTTATTTCCAAACTTTTGTCATTGGCTCCTTTATAAAAAACACTCCGGTTTTCATGTTTATAGCAGTTAGTTTAGCCCCCTTTCCTTACCTGACCCTGGCATCGTTCTTGCCTGCGCTGGATGGTTTAATGTCCACCCAAGGCATTATGGTAATGCTGCTGGCAGCTTATGCTGGCGCCATGTGGATGTTTTTGACTAGTGCGCCAAAAGTATACACGGTAATGGTGTCAGATTTAGAAATCGCTCGACAATTATACGAAGGTTTGCTCGATTTACCAGCTGCTGAAGTACCTCTGCACTATTACTATAATTACGAACAAACCATTGGCGCCGCAGGAATTGATCCCTTGTATATGTCAGCAACTCCCAGCTATTCGGGAAGTCGTAGTATGAGTAATGCAAGTGAGGGGCTTTGGTATCAACTCAAGAAAAATACCCAACTACACGTCATTACAGGCGCCAGTCTAGGCGCCAAAAATCAACAGCGTCACGTTTGTTTCGACAACGATGCACTAGAGTTGATTTTAATGCGTGTGGAAGTACGCGGCTTGAAATTTAAAATTCGCAGTCGCAAGCCCATGAACTTTTTGGTTAAAGATTATGATGGGCGCGTTATTGAAATGGCAGAAGTCGCAAATTAATGAAAAGTGAGAAGTGAGGAGTTAGGAGTTAGGAGTTTCAATTTATAACTCATAACTCATAACTCATAACTTAAAAATTATCGAGCATCACTAATTAGCCATTGATTAGAAGCTGCATCCCACACTAAGGTAAAACGCACTCTCGCACTCGATTGTTTACCACTTTTAAGTATGTAATTTAATTTTGCGTCTACTGTAGCAGAAGAGTCATTTTGTTCTACTAAGTTAATTTGGTTTATTTCAACTTGTGAGACTTGTCCATCCCACCAACCAATGTATGAATCAAAACCTTTAGGATGAAGTCTACGATTGTTTTGTAAAGCAGGAGTAAATTTGCTCCAAGTTTTTTGTAAGTTTTTATTATTAATACCGTTGTAGTAATTTTCTACAAACTCTGTTGGTGATGATTGTGCTTGTGGTGGATTTGATGGTGTTTGTGTTGGTATTACTGTAGGAACAACTACATCTGGAGTTTTTGTATTTGGAATTTCAGGTGTTGAAGTTGGAGACGGTGATGGTAAAGCTTCTGTTGTCTCAATTGGTGTTGGAGTATCGGTTGGAAATTCTGAATCTATAGGAGTTGGGACTACTTCTGGTTCACGTGTTCGGATTGGTCTACGGGTAATTCGATTTTTAGGTCTTGATATTACAGGTGGTTCAGAGTTGTCTAGTGTTGGGGATGGTGTTGGTGTTCGCTCGTTCAATGTTGCAACAGGTGTAGGGTCTGTATCTGCAACTTGTTGACCTTGACGATTTAACATTGAAGCTAGAACTATTGCACCACTAAGTAAACCAGCACCTATTACGGCGCCTATTACAATACCTCTAGTATTACCCGAACGTGGTATCTGAGGTGCATTGTTTTGATTAATAGGTGGTGTATTTGCCTGATTATTTGGTTGTTGGTATTGTTGGTTCGCAGGACTGATGGGAACTGTATTCTGTGGTGGTGGATAAAAAGCTTGGTTATAGTTGGGAGTTTGAGAGTAAGGTAGCGTTGGTGTAGAAGCGGAATTTCCCGATTGTAAAGCATAAAGCATATCTCTAGCACTATTGAAGCGATGCTGAGGCACAAACTGTATTGCTTTATCTAACACCATTGCAAAACCTGGTGTCAAAGAAGTTGCATACTGGCGCCATAATATTACACCTGTCGCTGGGTCATTTGGTATTTCTTGGGGCAATTTACCTGTTAGTAAAAAAATTGCCGTCATTCCCAAACTATAAATATCACTAGCAAACATTGGTCTACCTACCGACTGTTCACTAGGCATAAATCCTGGTGTTCCAATTACTATTGACCTTGTAGAATTCCCAGAGGGTGAAACAATTGTACCAATTGTCTCCTTTACGGCGCCAAAGTCTATTAGTACTGGTTTACTATCATAGTGACGAATAATGATATTATCGGGTTTGATATCACGGTGAACAATACCTCGACCGTGAACATAATCAAGTACAGGTAAAAGACTAATCAGAATATCTTGGACAGCATTTTCACTTATTACACCCTGAGATTGGACTTTGGTGCTAAGAGTTTGTCCTTCGATATATTCTTGAATTAGGTAAAACTGTCCATTTTCAGAAAAATAAGCATATAAACGGGGAATTTGATTACTATTATCGCCAAGTTCCTCTAAAATAGCCGCTTCGCGCTGAAACCGTTCCTTAACAAGTTGATAAATTTCAGGATTGTTATTGATTGGTTTTAGCTGTTTGATGACACAGCGACGCTTGGATGGCATTTGAGTATCTTCAGCAAGGAAGGTTTCTCCAAACCCACCGCTTCCTAGAGTCTGTATCACGCGATAGCGGGTATTGAGCAGCATTACAGTAATGAGTGAGCATTCAAGACAAGGGTGTTGCCTTAATATTCTACAACTTCTGTTTAAATTGGCTGTATCACTGACCAGCCAAAAACTTACTTGAAATAATGTAAGTTATTGTCTGTTTGATATTTATCAATATATGTAGCGTTACGCATTTCTAAATTTGATAGAAATTTTGAGGAGTCAAATTCTTTTGGAGAGTATTGCGGACGATACCAGGACTGTTGATTAAAATGGCTTTGTAATCCTGGAGTGTCAAAACGGCGCCCTAACCGTGCAAAAATAGAGTTACGCATTATATCTAACTCCAAAGCACTTTTTCCTTCTAAATCAGCATCGCTTACTGGTCGCTGTGATAACCAAGAATAATTATCATTGATTATACCTTTCAATGTCGTGCTACTGCTTGGTGTTGGGGTTGGTGTTAGGCTAATTGAAAATTGTTTAAAGTAAAATCGGTCGGTTGGTGCAGAAGCATCAAGACTTGCAAATGTACAATATGCATCTTCATTTTGTAAACCAAAGTTACGTAACAAATCTACACACTTATCGCGTGTAGTAAATTTGCCTACATGTACGGCGTATAATTCTTTGCCAGAGAGATTAGGATAATTAGGTATCCAAAATAATCCTGCTTCTTGATATCCTTTAGCTTTTAATTGTTCAAGTTGCTTATTTGCAGCTTCTTGTTTTGCATAAGCCGAATCTATAAGAAAATATGAAGAGCTAGGAAGATTTGATATTGATTTATTATTATTGTTAGGTAATACAGCGTTTACTGATGGTTTGATTGTAGCAGTATCGGAAGTTACGGGTGTTTTATCTGCAATTCCTAGAGGAGAAAATTTGGTAAGGGAGAATACAAGTGCTGAGGCGCCAAGGATTCCTGCCACAATTAAGCTAGCAGTAAAAATACTATTTTGACTTTTACTTGTATTAGTAGCTGGTGGCAGTGGTGTTTGTGACGCTACCTGTACTGTTTTATCTACTGTTTCGTGTACGTTAGGATGTATCGTTTGTGCAGTGCTTTTTAAATCATAAAGCATGTCTGACACGCTTAAATAACGTTCACGGGGATGGTATCTAATTGCTTTATCTATAATTTGCTTCAATACAGGACTAACATGAGAAGCAAAATTATGCCAAATTATTTCCCCTGTTTGGATATCGGTTTCTAACTCGTGTGGTTGTTTACCTGTTAGTAAATAAATTGCGGTTATACCCAAACTATATATATCGCTTCCATACATTGCCCTACCAGCTGCTTGTTCAGATGGCATGTAACCTGGTGTACCAATAATAATTGAGCTAGTGGGTGTACCTTGGGAGTTTAACACAGTTGCCATCGATTCGCGCACGGCGCCAAAATCAATCAAAACTGGTTTACTGTCTTGGCGCCGTACAATAATATTATCGGGTTTGATATCGCGGTGAATTATGTGTTTACTGTGAACGTAAGATAAAACTGGTAATAAATTTAACAGCAATGAGTATACTTGACTCTCATTCCACAATCCTTGATGTAAAAGCTTGCGGGTAAGAGTATCACCTTCTATCCACTCTTGAACTAAGTAAAATTGCCCATCTAATTGAAAGTAAGCGTATAAAGTAGGTATTTGTGTATGGGCGCCACCTAATTCTTCTAATATTGCTGCTTCACGTTGAAACCGTTCTTGTACTAACTGATAAATTTGAGGCTTATTTTGAATAGGTTTGAGCTGCTTAACAACACAACGACGGAGCGATGGCATTTGGGTATCTTCTGCTAAAAAAGTTTCACCAAATCCACCACTTCCTAGAGTTTGTATTACACGGTAGCGGTTGTTAAGAAGCATTTGCAGTGTATAATTTATTTTATACTAGCAACAAATCACCAGTACTGAGGTTACATGTAACGTCTCTAAAATTTAACCAGGTTTAACAACTAAAACAGAACAGGGTGCATCTTCAACTACTTGGCTACTGACAGAACCTTGAACAATGCGCGTCATTCCTGTTAAGCCACGACTACCTATGACAATTAAGTCAGCTTTATAAATATTGGCAAGACGGATAATTTCTTCTGCGGGGTCGCCAGCAACTAGTTCAATATCGCTATCGACTCTTAAATCGCTTTGGTATGATTGTAGCTGTTTTTCAACTTGTTGATATAAAGTAGCCGACGGTTCGGGGTGTGGACGGTCGGCAGGAAGATCATCTAATGAGTTTGATGTTGGAAAAACATGAGACAAAATAATTTTGCCATCGTTTGGAAGTATCAAACCATGTACCGTTTCAATTACTCGGTCTGCTATTCCCGAATCGTCCAAAGCCACCAAAATTTTTTTAAGCACCACTGTCAACCTCCGAGGAGCGCTCCTGGACTACAAGTACCAATAAAAGGTTTGTATTAACCTAAAATTTCAGTTTGCAGCCTAATGGGCATTTTTGCCAAAAGTAAGCAGGAAAAATTAACAATTGGGGAAACGAAAGTAGGGGTGTGGCTCCCCTATAATGGCGCCCCTAATCTGGGTTATAAGGCTCAGAATCTGATTCTTTCTGTACTCGGCGCCTTACAGAGTCAGCGTGAGAAGGTAAACCCTCAGCTTTTGCAAGAGAATCAATGGCGCCTGCGACTTTAGCGAGTGCTATTTGTGAGTACTGAATAATGCTTGAGTGCTTTAGAAAAGTCTCGACGCCGAGCGCAGAAGCATATCTAGCAGCACCTGAAGTTGGAAGCGTATGGTTAGGACCTGCTAAGTAGTCACCAACGGCTTCGGGAGTGGAATGTCCTAAGAAAATCGCACCTGCGTGACGTATGTCAGTTAACAACGCCCAAGGGTCTTCGACTTCTAACTCCAAATGTTCGGGTGCAAATTCATTCGATAGTTCAGCTGCGGCTAGTAGCGATTCGACGACTACAATTAAACCATAGTGAGCAATCGATTTCTCAGTATCTAATTGTCGCGGATGGTCTACTAGCTGTCTTTCTACTGCCACTTGGACATTTTTGGCTAGTTTTGCATCGGTTGTTAGTAATATGGCTGCTGCCATTGGGTCATGTTCGGCTTGCGCCAACAAGTCAGCAGCAATATGTACAGGGTTTGCCGTTTCGTCAGCGATAATTAGTACTTCGCTAGGTCCTGCGAGTGAGTCAATGCCAACAGTACCGTATACTAGCTTTTTGGCTAGGGTAACGTAAATATTACCTGGACCTGTAATTACATCAACTTTTGGTATTGTTTCAGTACCATAGGCTAACGCACCAATAGCTTGGGCGCCACCGATTCTGTATATTTCGCTGACACCGGCTTCGCGTGCAGCTACTAATACTGCTGGGCTAATACCTTTTCCTGTACCTGGAGGCGTCACCATAACAACGCGAGGGACACCAGCGACTTTTGCTGGGATGGCGTTCATGATTACCGTACTTGGGTACGATGCGCGACCACCAGGTACATATAGCCCTGCACGATCTACAGGAGTGTAACGTTTGCCAAGAACAATATCATCATCACCAAAGTGTACCCAGCTTTTAGGGACACGCTGACGATGAAAAGCCTCGATTTGCCGACACGCGAGCCGGATTGATTCAAGTAGTTCTTTTGACACCGCTTCGTAAGCTGCGTCGATTTCTGAGGCAGAAACGCGCAGTTCTGGTGCTTTTAAAACTTGATTGTCAAATTCCGCAGTGTAATGCAATACAGCTTTATCGCCTTGGCGTTGGACTGCTTGCAACACTTCGCGTACTGTTGCTTCTTTGTGAACAACTTGTTCTGAGTGAGTGCGATCGCAGATGCGTTGTAGTTCTGCTCGAACGTCTGCCTGCTGAGTGATGATTCGCAGCATGGAGTAAGGACAATGCCAACTTTAAGAATATACCCGGTGTGAGAATGAGTTTTACTTAAAACCACCGGAAGGTGGAAGCTTAACTCAAACTTTCTTTTCTAGCTTAACCTGGATTTTTTTTTGACACTACAAGTGCAAGTTGACTTGCCGCACATAGTTATCATTATTTCATTTTCGGTTGGCTAGTAGTCAATGGTATGATACCGATAGATATCACCCATAATACTCGTGCAAATTACATAGTTAGAATAAGATTAAGCCGCATGGGTAATTGGGGATAAGTAAATGATAACAAAAATGCTTGTTTTGCTGGCTTTTTAGCTAGTATTTGGTCTTGAGCCAAAACTAAGGATGCTTGACTGTGTTACTTAATAATTCTACAACGTTCTAACCACCCTCCCTTACCTGACTACTATGCTTTAGCATCTTGATTATGGAAATTAATCACTTCGTACCTCGATAAATAGCACGCCTGCGCTTCAGGTCAAAGTCACGATTAGTGACTTAATGTGCTTATTATTTAATTATAACCTATTTTTAGGTTATATCACACTTTTAATTTTACAACTTAATAATTACATAGCTTAACGGGGCACCACAACCGAAGACGCACATAAATCGTTAATCATGAAGTTTCGTCTAACTTCCTTTCATGACATTATTTTGTTTTACAAGTATTACTATAAATTTAATTATCTCTACGTTTATTGAGCTTTTGCCATAAACATTTTCTTCAATTAAGTATAATTACTTTTAGAATGCGATTTAGTATTTAATAAAAACAAATTAATATATTTAAATAATTTGCGATTAAATTATCAGAAAAATATATATAATTAAATAATTGGAATATTTCGTAATAGCCGGGAACATTTTTAAGAAAGCCGCATCGAGATATATATAGCTCAAAAAGCACATAGTTAAAATTATGGGAGTTATACATACCCCATATGTATATATTTTACAGAAGGGTAAATAAATGAGTGGTTATAATAAAAAAACATCATGAAAATACACTAGGTAAACTTTTAAAAATGAAAAAAGTACTTAGATTTTAGTAATAAAGTAATGCTTACAACCTGATTGAAAATCTCATATTTAAATCAATTGGCGAGTAAAATAGGGTTTCAATAATTGATTATGAATTGTTGAAAAATTTGATAACTGTATTTGCTTCTAACACAATAAAAATTGACTTAGGTAAAGACAATGTGAAGTATATGTGAAGTAATTATAGAAATATTGTTCGACTAATATTAAGAGTGCTAACTAAAATTAGTTTGTAGGGTGGACGAACAATGGCGCCGTGCATATGATGGGAATCATATGTATAGCTGATTGGTAGAGCGCGAACTTTGTGACAGGAAAATATCCAAGTGGCAAAGGAAATCTTGGTACACATACAATGCTATATACCCCCAATATGAAAAGGCGAAGAATTCAGTTTTACCAACAATTGTTTGTATTTACTGTTGCATTAGTTGTGTTGTTGAGTGGGTTATTGAGTCAATTACCTAACAGCACAATGGGCAATACTGCTTTTGCTGCAATGAATGTTGAGTTACCACTATCTACAAGTGGAGCAAGAATTATTGACGCGAAAGGAAAGACTGTTTTACTCCAAGGTGTAAACTGGTTTGGGATGGAAACTGAAACTCATGTACCGCATGGATTATGGTCACGTGACTATAAAGAAATGCTTTCTCAAATTAAAAGTTTAGGTTATAACACCATTCGCTTACCATATTCAGTGGAAGCACTGCGGAGTGATAGTATTTCTGCTGTTAATTATACAATAGGCAGTAATAAAGAACTTGAGGGTAAAACACCCCTTGAAGTGATGGATATTATTGTTAAAGAAGCCGAACGTCAAGGGTTAATGATTGTTCTTGATAGTCACCGTCTTAATAGCAAACGTATTCCAGAACTGTGGTATGGCGATGGCTTTACCGAAGCTGACTGGATTGATACCTGGCGTCTATTAGCGCAACGCTACAAAAATCAAGCTAATATCATTGGCGCCGACTTGAAAAACGAACCACATGGTCGAGCAAGTTGGGGTACAAACGACCTAAGTACAGACTGGCGCCTAGCTGCCGAGCGTGCAGGGAATGCGATTTTGAGCATAAATCCCAACTGGTTAATTATTGTTGAGGGAGTAGAGTTGAACGTACCAGGACAAAAGTTAACTAACCATTGGTGGGGAGGTAACTTAGAAGGTGTCAGACGTTTTAAAGTGCGATTAAAACAACGCAACAAAATAGTTTATTCGCCACACGAATACGGATCAGGTGTATTTAACAAGCCTTATTTTTCTGATAAAAGCTTTCCCAAAAATATGCTTCAGCGCTGGGAAACAGGTTTTTATTACATTGCACGTCAGAAAATAGCACCAATTTGGATTGGTGAATTTGGTGGTAAGCAAGTAGATAAAAATTCAATTGAGGGTATTTGGCAAAATAAATTAGTTGATTTTATCCGCGATAAAAACTTAAGTTACGCTTACTGGAGTTGGAATCCGAATAGTTCCGATACTGCTGGAATTTTGCTCTCAGATTGGCAAACAATCGACGCTCCCAAGCAAGTAATGCTTTCGAGAATATTGCCAGTTAAATACAACCCACCAGTATCAGTTGCACTCAGAACAAATGAACCAGTAAAACAACTACCTTTGGTGCCTGTTTCATCACCTACATCTCCTTCTCCCTTATCTTCTTCCTCTGGGCAACTTCAAGTAACAACTAAAATAGACTCTGATTGGCAATCAGGCTTTTGTATGAGCTTTAAAGTTGGGAATTCCAACTCAAGAAGGGTTAAAAATTGGCAACTCACATTCAATATGGATAAAGCTGCTATTAACAACTCTTGGAATGGCACCTTCAAACAGAAAGGCAGTGAGTACATAGTTACGCCATTAGACTGGGGACGGGTACTTGAGCCAAACCAAGTTCGTGATCTTGGTTTTTGTGCCAATAAATTAAATATTGGTGGCGCCGATTATCAACCACGAAACGTCAAAGTCACAATAGCATCCTAAAACCGTAGACATGTATACACGTAGAGACCGTAAATTTACGGTCTCTACAATTAGGGGGGTTCTACAAAGATATTTTGAAAGAGAAAGACAAATTGTCTTTATTCCTCAAAATCATCTTCTTCTGCATCATCAACTTCATCTTCTTCATAGTCGTCCTCGTCAGCAAGGTCGCTAACTTCTGACACCATGAAGTCCTCATCATCAAGGATGGAGTTATTACGACGAGTTGAGCCACCGTAGCTACCATCAACAAGACCTGGAGTATCTAAATTGTAGTTACGTGCGGTACGGTCATCAAGAACCATGTCGAGAGAGTCTTCGACCTCATCTAAAACACCAGTACCCATATCAGTTGAGTAGTCATCAACGATACCAGGTTCCTCGTAAGTATTGAAGCCTGTACCTGCGGGAATTAAACGTCCAATAATTACGTTTTCTTTCAAACCGCGCAACCAGTCGGATTTTCCTTCGATTGCAGCTTCCGTTAATACCCGTGTTGTTTCTTGGAATGATGCGGCAGAAATAAAGCTATCGGTATTCAAAGATGCTTTAGTGATACCTAAAAGCATTGGTGTGTACTGGGCACGGGCGCCACCTGTAATTGCCATCGCTTCGTTGACCTGCTCAATTTGGCGCAATTCAACCAACTCACCAGGTAGCATTGTTGTATCACCACCATCATCGACGCGCACTTTCGAGGTCATCTGACGAACGATAACTTCGATATGTTTGTCGGCGATATCAATACCTTGAGATTGATATACTGATTGCACTTGGTCAACGAGGAAGTTTTGGACTTTTTGGAGTGCGACGCTAGCACAGGCATAAATACCGTCTTCATGACCAAGGTTGAAGAACAAATCCAAGATTTCGTGGGGGTTAGCAAGACCGTCGGTTAGTTGTTGTCCAGCATCTACTTGTTGACCATCGGAGATTATTAAGTTTTGTCCAGGTCCAAGATTGTAATCTGTAACAACGCCGTTTGACTCAATGACTTTAAGTCCAATTGCTTCATCGCCATCGCCATAAACGACTTTAACTTCGCCACTACGTTTTGCCAATATACAAGCTTCTTTGGGTTTGCGCGCTTCGAGCAATTCCTCAATTCTAGGTAGACCTTGGATAATGTCCCCAGTTTTGGCACGTTCAAATACTAGTAGTACTAAATTATCACCACGTTGTACTAAGCCACCATCTTCGACTTGGAGTACAGCACCGGGACTAACGCGATAAGGGCGCCCGATACGTATTTTGATGGTTGAACCAGAAGTCGCTAACGCCGGAACAGAGCTTCCGGAACCAGATTCGGCATCTTTAGATACGCTTATTACTTGTCCAGATTCGGGAGCAAATACTCCAGGTGCTATGGCAGAACCTTCAACAACTAAGTCGCCTTTATTAACTAGAGGTGCCCCAGTTGCGGTCAAGTTTAGAACATCGCTGTTACGTAAGACTAGACAACGACGAACAGCTTCGGCGCCTTTCTGGACACCGCGTACAACACCACCTTCTTTACACAGAATTTGGGTGCGGGCAACTACAGCATTCGGAGCAATTGTTTGTCCATCTTCAACTTCAAGATTAGTTTGTGTACTACCTTGAGTTGCATCTGCGGAAATATCGCGACGAATTACTAATGATTCAAGGATTACTAATTGTAAACGCTGAATATCAGGGTCTTCGCTATCTGGCACTAGTTCGATATCCGCTGCCAATGGCGAAGCATTATGGTCTTGGTCTCCTACGGAGTCGTCAATTTCTAATACTAATTGTGTACGTAAAAGTTCTACACCTTCTACTGATTTTACGCGCTCAGAGTCTTTGTATGGAAGGCGTTGTACAGCTCGTAGTTGAATCGAACGTCCCGTGTGCTGACTTACAGATGTTGTTGATGGCACATCTGGGTCACTAGGTACAGCAAATTCCACAACTGGACGTGATATTAATGCGGGACCTTCGGGTGATTCGACGTACTCAATATAACGTAGTTCTGTGGCAACTTGCCCCATCAGCTCTTCACCAGGCTGTACAAATGTTCCATCGCGTCCCATTACCGCTTCTGGGTCATCGACCATTAGTAGTTCACCTGGTTTGACTACGACTTCGCGGAGAATGTCGTTTTTCTGGGTGACTTCGATAACACCGCTATTTTGGCAGAAGATGTCTTTAACAATTTCATCGCCAGCGTTGACAAATTGACCATCTTCGACAAGCAACAATGAAATATCTTTGTTAACTTCGTGTGTTTCTTCGGGTATCCATAATAGGCTACCGCCAACAGTGACTTCGTAACCAAGTTTGGCTTTGCCTTTTTTCTGGACTTCCACACCTGCGAACTTGAGTAAACCACCTGTGGTAGTACGGTAGCGGTCGTCAATAAGTTCTGCAACGACTTGACCGTTTTGAACTTTTGTACCCGGAGTTGCACGTAGGTTAAATACTTGGTTATTTCCAGTTGTTACCAAGTAGTTATTGCGACCTTGAGTACTTTCTTTAGTTACGGTTGCAGAGTCGAGAACTACCGAAGCGGTAATAATTTCGATTTCTCTAGTATTTTTACCTGGCTCTATAGAAGGCAAACGTACTACACCACCATGAACTGTGGTAAGTTGGGTTTCTGCGAGTACCCCGTTTGTTTCTATACTCGAACCGTTATTTACAACTAACTCGGCGCCTGGTGGTAAGTTGTATACATCACCCGACAAAATCCATATCAAACCACCGCGTGATGCTGTGGTAGTTGTGTTGCCTTGACGGTCGGTCTTTTGCTCGGCAACAACTTCAGAGAATTTAACTTCACCTGCGAGGTCGGTAGCTACATCTTTTACAGCTTTTTCGGTGTTACCACGTCCACGTCCAGGTAATAAAACTTCTGCAACGAGTTGCCCGACTTTAACTTTTTGACCACTGTTGACATAAAGTGTCGAACCTTGGGTAATAGCAACTTCAGTAACGGTGCCCGCGCTATCTTCAATTGTGATATTACCGTTGGTTTCTACATATAAAGCATCTTCACCGTGACGAGTACGGTAAGGGCGTGTTCTTAATTTTTTGGTAAACTTAACGGCGCCTTCATGTTCCGAGCGTACTTGTTTAGCAACTTCACCAGTGAATACACCCCCTGTGTGGAAAGTACGCATGGTTAACTGGGTACCAGGTTCCCCGATACTTTGAGCAGCAATGATTCCCACGGCTTCGCCCAAGTCTACCATTTTGGCATGTGCCAAACTCCAACCGTAACAATGTTGACAAACACTTCGCGCAGCTTCGCAAGTTAGAGGAGAACGTACTACTACCCATTGCACACCAGATTTTTCAATACGTTTACCTAATTCCTCGGTAACGGGTGTGTTGCGCTCGGCAATAATTTCTTTAGTTTTGGGATGACGAACTTGTTCACCAATTACTCGTCCCATCAAACGAGTTGCCAAAGGTATTAAGGTTTTATCACCTTCGGTCATAGCAGTAATTGGAATACCACGGTCTGTACCGCAGTCAATTTCTCGAATAATTACGTCTTGAGATACGTCCACCAAACGACGGGTAAGATAACCAGAGTCCGCTGTACGTAACGCTGTATCAACTAACCCTTTACGGGCGCCGTAAGAAGAAATAATATACTCAGTAACAGTTAAGCCTTCACGGAAGTTAGTTTTAATCGGTAAGTCAATAATTTCACCTTGAGGATTTGCCATCAATCCCCGCATTCCAACCAACTGACGTACCTGGGAAATATTACCACGCGCTCCAGAGAACGCCATCATATATACAGAGTTAAGGGGGTTAGTACTCTTAAAGTAGCGAACAACTTCGTCTTTAAGTGCTTCGGAGGTACCGTTCCAAGTATCAATTACCTTTTGGAAACGTTCAACTTCAGTAATTTCCCCACGAGTGTAACGTTCGGTTGTAGCACTAATTTCTTCTTCAGCAGCTTCAAGCAAACTACGTTTGGTTGGAGGAACCATCAAATCATCAACACTGATGGAGACCCCTGCTTTTGTCGCATAGCGAAAACCCAAATCCTTGAGTTTATCTGCCATTACTGCTGTACGCGCTGTTCCGTAATTAATAAAAGACCAAGAAATTAAATTACGTAATTGACCTTTATCAACTACACGATTACGAAAAACATAATTCTCGTTAGCCATAAATTCTTATAAATGGGAGAGTGGGAGTGTGGGGAAGTGGGAGAGTGGGAGAGTGGGAGAGTGGGAGTATATATTTCACACACTCTCACCCTCTCACCCTCTCACCATCTCTTAGCTTGCTAGTGCTTCTTGAATCGCTTTATTGTAAATAACGCGACCTGGTGTAGTACGTACATACTGAGAGAGTACATTTCCATCAGCATCTTCACGAACACGGCGGAATTTGTACATTTTTGTAACAGTTCCGTCTGAGTTCTTGTTTTCTTCGATAGGCACTGTATCTGCTTCGGGAGATTCTACTTCTCCATCGAATCTGACATATATATAAGCGTGGATATCGACTTGCGCTGACTCAAATGCCATGATTACGTCATCAAGTGAGGCAAAATATTTTCCTGCACCTAAAGTTGCACCAGGATTTTCTGCGGTTAAATAATATGCTCCCAAAACCATGTCTTGGCTAGGCGTAATAATTGGTCTACCTGTAGCAGGTGACAAAATGTTATTTGAGGCTAGCATTAACAATCGCGCTTCTGCCTGCGATTCTAAGGAAAGTGGGACGTGTACCGCCATTTGGTCACCGTCAAAGTCAGCGTTAAATGCTGGACAGACGAGCGGGTGGAGTTGAATTGCCCGACCTTCTACTAATATTGGTTCAAAGGCTTGAATACCCAAACGGTGTAACGTTGGCGCCCGGTTTAGCATGACTGGGTGTCCTTCGATAACTTCTTCGAGAACATCCCAAACTTGCGGGTCGTTACGTGAAATTAGTTTTTTAGCTGCTTTGATGTTATTAACCATACCGCTACGAATTAAGCGGTTAATAACAAACGGTTGGAACAATTCGATTGCCATTTCTCGTGGCAACCCACATTGGTGGATATGTAATTTTGGTCCAACTACAATAACAGAACGACCTGAGTAGTCAACCCGTTTACCAAGTAAGTTTTGACGGAATCGTCCTTGTTTACCTTCGATAATGTCAGATAATGACTTTAATGGACGATTATTGGCGCCGACTACGGTGCGTCCACGACGACCGTTATCAATGAGCGCGTCTACTGCTTCTTGTAACATCCGTTTTTCATTACGGACAATTATTTCTGGCGCCAAAATTTCTTGTAAACGTGCTAGTCGGTTGTTACGGTTAATTACGCGACGGTACAAATCGTTTAAGTCAGAAGTGGCAAATCGTCCACCGTCGAGTTGCACCATTGGGCGTAAATCTGGTGGAATTACGGGAATAACCGTCATTACCATCCACTCAGGTTTGCTTCCAGTCGCGATAAAGTTATCAATAACCCGCAGACGCTTAATTAATTTGGCTCGTTTTTGACCTTTGGCTGTGTTAATTTCTTCGCGAAGGTTTTCTGCTTCTTGTTCTAAGTTAATATCCGCAAGCAATCTTAATAAAGCTTCGGCGCCAATACCAACTTCAACACCAACAAGTTGAGAATCTTCGGCGTAGATTTGGTCTTCAATTTCTAACCATTGGTCTTCTGAAAGTAACTGCTTGTAGGTTAAAGTTTCAGCGTTACCTTGATTTAATACAACGTAAGAGTTGAAATATACGATTTGTTCTACATCCCGCAACGGCATATCGAGCAGGATTGAGATGTAAGAAGGAATACCTTTTAGATACCAAACGTGAGCTACTGGTGCAGCCAACTTGATGTATCCCATCCGATGGCGCCGGACTCGCGACTCAGTAACTTCCACACCGCAACGTTCACAAACAATACCACGGTGACGGACGCGCTTGTATTTACCACAGTGACATTCCCAATCCTTTGCTGGACCAAAGATGCGCTCACAAAAAAGCCCATCCATCTCTGGTTTCAAAGTTCTATAGTTGATCGTTTCCGGTTTGGTTACTTCTCCGACGACCTGACCGTTGGGTAACGTTCTTTCACCCCATACACGAATTCGTTCGGGTGAAGCCAAGCCGATTTTAACGTAATCGAACTGATTGTTTTGACCTGGTCTCATTTTAATCTCTTAAGACGGAATTAAACTTAACAAGTTGTTTAAACACACAGCTATTCACTGTGATGTGAGGAGTATTCAATTTTTAAAGTAGAGACACGGTTTAAGCGTGTCTCTACAACTATTTACTCTTCTTCGTCTGCGTCGCGAGAAGATAGAGACTCATAGGTGGGTCGTGGTGGAGTACGACGATTACCAACATCTGCCATCAAATCGACTTCAACGTCGAGTGAGCTTCCATCGGTTTGGGTTTCCACTTTGTGAACTGCAATATCTAAGCCTAGTGATTGCAACTCGCGCATCAGTACCTTGAATGATTCAGGTGTACCAGGTCGAGGAATCGCTTTGCCTTTGACTATTGCGTTCAAAGCTTCGTTACGTCCTTGCATGTCGTCAGATTTGACGGTTAGCAATTCTTGCAGGGTATACGCGGCGCCGAATGCTTCAAGTGCCCATACTTCCATTTCTCCGAAACGCTGTCCACCTTGTTGTGCTTTACCACCCAAGGGTTGTTGCGTAACAAGTGAGTAAGGACCTGTTGAGCGGGCGTGAATTTTATCGTCTACTAAGTGTACAAGCTTGAGCATATAGGCAACACCCACTGTTATTGGACGGTCAAATGGTTCGCCTGTACGACCGTCGTAAACCATGATTTTTCCTGGTTCATCCGGGTTGTATACCCAATCTTTTCCTGTTTCGTCACGCGCTTCTTGTAATTTGCCGTGAACAATGGCTCGCGAAGATTCTTCTCCGTACATTTCATCAAATGGGGTAATTTTGAAGCGTACTCCTAAGTTGTGACCTGCCCAACCTAGTAAACACTCAAATACCTGTCCTACGTTCATCCGCGAAGGTACGCCTAAAGGATTTAGCACGATATCAACTGTGCTGCCATCTGCCAAGTAGGGCATATCTTCTAGTGGACATATCTTGGAAATAATTCCTTTATTTCCGTGGCGCCCAGCCATTTTGTCGCCAACCTGAATTTTACGTTTTTGTGCTACATACACACGTACTACCATGTTAGCACCTGGAGGCAATTCATCGCCTTGTTCGCGAGTGAACAGGCGGACATCAACGACCCGTCCTTTTTCTCCGTTTGGTACACGCAGCGAGTTATCACGCACATCACGAGCTTTTTCACCAAATATTGCTCGTAATAATTTTTCTTCAGGTGGCTGGTCAGATTCACCTTTGGGTGTTACCTTACCGACGAGAATATCTCCAGATTCTACCCAGGCGCCAATACGGATGATACCTTGTTCGTCGAGTTGACGTAATGCGTCTTCCCCAACGTTAGGAATTTCTCGTGTAATTTCTTCTGGACCTAGTTTGGTTTGGCGTGCCTCAATTTCATATTTTTCAATGTGAATTGAGGTGTATATGTCGTCTTGTACTAATCGCTCGCTAATTAAAATCGCGTCTTCGTAGTTGTAACCTTCCCAAGGCATGTACGCAACGACAATATTTTGTCCTAGCGCTAATTCCCCACCTTCGGTAGAAGAACCATCAGCTAGTACTTGCCCAGCTACTACTTTTTCACCCATCCGCACCAAGGGTTTCTGATTCAAACAGGTATCTTGGTTTGAACGTTGGTATTTAGAAAGGTAATATTTTATTTCTCTGGTATCTGATGCTTTTGTGGAAATCTCACCATCCGCGTTTTTGATTCGTGGGCGAACGCGAATCTCAGTAGCATCTACGTATGATACATCACCATCTGTTCGAGATACTATTACCATTCCAGAGTCACGGGCGCCTTGTGCTTCTAGACCAGTACCGACTAATGGACGTTCTGGTTTTAACAGTGGCACCGCTTGACGTTGCATGTTGGAACCCATCAGCGCTCGGTTCGCGTCATCATGCTCCAAAAATGGAATCATACTTGTAGCAACTGAGACTATCTGTACGGGTGAAACCGCTACACAGTCTACTTGTTCGGGAGTTGTGGTCGAAAATTCCTGACGATAACGGATAGGAACTTGTCCTTTTAAATAACCGTTTTCGTCGGTCATCGCGTCACCTGCTGCTACCCGCAAATCATCTTCTTCGTCTGCGGTCATGTAAACAACGGGCAAGTCTAACCGAACTTTGGCGTTTTCAACTTGACGGTAAGGTGTTTCTAAGAAGCCATATTGATTGACGCGCGCGTGGGTTGCCAAAGAACCTATCAAACCCGCGTTAGGACCTTCTGGCGTTTCAATTGGGCAAATTCGTCCGTAGTGTGAGGGGTGAATATCTCGCACCGCAAAACCTGCACGCTCACGAGTTAAACCACCAGGACCAAGGGCACTTAGGCGCCGTTTGTGAGTTAATTCTGCTAAAGGATTGGTTTGGTCCATGAACTGCGACAACTGCGAAGAACCAAAGAATTCTTTAATCGCAGCAACCAACGGTTTTGGGTTAACCAACGAAGCAGGAGTTAATACTTCTGCGTCCGATACAGTCATCCGTTCGCGAATTATTCTCTCTAAACGGTTGAGTCCTACTCGAACCTGGTTTTGTAATAATTCTCCTACGCTTCGGACTCGACGATTACCTAAATGGTCAATGTCGTCTGTGTTACCGATATCAAATTCAAGGTTGATCAGGTAATCGACTGCTGCTAATATGTCGGTAGGAGTCAAAACGCGCGTTGGTTCGGGAACCGAAAGACGCAGTTTCTTATTGAGCTTATATCTACCTACTCTTCCTAAGTCGTAGCGTTTAGGATCGAAGAACCGCGAGTCGAGCAGTTGTTGTCCTCCCAATACCGTTGGAGGTTCACCTGGTCTGAGTTTACGGTACAGTTCCATCAACGCTTCTTCTTCAGAAAACTGCCCTTCTTTTTCAATTGTTTTTTGAAAATACTCAGGGTGACGCAGAGCATCGAAAATTTCGTTGTCTGATAAGCCAAGCGCTTTCAAAAGCACTTGAGCGCTCAATTTACGAGTTTTATCGATACGTACCCATACCAAATCGTTACGGTCGGTTTCAAATTTCAGCCAAGCTCCTCGGTTTGGTATTAACGAAGCTGAATAAGTACGGCGCCCGTTTTTATCGATTTCTGACTTATAGTAAACGCCAGGAGAACGAACAATTTGGTTGACGATAACCCGTTCTGCACCATTGATAATAAACGTACCTCGGTCAGTCATCAAAGGCAAATCACCAATAAATACGTCTTGCTCTTTGATTTCCCCCGTTTCTTTATTAATTAAGCGAGTCGGTACGTACATTTGTACAGCGTAAGTACTATCACGTCTCTTCGCTTCCTCAACGCTGTACTTGGGTTCCTTCATTTTGTAGTTTTGACCCAAGAAGTGCAGTTCGAGCTTACCCGTATAATCAGTGATGGGACTAAAGGAATTTAATTCTTCTATTAACCCTTCTTCCAAAAACCAGCGAAAACTGGAACGCTGAATTGCGATTAAATCGGGTAATAGAAAGGCGGGTTCCATTATTGAGTCGTTAGTCATGCCTCTACCTTTATCATCAATATGATTAAACTGAAGAATTAATACAACAAAAGCGAACTGTATACCAGCATTTACAAGTTTGCCACGCTGCTAAAATAGCTCCACTAAATTTATGAAGCGATTGTCTAATTTGTTCATGGTAATTTTAGCAAGGGTAATTACCCTTACCTTCTGGTATATTTGCCAAGAATTCGCTATTAGCGCAATTACTTTAAGATGAAAGCGCTGATTGTGTATTTTTACTTTGCTCACTTCCCCTCCAAAAGCGCGGTCTTAGTGATAGTAGGCACTATCGAACCAAGTTGGTAATGTTTAATTGGCTGGATAGGCGCCGTGTCTGCTACAACTGTCTAAATATTTATGACTTGTAGGAAATAAGATTTTTATATAGTTAGCTTATCGTACTGTGTAAAGTTGACAATTTCTAATTAAGACGCGGGACTACCTTGGGTAAGCAGAGAATAGTCTGTATAGACTAATATCCTTTGTGCTGGCGCGAAGGTGCTGCGGGTTTAAGTGAGCGCATAATGCTTGTACAAACAACTAAAAAACAAATTGGTTTGGCGGTATACTGTCCATTAGTAAAGTTTGTAAATATTTGTGTAGACAGGCAGTATACAGGCTTAATTTGCCATACTTACCATTATGACGCAAGCCAGCAGTTTTTGGAGGAAATAATTTTAGCACACTTTGTCCCCCATCTTAATTACTTGTGAAGTCAGACTAATTATATAGTATAAATTGACTTTATAGTGCTAATCCAAAAAGTTGACAAGCATTTTGGGTGGTCTGAGCCGCTATTGTTTCAAGTGGTTCACCTCGCAGTGTGGCAACATGTTCAGCTACATAGCGGACATATGACGGTTCATTTCGTCTTGTTCCACGTTTCGGATGTGGCGCCAAGAAGGGACAGTCTGTCTCAATTAAAAGTCTTTCTGGACTAACAATTTTGCAGCTGGCTTGAATTTCTTTGGCATTTTTGAACGTGACGGTACCACTAAAACTAATGTAAAACCCCAAATCCATAAACAATTGAGTTTCTTCGGGTGTTCCACCCCAGCAATGCATTACACCTCGCAGTCGCTCACCCTTAAGATTTTTCCAACGTTGAAGAACTTCTTTGAGTTGTAAAGCCGCATCACGACAGTGAATGATTACTGGTTTATTTAAATCAGTTGCGATTTCTAACTGCGCTTCAAACACGAGTAATTGTTGCTCGTAGTTATCTGCTTTGTAAAAATCTAGTCCCATTTCACCAATTGCCACAACTCTCGAATCTGACGACGCTAAGGAACTTATTACGGACTGAGTTTCCATCGTCCATTTAGAAGCATCAAGAGGATGTAAACCGACTGCAAAGCTCAGTTCAGGCACGCGCGCTGCAATGGCTTGAATACTAGAAAACTCTGATGGCTCGACGCATGAGTGTACTAAATGTACGACACCTGCTTCTTGCCATCGTGAGCGTACAGAAGCAAAATCTTCTTGGAAAACCTCAAAATTGAGGTGTACATGGGTATCAATCAGTTGCATTTTTAACGTTCATGAATTACCTGGCTCCTCAATTAGCTTCCTATCTTAACGGCGCCCTGAATATAAAGTTATGCGCTACTTAAGCGGTTGCTACTTGGGTTACGGACTTAAGACGCTTTGCAAGTCGAGACTTTTTCCGGGCGCCGTTATTTGAGTGAAGTACACCGCGTTTAACCGATTTATCGATTTTGCTATAAGCCTCAGACATACGAGCCATTACTTCTGTTTTTGACTCTTCAGTGGGGCTTGCGGCATAAGCATCTAAAGCCACGAAGTACTTTTTCATCAGGGTTTTAACCGCCGACTTATACGACTTATTACGCATCCGGTTGCGTTCTGCGATTTTGGCACGTTTGAGAGCTGACTTATTATTCGCCACTGGTAAGTTCCAAAAAATTAATATCTATAAGATGTACACACACTACTAGATTTACTAATATAGCATTCTTCTTGACAATGTAAAGATTTCAAGAAAAATTTTTTCTCGACCAATACTTGCTTGACTTGTCTTCAATATTACTATATAGTCATCTAGTTTATTTAGCCACTTCAACAAAATTAAATTATCTATATTTTTTTATGATTATAACTATTTAATATTCTTTTGGTTTTGTCATCAGTACAAAGCTACCGAGTGGCGAATCTATGTAATAACAGATACATAATTGTTAAAAGCCTAAATTAATGGAAAATTAACAATATCGAGAGTAATAATACGCAAATTTAGAATCTATTCGTTTAGAATTATAGCGATTTGTGTAATTTTATAAAAATAAATATACTATTAATCAACCATAGAATTACTTATATTTATTATTTGGTTTTGTACTAATTTAAGTCTCAAATCATTATAAATCATCAAACTTGGAATATTTTGAATATTGTTTAGCCAGATAAATGTTTTAACTATAACTATCAAGGTTGCGGAAATACCGTAATAGTACATAAAGGCTGCCCACAGTATAAACGCACAATTGATACATTATCTATAAATTAAAATTTATCAAAAATTTAATTAAGATACACGTCCCTTCATGAGCAATATATTGAAAATGTTAGATAAACAGACTAAATTGGATACTAAAGCAGTAATCTTATACACTTAGTGCGCGGTAAAAATTTGATATAGTCTTATATATTTTTTACAGGGTGATTGCTGTTACTGCCCTAGCGCAGATGTATATTAACTTTGACAAGTAATTGAAGCATAAATAAGACATGAGCCTCTCAGCATTAGGAAAATTTATTTTACCACCAGTCATTGCCGCAGCAGGGGTATTTTCTGCAATGAACCTGCCTCTAGCTATGATGGGTGACAAGCCAGTTGGCATTAGATACGAAGAGGAACCTGTTTTTGATGGCAGAATCAGAGATATTGCTCCTCCATATGTAGTATTTGTAACGGCTTTAAGTTTTGGAGTTGGGATTGGGGTTGCTGCAATAGGTGGGTGGCGAAGTTCTGCTCGTAAATCATCACAGTTTCAACATCAGTTGACTACCCTAGAAGACGATTTACAACAGAAAGATAAACTACTCAAAGAATTGAAGCTTTCAGAGTCAAGGTTACAAGTATCTGGACTGGCTAGCTTTTTAGATGATGAAGTGCCTTTCGACCAACCTGCACTTAAGGCTTTACCCGGAGTTGTGACTCAACCTGTTGTACAAGAGCCAGTAGTTGCACAAACTCCAGCCCAAAAGTATCAGCAATACTCTCCAAGTCCCGTGCCAACTATGGCGCCAAAACCAATGGCAGCTCCAAAAGTAACAACTGCTGTAATACCTTCTCAACCCACAACTGTTACAAGCGTGGCATCATCGTTTGCGTCTGCGGCATCGGCTCAAGCTTTCTTAAATTACGATAAGTCAAATCAAGTTGCGGATAAAGCAGTTGTAAATAGTACCCAGATTCAACCCGTAACTTCTGATGGAAGCTTTGAAGCTATACAGCAACAGCTTCGAGAAATGATGGAGCAGATGCGAGCTATGCAGAACAGTATGCAGCAAACACCCCAAGCGGCAAGCGTTCAAACAAGTCCACCCAGTAAATTTCAAGTTTATTACGAGGTGCCAAATTCAAGCGAGACACGGTTTCAATAAATTTAATAAAAAGGTTATTAAATTTGGGCAAGTTGTTTACCAACTCGCCCAATGTTTTTTCATGGATGCTTATTGTTGGTTAACGTAAAAATTCTCTTGCTGAGAGCGGGGCAGTAGTTTGCCTGGATTTGCCTATCTGAGGTGGAGTGAATGTAGAAGCAATAGCTTCAGGTTGAATAATATATCTATTTCCCCAACCATCATTAATGTCTTCTGCGAGTTGCTGTGGTGGCACAGTTTTGAGTGCGGGTAATGGAATTTCTTGAGATAAGCTGGCTTGAACATATCTATCTCCTTGATTGGTAAAGCGCAATGACTTACCTTCAAGCAACTGAACTTGTGGTGCTGACTCTACTGATGTTTGATTTTCTTGGTTTTGAATTCTTGGAGTTTGACTTTGTGGGTCAAAGGTAGCTGTGAACGTTACATCGCTTTGTGGAGTTTGTTTTGAGCTAAGTTGATTCTTCTGCCAAATCTCCTTGTAGCTGCCGTCTGGTGCGACTTGCCAAATATTTAAATTTGCTTCCCATTTGCCCTGTTTTACTTCCACTATTTTGCGGTCAAGGATGGAACGGTCGGCATCCAAATCTGCACCTACAGTTTGTGGTTCGCTGGAACTAAGGTAACGAACCGCAGTAATTGCAACTTGACTCGATTCAGGTAAGTTTGTTTCACCTGTAATTGTATATACACCGTTACCGCCTGCTGCTTGTACGTTTTTTATTTCTAATTTAACTTCGTCTTGTGCTTTTTGTGTACATCCGTAGTTTGTAGCAACTAATACCAATGAAGTTAGTGTTAGTAGAGCTTTGGTAGTGTATTTTCGGAAACGATAGCGATTGAGAGCTAAATAAGGATTGTACATAGAATATTTACTTAGATGGTGCAATCTCATGGATGTATTGGCTTTATTTTGCCCGATTTTTGTCAAAAAAGTGGTATTAAATAAAAAGATTTATGTGTTCTTGATGTAGTTGATTATCCTCGACAAAATATGTACACTGTCCTCGAATATACTCGGATTATTTGCTAAAGTGGCGACATCTACCAACCACAAAATTTACAAATCATAAAAATAGGCGACATGTTGCCCACTGTATTTGATCGTCATAAATTTACTTCCACAAGACCGACATACAAGCTTTACCTGTTGATGTGCGCTGCTTCCACCTCTTTTCTCTGGGTGTTTGCGACGATTCAACCCATTAAAGCTCAAGTCAATCCTCAATCTGTTGGGGAGTTGTTGCCGGTTCCAAAGTCACCTCCTACAAAGTCTCAGGCGCCACAGTCTGTTCCACCACCACCTGGTGAGCAAACAAGTACTGTATTGCCCAACAGCACAGGTTTTGCGAATGTCAATAATTTGGTGCTTTCAAACGAGGCAACTCAATCACTTGGTCAGTTAGAAAACTCGTTTATTCAGGAAAGTAAGAATACACGCCAAAGCGTTTCTCGACGTTCTAAGAATTCCACACCAGTTGCTCCTTTGAAGACACAACAGTTTTCAGCTATTGGTGGAGATACTTCAGATTCAATCGGACTACAACAAAGTAGTTCATTGGTATCGCAAAGTTTAGGGCAATTGAATAGTCAATCGGGTAATACAAATACCCAAGAGTTTACAGCACCTGGAATGGCGCCTGGGACTGGACCGACATTTAATCAACTATTAAATTCCCAACCAAGTAACGGTGCAGTTGCTCCTTTACCTCCACTGGTTGGTGAAAGTCAGTCATCACAGTTCGGCACAAACTTAGTTACTAACACAACTCCGACTTTTAACCAGCTATTAAATAGTTCGACCACATCTAGAGGGAACCAAGCAAATTTAACTGGCACAGCACCAACTTTTAATCAATTACTTAATGGTCAAAAAGTTGTAAATCAATCTTTTGTTAATAGCAACGCTCCTCTAACATTCGAGCAAATTCTCAATGCTCAACCACCAGGTGCTTCTGAGGCGCCGACTCCAAGCGCACCGCTCTCATACGAGCAAATTCTTAATGCTCCTGTTGGCAACCCGAACCAATCTATGGCTACATCGGTTGCCCCCACATTTAACCAAATTTTGAATTCGCAAGGTGGAACTTTTCCAACACCAGGTGAGGCAATAAGACAAGAGCGACTCCAAAGTCAGGCTCTACCGGAAAGAACAACACGACCATCAACAGAAGTGCGACCTTTACTCAACAGTACTGCGTTAACAGAACCGACGTTGAGAGTGGAAGGCGTATACGTTACCCAAAAAGAAACATCGGCACGGGCACGAGTTGCAGGAATTTATCCACTGACTCCAAATGTATTATTTGGCGCAACGCTTGACTTGGTTAGTAATGGTAGTACTTTTACTGACTCACGCAACGAAGGTTTGAACATTAACGAACTATATTTTGCTACTTCGCTAAATGGTCTACCGAATTTACGCTTCGTTGTTGGTCAGTTAGATTTAACTTCGTACTTTGACCGTAATAGCTTTGCGAAAGATGGCGCCAGTCAGTTTTTCAATCCAGTGTTTCAAACTAACCCGGCTTTAGCAGCAACAGGTATTGCTTCGCGTCCTAGTTTACTTGTAAACTGGAGCGTTACAGATAATATAGATGCAAAAGCTGCTGTATTTTCTTCTTCAAATAGCCTAAGTAATTTTACTTTAGATGGATTTGCTGGAGAAGTCGGTGTTCGTTATGGTAACGCGATTATTCGTGGTACATATGCTACCGACCGAGATGGAGGCAACCGTGACTCGTTCCCAGAAATATTCAGTATTTCTAGAGGTTCGGGGCAGTTTGGAATACTTCGCGATGACCGTGAAGAAGCATACGGTTTGAACGCCGAAGTTTTTATTCCTAATCTTAAATTGGGATTATTCGGTCGCTACGGTCGCTACGAAAACCGCGATGCCAACAGGAGCGCAGATACTTACGTTCTGGGCGCCAGTTTGTTAGATTTATTTACTCCAGATGACCGACTGGGAATAGCTTATGGGCAAGCTTTAACAAGTGACTCACTTCGCCGTGGAGACCGTCCCGACGTAATAGAAATGTACTACGATTTTCCATTTTTATCTAATTTAAGACTTGGTTTTACGGTGCAGGGACGCGATAGTTTTGAGGAAACTGTCCTGGGAGTCAGGGTGAAATCAGATTTTGATATAACCCCAAGGGGGAGAGGACGGTAATGAGTATCGAGCAAAAAGGTAAAAGTTCCTTTTGGGTACAAGCGGCAATTAAAACCCTTTCCTTTTTTCCTTTGTACTTATTCGTTTTTAGTATTGTTGCCGCATCACCTATAGGTATGATTGCTCCTGCTGTTGCTCAAAAAGCAAGTAGCTCTGAGCAACGAGGGTTTAACCTTCTGAAAAAAGGTTGGGTGAATGATGCGATTAAAGCTTTTCAACAAGCTTTAAAAAGCAACCCGCAATCGTTACAAGCCAAGCTGGGACTAGCTATTGGTTATAAACGGGCAGGAAAAATTGATGATGCATGGAATGCTTATCAACGGGTATTAGCACAAGACCCAAATAACCAATTAGCCCTGAAAACAATTGGATTGTTTGGTACATATAAACCACAGTGGCAACAAGGAGGTATTCAAGCACTTTCTAGAGTCTTGCAGCAAAATCCGAATGACTTAGAAGCGCGTAATCTGCGGGCTATTCTTTATTTTTATCAAGGTAGACAGGCTGAAGCAGTTGCTGACTTTGAAATTGTGCTGGCAAACAATCCAGCACCAGAAACCATAATAAACGCAGCACAAGCATACACTTACAACGGCGCCTCTGCTAAAGCTGTGGAATTATTTAACCGTTATCGCAGCACAGGTAAGCCAATTGTTGGTGATGCTGCTGTTGCCTACGGTAAAGCACTACGTGAAAGTGGTAACGCTACTGCTGCTGTCCAGGTTTTAGAAGCACAACTACAGCGTTCTTCTGGTCTCGACCGAACTGGTATTGAAACACGCAAAGAGTTAGCTGTTGCGTATCTTGCGAACCAACAGCCAAATCAAGCTGTGGCAACACTACAGCCGTTGCAAGGTAGACCCGATGCCGTATTACCTTTAGCTCGCGCGCTTAATGATATCCGCAGACGGTCGAATAATCCGGCTACTTCACAGCAAGTTGCAACGCTTTACCGTCAAGCTTTGTCTGCAACCCCGAACCCATCAACATCACTTGTACGTGAAGTTGCGGATGTATTTAGTGGTTTGCCTAATGGTGAGCAAGTAGCAGTTCAACTTTATCGTCAGTTAGTTTCGCAGCAACCAAATGATAGAAGTTTGTTAGTGCGGCAACTTGCATTAGAAAATAAGCTTGGCTTTATTTCTCGTGATGATTTACGGCAACGCTTAAGTTCTGCGCTGCAACCACTACCTTCTGACTCTGTACAGCAACAACAATTAGCTGTTGCTTTAGCAGAAATTAGCACACCAGATTCAGAGTTTTTACCTATATATCAAAGTTTGGCGGCTAGTCGTAGTGATGTACCAATGTTATATTTCCGAATTGCACAAATGTACTTGCAACTCGGTGATACAGCAGGTGCCAGACAGGCTTTGGCTTCTTATACAGCGACTCCCGCAGGCACTAGAGATTTAGCACACCAGTTATTAGCAGCAGAAATCGAGCGTCGCGAAGGTAGTTTGGATGCAAGTCTGAGACGTTACCAGGCTTTACTGAAGAGTAAACCCGACCGTACCGATATTTATGATGCTGGATTACGAGGATTTGCTGGTATTTTGCGGCAGCAGAAACGTTTCGACGAAGCGTTGGTTGTATATGACGAATTAATGAGTCGTAATCCGCAAAGCCAGGAAATGCAGTTAGGACGAGCAGCGATAGCTTATCAAGCTCGTCGCATATCTGAAGCTGAAGCTAAAGGCGTTTTAGAAAATTGGTTATCAACACAGCCAGCAACGAATACACCACCTGAGTTATATAGTTTGGTGGAAATATTACCGCTTTATCCTGAACGCGAAGCGCTTTATAACTACTTAGCTGAAATAGACCCGAATAATATTGCCATGCAATTGCGGGTAGTTGAAGCTATTTCCGACCGCAGTCCAGCACAAGCACGCGCTCGTGTCAGACAGTTAATAGCAAGATTGCCTCAAAATGCCAATACTTTTGAATTACAAGCCCAGCTAGCAAGAGCAGCAGGTGACTTGAATCAAGCAGGCAAAATTTATGAAAGTGTTCTAGCGCAACAGCCAGATAATCTTGCTGCTTTATCTGCATTGGGTGGTATTCGATTTGAGCAACAGCGATTTGCGACAGCAGAAGGTATTTACTCAAAAATCATAGAAGAAAAGCCGGAAGATTTAGATGCACGTCGTGCTGCCGCCGATTTGACGGCAATTTTAGACAAGCCATTGAGCGCGCTCGCGCAAATGGAAAATTTACAGGTCGAGAAAATGCGTCAAGGTTCAATAGACCCTGAGTTGTCACAACGAATGCAGCAAGTCCAAGAGGAATTTTTACAACGTCGAGGATTTCAGCCACCTTGGGAAGATTATTTGAGACGGGGAGGCAAATAGTAATTAATAGTGGCGCCAAAACTAGAAAAAGGAAACTTGCAGCCCTAAGTTAATAGTCGAACATAATTCGGGAATAATAAGCACAAGGATAAATTTTAATAAATTTCTTTTTATCCTTTTATCCTTTTGCCTTTTACTTCTTGTTTTAAGTTTCGACTTTGGCCAATGTTTTTCAAATCCAATGGTTCTTAGGATGCGGCAACTTCCCTTATTATTGGCAATTGTTATACCGATTGGTCTTTGTGGTTGTTTCTCAGGTTATTCGTTTGTTAAACAGCCTACAGACAAATCAGTAGATACACCGTTAAGTTCTACCCAACCATCTGTTGGTGTTATTGTTTCAACCTTTCTTACGGCAATACCCCCATCTACTCCGAATAGGGAGTTGCTAGCGCAAAGCTGGGATGTCTATCGCCGTCGATTTATTCAAAGTGATGGACGGGTGATTGATTACGAAGCCAGCGACCGTTCTACTAGTGAAGGTCAAGCATATGCCATGCTACGAGCTGTATTAATTGATGATGCTGAGACATTCGCTTTAACTCTGAAATGGGGTGAGAATAATCTTCAGCGACAAGATAAAGGACAAAAAACTGATAGTTTGTGGGCTTGGAAATGGGGCAAGCGCGCTGATGGAAGTTGGGGTTCTATCGATAAAAATTTTGCCAGTGATGGTGATATTGATGCGATTACCGCTTTAATTTTTGCTGCGCGTCGTTGGAATCGTCCTGAATATTTAGAATTGGCACGTGCAAAACTCAAAGATTTGTGGCGCCTATCTGTAGCTCCTGGTCCTCTAAATAAACCGTATTTATTACCAGGCCCATATGCTGCTTTTGTTCCAAATCCATCAACACTGCATCTGAATCCTTCGTACTTGGCGCCGTATGCATTTCGTATCTTCGCTACCGTTGACCGCGAACACGATTGGTTGGGATTGGTTGAAACTAGCTACCAAATACTCGAAAAATCTACCCAGGTTTCAAGAGTCGGTTTGCCTAGCGACTGGGTATCTTTAGATATCAAAACAGGTCAATATCAAGCGTTGCCCTCTGATAGTCCAATCCAAACTTTATATAGCTTTGATGCTTATAGGGTTTGGTGGCGAGTAGGTTTAGATGCTGCCTGGTTTAATTCGAGTCAGGCAAAACAGTACTTAAAGAACTCAACGCAACATTTAAAGCAAATGTGGCGTACACAAAGCAAACTGCCCGCGCGCGTTGATTTACAAGGTAACAAACTAGTTGATTACGAAGCGACATCGCAGTATGCAATGCTATTTTCTGCTTGGGCAATCATTGAACCAGAACTTGGGCAAGAAATATTGGCGAAAAAATTGTTACCTAGATATCGAGAAGGTATATGGGATGACTATTCATCATATTATACTCAAAACCTTGCTTGGTTAGGCTTAGTGAGTCCTTCGGTACTACCGAAGCAACTATTATTCGCTAAGTGATATATATCTTCTTCTTAATGTCTTTAATAAAGTATCAAGATTGAAGAGCCAATTATAGGTTATAAAAAGAACAAAATTCTTTTTGGTAATTATAACGAAGACAAGACAGGCTTAATTATCACCAATATCCTAGTTATCCTTTTATTGTGTAATGTCTCATGAAACAGTTGTTTCTTCTTTCCCAAATCAGTAAGAAAGCGTTTGTTGTCACTTTCTGCTTGCTGCTATTCCCAAATGCACTGCCAAGCGCACGTGCAACGAGCAGCGAAGACGTTAATGGTGTAGCTTCGCTTGGACTAATACTCGCACAAGCGACACCGACAACTCAAACTCCCAAAAAGACCGATAGTGCAAAGAGTGAAGAAACAGCTGATGAAAGTAACGCATCTACCGCAGCGAATGTAAAAGGTTTAATTACTCACAATCTAGAGTTTAATCGTAGTCCGATTGTTGGTAATCGAATGCGGTTACGCGGTATTTACTCTGAAGCTCGTTTAGGTTTTACCCGTCCTCGTGGCTGGAAAATTGATAGCGGTACGGGAACAGTACAAGCGTTAATTCGCTTTCAGCATTCACCATCGCTTTATGCTAGCCGCTCTAATTTAACAGTGCTTGTCAATGGTAGAAGTGTTGGTAGTACACCTTTGAACCGCAAGCAGTCTCAAGTTGGTCAGCTACTAGTAAACATTCCACCCAGCATACTTCAAGACTATAACGAGCTAACAGTAGTAGGTCAGCAAAATAATTCGCCAGAATGTAGTGACCCAAACAGTCCTGATTTGTGGACAGAGATTCTGCCTGACTCTAAAATTACTTTCAAATACCAAAAACAACCACTTGCGCTTAACTTTAGCCGTTATCCATTTCCTATCTTTGATGATTTGGGACTGGAAACAAACAAGATTGTTTACTTACAACCAAGTCAAGCTTCTGCATCATGGTTAACTGCCGCAGGTCGTTTCCAAGCTGCATTAGGACGGTTAGCTGATTTCCGTCCGATTGAAACTAGCATGGTATCTAGCGTTACATCTGTTAAAGATTCGGAGCGCTTAGTTATTATTGGAACTCCTAGCGAACAACCAGCACTATCAGAACTAAAAGATTTACCGTTAAAAATTGCAGGTGGGCAAGTTCTGGATAGTAGTAATAATCCAGTGCCCAACGAACGAGGAGTGCTGATTTTAGCTAGCTCTAAAAAAGAGGGTGGGGCGCCAGTTATTATCGTTACGGGTAATAGTGCTAAAGCAGTTGAAAAAGCTTCCAGATTTTTATCACAGCCCGATTTAAGAAAAATGGGCACAGGTCAAGTAGTTTATGTTGACCAAATTAAAGAAACAACTACTCCAGGTGTCCGTCAATGGCCGCGTTATTTGCCAGAAGCAAATTCATTCCAACTCAGCGACCTTAAAACCGCAGTTAATAACGAGCCGTTTAAAGATGTAACTGTACAAGGTGCAGGGGCGCCAGCAGTAGATATTGACTTCCGCGCTTTACCTGATGACAGGTTTGTTCGTGGTAGCTCAATGAATTTGGTATATAGCTATGGCCCACAAGTTAACCCACGTACTTCTGCGGTTCAGGTTTTTTTAGACGGTAACTTTATCGGTGGTGCGCGCTTAACAAACGAGTCAGGAGAATCTAGAAAATCATTAAAAGTCGATTTACCTGCAAACCTTGTAAAACCTGATTCAAGGCTACAAGTCTTTTTCCGGATGAATGCGCGCGAAGCATTTGATAAACAAAAATGTCAGTTTGCTCCAGACCAGCAGCTAACAGGTACTGTTCATGCGGATACAAGCTTTGATTTGAAACGCGAAACTTCCGTTCAGCTACCAGATTTAAATTTACTCAAATTTGGTTATCCATTTGCGGCGCCTCAAGATTTGTCTAGAACAGCTATCGTCATGCCGCAAAATCCATCTGCTACAGATATGCTGACGATGTTGGAGTTTACCGAACGTTTAGGAAGATTAAGCAAAGCTGATTCAGTTAAACTTGACGTTTATACACAGGAAAATATACCGGAAACCGTTCGCAAAGAAGATAATTTAGTTGCGATTGGTACACGTGATAAATTCCCGCTACCAGATGCGTTGAAAACATCTGGATTTAATTTGAGTCAGCAGTTTAGCAGGGGTACAGCGCAAGCAAGTGTGGTGACTCCGCAAGACGCACAAGGAATGATTAAGCAGGTTATTTCTCCTTGGAATAATCAGCGTGTTGTTTTGGCTTTAACTGCTCAGACTGAAACAGGGTTAGAGCGAGTTCGACAAGTTCTTAATCAAGACCCTTGGTTTTTCCAACTTAAGGAGGATACAGTGCTAATTAGCAGTGACAAAAAAGACCCTGCACTATATGACCCAGACGCTTTTCAACTTGCTTTCTTTGAAGATTCTCCCAGTGTGAGCCGCGTTGAAAATACATCTCCACTCAGCAAAATATCACGATTAATTCAAGATAATTGGTTGCTATTGATTGTTGGAATTTTGGGTTCATCGCTCTTGCTGTTTGGAATTGTTCAGTTATATCTAAAGCGTTTAAACACACAGGAAAAAGGGTAGTGTAAGGTGGGCACTGCCCACCTACTAGTAAGGGCAGATTTACGAAAATTTTAATTCAATTTTAGGTTATTCGTTAACCCTGCCCATACGGTAATCAAAAATCCATAACCAAAAACGCAAAATAAAAATGTCTTCTTCCTCATTTAGAACACCTCCAACACCAAAAGCGCATAATTTTCTTACTAAATTTATCGCTGAGATTGCGCCTAGATTTTTTGATCGCGCACTTGAAAAAGTAGGAATTAAGCAGTTTAAGTGGTTAGTACTACTATCTTTAATAATTTCAATTCCACTCATTATTACGCCGTTAGAAGTTTGGCAGCAAGGTGTAATTTCAGTCTTTTTAGTAGTGCTGGGTCAAATAATTGTTCGTGCAGAAGAACAAGAATCATCGATAGATATTAGCCAGTACTATCACTTATTCATGGTGTGGTTAAGTATAGTAACAACAATCCGCTATTTATATTATCGCGTTAGCTATACTCTTAACTTTGATACTTGGGTAAACGGTATTGCGTGCGGGTTACTGTTTGCCGCAGAGCTATACGCGATTTTGACATTGGTTTTGGCGTATTTTCAAACCTTAAAAATTAAAGAACGTCAACCAATTAGTCTTAATGCTATTCCTGAAGAAGAATGGTATTCGGTAGATATTTATATTCCTACTTACAACGAGGATGTTGAGCTTGTTCGCAAAACTGCGCTAGCTGCACAAGCTTGTGAATATGCACCTGGAAAGAAAACAGTTTATGTTCTTGATGACGGTCGTCCTGAGCGTTATAAAGAGGATGACCCGCGTCGCGAGAAGTTTCGTGGGCGCCGTGAGCAACTTCGACAGATGTGCGAAGAACTTGGCTGCATTCACATGACGCGCGATAATAACGACCATGCCAAAGCAGGAAACATTAATACTGCGTTCCGTAAAACACACGGCGATTTGGTAATGATTCTTGACTGCGACCACATCCCGTCCCGTCAATTTTTGCTGCACACAGTTGGTTTCTTTTACGACCCTAAAGTTTCGTTTGTACAAACACCGCACTGGTTTTATAATCCTGACCCCTTTGAGAGAAATTTAGTTACCAGTGGTCGAATTCCAGTTGGTAACGAATTATTTTATAAAGTCTTACAGAAAGGAAACGATTTTTGGAACGCAGCATTTTTCTGTGGTTCGGCAGCGATAATTCGTAAAGACCATGCTCTTGAAGTTGGAGGAATTGCAGTAGAAACAGTAACCGAAGATTGTCACACTGCATTACGTTTACACGGACGTGGTTATAAGTCGGTTTATTACGACAAAATTATGGTGGCTGGTTTGGCGCCTGACACCTTCAACGCTTATGTAGGTCAGCAGGTTCGTTGGGCACGAGGAATGGCGCAAATTCTTCGTCTCGAAAACCCGTTGTTTAATACCAAACATAAGTTAACTTTAGGACAACGGATTTGTTACTTAAGTGCAACATCACACTTTTTGTATGGATATCCGCGACTAGTGTATGCTGTGGCGCCGACTTTGTTTTTGCTGTTTGGTATCAACTCTGTACAGGGTCTTGGTATTGAAACCCTAGCTTACGCAGTTCCCCACATTTTGCTATCGCTGTTTACCAACCACATTATTTATAAGCACGTCCGTTTTTCCTTCTGGAACGAAATATTTGAGTTTGTGATGTCGTTCCAAGCTGGATGGGTAACACTACTAGCGCTAATTAATCCTAAACTCGGTTCTTTTAACGTAACTGATAAAGGGGTTAATATTAGCAAACGTACTTTTGACTGGCAGTCAATGCGCGGTCTAGTTATAGTTACCGCTTTAGTTGTTTGCTCATTGCTCGCTGTTCCATATTGGTTGTTGCTACGTCCTGAAGATTGGCAAGCAGTAATGGTGAACACAATATGGTCAGGGTTTAACATAATTTTGCTATCAAGTGCTTTGCTAGTAGGTTTTGAACAACCCCAAATTCGTACAGCCCATAGATTACAGCGCCGTTTAGCTGTAATGATTTCCGTCGATAATCAAACCTTGATGGGTGAAACGATAAATATTTCTGAAACTGGGGCATTAGTTAAGCTTGAATCTTGGCCTAATTTACCTGATGAAGTTGAAATTGAAGTTCATGGTGACTTTACCGCGCGCGTAATACTTACCGCAAGGGTTATACGTCTATCACCAGTAAACGACACAGAAACTCATCTCGCAATTGACTTTATAAATATTACTGATGACCAAAAAGACGCTTTGACTTTGGTTATTTATTCAGATGTTCGCGAGTGGTACTCTCAAAACCGCGAGTACGCAGACCAACCTTTTGCTTCGCTTGGTTTCTTAGCTACTAGTTTAACTCGTTCGCTACGTGACATGAAATCAACACAAAGCAAAAAAGTTCGTAAGCAAGTGCAAGCACACGGTCAAATTTATTGGGATGGTCATTTCTTCCCAGGTGTGGCTACAGAACTTGGGGTTACAGGTTTACGTTTAGAGTTAAATAGTAAGCGTGCTGTTTCTTCCGATAGAACACTAACGCAGCAAGATTTGCAATCAATGCAAAAGAGTAAACCACTCGTTGGTTTATTATTAAGTCAAAAAGCGGCGCCTGCTTCTCCTAATCGCTTTGTTGCAGAAATTACCTCTATTCAAGAAACCGCTAATGGTCTTGCGATTGAAATGAATTTCCCTGAGAAATTTAAAGAGCGTCAATCAACAAAAATCAAACAACTGTTACAAGCGCTTTAGTACTACTGATGTAATTAAAATAACAATATTTTCATTATCCCGGTTTCTCTGTGATGCCGGGATTTGTTTATTTGTAAGTTTTTTGTTTGACCTGTTTTTTATCGGTCATGCATTTGTATGTTAAAAAGTATACAGATAATGCTCAAGAATTACAAACTGTGTCACAGTCTTCAACAGCAAGCTTTGATGATAATGTTTTTGTGATAGTCGTCGTAGCTTTAGATTTTATCTTAGGTACCCTTTCTGCTGTACAATTATGTTTATTGTATGTGTAGAAATGCAATTAAGATAAAATTTATACTTTGTTATGACAACAGAAAGTTATGCTACGTTATCGGATTTGGAATACATTTGTTATATTGACGAAAATGGTCAATTACCTGAACAGTTTCAAGGTAAAATTGGAGTGTATGCAATTTTTGATACCGATAAAAATTTACAATTTATTGGGTATTCGCGTGATGTTTATTTAAGTCTAAGGCAGCATTTGGTTCGATTACCTGATAAATGCTATTGGGTTAAGGTTCAAACGATTGAGCGTCCTAGCCGTGCGACTTTAGAAAATATTGAAAAAGCTTGGGTTGAAGAAAATGGCGCCGTTCCTGTTGGAAATGGTGAAAATAAAGATGTTTGGACTCAACCTGTAAATGTTAACAATTTGATGACTGAGGAGGAGAAAGTTAATTATAACAGTCCTAATAATGACGAAATGGCGCAAATTAAAATTATTAAGAATGTCGCTCGCCGAGTTGAGGGAGAAATTTTAAAAGTTTTAGAAGCGCGCGGGTTACAAGCACAAATTCGATTTAATCCAAAATTAAAAGAAGAAGGTTTATTGGATTTGAAGTAGTTAATATTTGATTGAACTAAAAACAACTCAAACTTACAATATCGGGTTGCTATTTTATTTTTTAAATGCGCGCTTTATGTATAGTGGGCAATGCCCACCTTACTGATACTACTGTATATTGTTTTACATTTGATGAGTATAAATAAGTATTATTTGGCGCCATGAGTTAAAATGTTTGGTTGACTGTTTTACCAATGACTTGAGGAATATAGAGTTGATGAGTTAATTTCAAGAGCGTAATATTAACGCTGCAATGGTAATGACACAATTTAAGAATGGAATCCCTGCTTGTGCTTGGAGTCGCCCTATTGGTTTGGGTTGGAGTCAGCCTTATACTGTTCGCTATGCGAGTAATATAGATGATGGGCCTTGGCATGGTATGCCTTTGGGTGGTTTCGGCGCCGGTTGCATTGGACGTTCTTCGCGTGGTGATTTTAATTTTTGGCATATTGATGGTGGGGAGCATGTTTTCCAAAATATCCCCGCTTGTCAATTTAGTGTTTTTGAGTCTTCTCAAAATACAAAGACCGCTTATGCTTTGTCTACTGAGGCGCCGCAAGATGGTAGTCTCAAAAGTTGGAAGTGGTACCCATCAGATACGAATGGTACTTATCACGCTTTATATCCGCGCAGTTGGTTTGTATACGAACATCAAACAAAGGCACAATTGAGTTGCACGCAGTTTTCACCGATTTGGGCAAATAATTATAAAGAGAGTAGTTATCCTGTAGCTGTATTTGTTTGGAAAGCTACTAATCCAACTGATGCACCTGTTACTATCAGCATTATGCTTACCTGGCAAAATATGGTGGGCTGGTTTACTAATGCTTCAAAATCACCAGAAATTGTACTTCGCGATGATGGTAGTCCAGTATACGAATATCAGCCACGTTTGAATGAGAGTAAAGATAATTATAATTTTATAGTTGAAAATACTGAGAAAATTGGCTGCGTTTTAGCTCGCTCTGGAATTGTTACACCAACCGAAGAAGGCGAAGGTGAGTGGTGTATTGCTACTAATAAGCAACCAGGTGTTGAGGTGTTCTATCATACTCGTTTTAATCCTGTTGGTACTGGGGATGATGTATGGAACAGCTTTGAATCTGATGGTTCGTTACCTAATATATTAGATGCAGCACCTGCCGACCACACTGAACAAATCGGCGCCGCGTTAGCTGTAAGAATAACATTACAACCTGGGCAAACATTAGAAATTCCATTTACACTAACTTGGAATTTTCCTGTTACTGAATTTGCTGAGGGTGTTAAATATTATCGTCGCTACACTGACTTTTTTGGACGTAGTGGTAAAAGTGCTTGGGCTATTGCATCTACTGCATTAGATGAATATCAACAATGGTGGCGCCAAATCGAAGCATGGCAACAACCAATTCTTGACCGTCAGGATTTACCCGACTGGTTTAAAATGGCTTTATTTAACGAGCTTTATGATTTGACAGCTGGTGGAACACTGTGGAGTGCCGCTACTGATATTGACCGTTACGGACAGTTTGCAGTGTTGGAATGTTTAGATTATCGCTGGTACGAAAGTTTAGATGTGCGTCTTTATGGTTCGTTTGGACTGTTGATGCTATTCCCTGAATTGGAAAAAGCTGTAATACGTGCTTTTGCACGCGCTATTCCTAACAGTGACGACCGCACCCGCGTTATTGGGTATTACTATGTTATCGGCGCCGAAAGTCCATTAGCTATTCGCAAAGCTAAAAATGCAACTCCTCACGATTTAGGGGCGCCGAATGAACATGTTTGGGAAAAAACTAATTACACTGCTTACCAAGATTGTAATTTGTGGAAAGATTTAGGCAGTGATTTTGTACTACAGGTGTATCGTGATTTTATTCTGACGGGTGGTAGTGACTTTAAGTTTTTGCAAGAATGTTGGGATTCTGTAGTTTGTACCCTTCATTATCTTAAAGGATTTGATTTGGATAATGATGGTATTCCTGAAAACTCTGGGGCGCCTGACCAAACTTTTGATGATTGGCGTTTACAAGGAGTAAGTGCTTACTGCGGTGGTTTATGGTTATCAGCGTTGCAAGCTGCAATTTCTATGGGGACAATTTTGAAAATTGCTTCCGTTGCACTTGATACACCAAAACTTGATGAGAGTATCAATACGTTTCAATTATGGTTAGAACAATCGTTACCTGTTTATCAAGCAAAACTTTGGAATGGACAGTATTATCGTCTTGATAGCGGTAGCGGTTCCGATGTGGTAATGGCTGACCAATTATGTGGTCAATTTTACGCACGATTGTTAGGATTACCTGATATTGTTCCTATTGAATGCGCTCACTCTGCCCTGAAAACAGTTTACGAAGCTTGCTTCCTTAAGTTTAATGACGGTAAATTTGGCGCCGCAAATGGGTTAAAAGCAGATGGTTCTCCCGAAAACCCCAAAGCTACCCACCCACTAGAAGTTTGGACGGGTATTAATTTTGGGTTAGCTGCTTTTTTGGTGCAAATGGGCATGAAAGACGAAGCTTTTAAGCTAACCGAAGCCGTTGTTCAACAAGTTTACTCTAACGGTCTGCAATTCCGTACTCCCGAAGCGATTACTGCCTCTGGGACTTTCCGTGCCTGCGTTTATTTACGGGCAATGGCTATTTGGGGAATTTATCTAACCATGAATCAATCTATCAGCATTTGATGACATTTTTGACATCCCTCTCCGGATTGATGACTAGGTTAGTAGAAAAGTAGTGTGAGTTTATTAGTCAAATATCTTTGAAGAAGCAAGATACTTGGCTAAACTCACCTTGCTACCTTCATTACAAATCTTCAAATGTTTCTCAGTAACAAAATGCCTGTAAATAATTTTATTCAAGCAGAGAATAATACCATAAGTGTCAACATTTTTTACATTACAGTTTTTAATTTAATCAGAAAATCCTTGTTTTAACAACTTTAAAAGCATCATGATTAGTTCTTAAATATACATAGCACTAATGTAAGTAAGAATGAAAATCAATTTAGCCTTCAGTGAAATTTTGATAAAGCACGAGAAGTTTTTTAAAGAAATAAGTCAAAATATTATAAAAATGTATTACAAATTAATTAGGTACTTTAGTAGCTCAAGTAGTATGTCGAAAATGTGGTTTCAGTACATGCCTATGTTTGATGTAATCCCAGAACACAGTCTGGTAAACAAATATAAGGTGTTAATGTTGTAACTAAAAGCACATTTTAACCTGTTTTAGAACGGTAGTAAAGGATTTTACTTCGGGTGTCTAAAAATAAATTGAAAACTAAGTTAACAGAAAGTTTGTTGCTTGATATTGACAGCTTGTATCTAATTTCATAAGCGTACTTAAATAAAATCCCCATGAACTTTTCTCCGTTGTTACGAGTTCAGGGAGAGCATTTAAATCATCTACATGTTGATAATGTGCTTGCTCCCGCTCCTGAAGCAACTATTAACCGATTATTTAGGTTAGTTGCAACGGATACGAGTCTCAGTTTTACAGCGGAGTTTTATGAAGCTTGGAGGATTAAAGAGTTTTCGCTTGGTGATGAATTGATGGACTATCAAAGTCCAAAAGATACCCTTTATGTGGTTTGCAGCGGGCGTGTAAGGTTATTGGGGTATGAACAAGAGTCTGCACGTAATGTATCAGCGCAGTTGCTTGATGTTGGAGAAAGTTTTGGTGCAGATGAGTTATTTTACAGGAGTTTATTACCGTATCGTGCTGTTGCTGCTACCAATGTTGCTGTAGCGGAACTAGGAAAAGCTAATTTAAAAATTTGGTTACAACGTGCTGAGAATTTTGAATCATATCTTGTTGATTCTGTTGAAACGCGGCAAAAGTTAATTTTCTGGAAAACCTGCACTTCTTTGCGCTCTTTAACAAGTCAAACTTTGCAGTATCTATCACCGTACTTTGCGCTTCGTACAGTTAACACAGGTGAATTATTAGCATCAGCGACTCCAGTTTCGGAGGGACGTTATTGGTTAATGTCTGGTCACACTGAGCAGCAAGATGCTCAAGTTGGTTATAGCTGGGGGTATCCGGATGTTGCATCACCTGCATTCAAAGCAGAAACTGAATTAGTAGTATGTCATCTACCTGTTGAAAATTGGGAACTGGTCAAACCGTTTCTTCCATCACAGAACTTTCAGGAAGAAAATCGTCAAGTTGAATTATATGAAGTTGAGTTACATCAAGTTGAGTTAAATCAAGTTGAGTTAAATCAAGTTGAATCAAATAATATACAAACAGTAACTAGCTTTGAATTAGGTAATAGTACTTATCAAAATAGTCAAAAATATAACAAACAAAAATACAACAAAAAATATCCGTTTATTGCACAGCAAAGTTCATCAGATTGCGGCGCCGCGTGTTTGGCGATGATATGTAAATACTGGGGCAAAAAAGTTAGTTTAAATACATTACGTCGTTCGTGCCAAACAAATCGTATTGGCGCCACGCTTTCATCTTTAGCTGATGCAGCAGTTAATCTCGGTTATTCTTCAGTGGCAGTACAAGCTAATTTGACCGCTCTTGCTTGGCGCCATTCTCCGTGGATTGCTCACTGGCAGGGTAATCATTATGTTGTTGTTTGGGGAGTTCGTTCTAATTATGTAGTCATCTCTGACCCAGCAGTCGGCAAGCTAAAGTTACCTATATCGGAATTTGAAGCTAACTGGACTGGTTATGCTTTGATGCTGGAACCAACCGAACGATTACAACAACTACTAGACGAAAAAACATCACTTGTTTATTTTTGGCAGTCACTGTGGAAGTACCAATCTCTAGTTCTACAAATTGTGATTGCATCATTAGTAATGCAAGTTTTTGGGCTAGTTATGCCAGTAATCGCTCAGATTGTTATCGATAAGGTAATACCTGCACGCATGTCTGTAGCGCTAAATATTTTTGCTTTGGGCTTTTTGGTCTTTGGTATCTGGCGCTATGGGATCAAAACAGCACGTCAATACCTGCTCGACTATTTCTCAAATCATATGGATATTAGCTTGATGAGCGATTTTATCCGTCATGTTTTGGAATTACCATTGCAGTTTTTTGAGCAACGACAGGCAGGAGACATTATCAGCCGTGTTGAGGAAAACCACAAAATTCAAACATTTTTGACTCGTCGTGCGTTCGGTATCACTCTAGATGCGCTATGTGCATTTTTGTGTTTAGCATTAATCGCTTACTACAATTCACACCTAGCTCTACTTGTTCTTGCGTTAACTGTACCTGTTGCTGTGTTCACGATAAATACAAGTCAGAAGTTAAAACGCATATCGCGAGAACTAGCTATTGATACAGCAGTGCAAAATCATACTGTAAATGAAATGATAACTGGTATCACTACAATCAAAAGCTTCGGTGCCTCTAGATGGATGCGTTGGCACTGGGAAGAACGGTTTGTAAACACTATCAAAACACGGCTCTGCTATCAAAGACTCTCAAATAACTTACAACTTACTAATAATTTGATAAATCACGCTAGTAGTACTTTAGTTTTATGGTACGCAGCGAGCTTGATGATACATGACCAGTTATCGTTCGGTAAGTTTATAGCTTTTACTATGCTCGTTAGTAGCATTATCAATCCAGTTTTGGCGTTGGTTGAGTTGAAGAACGATATTCATTCTGTGGTTGTTTCTATCGAACGACTCAACGATGTTTTGCTTTCCTCTCCTGAAATCAGGGATGAAGAGTTAGAGTTGCCGCCAATTCAGGGTGAAGTCCGTTTTGAGAATGTTAGCTTTCACTATCAAGGTGAGGAGCGTAACGCACTGCAAAACATCTCGTTTGTAATTAAACCTGGGCAAACAGTTGGCATTGTTGGCGCTAGTGGTGCAGGTAAAACTACGCTGTTAAATTTGGTGTGTGGTTTATATAAACCTGATTCTGGCAGGATTTTGATTGATGGGCATGATATTTGCACGGTGTCATCTCAAACGCTCTTGACGCAGTTAGGAGTTGTGCCAGCTTCTATATTTATATTTTCAGGAACCGTTTTGGAAAATATAACCTTATTCAGCCCATTTACGTTTGAGGAAGTCAAAAATGCGGCTCGAACTGCTGGAGCCCACGATTTTATTGAGTCACTACCCTCTGGTTACGACACTTTGATTGGCGCCAGTGCGAAAACACTATCTAAAAAGCAGCATTACTTGATTGCCATAGCTCGGGCTTTGATTCGCAAACCGAGAATGTTGATTTTGGATGAACCAACGAGCGCACTTGATGTTCAAACCGAAAACTTACTCAAGCAGAACCTTTCACGTGGCGCCCTTGGTTGTACAACATTTATCGTTAGTCACCGTTTAAATCACCTTTCTAGCACTGACCGTATTTTAGTGCTGGATAGAGGTATCATTGTTGAAATTGGCAGACATCACGAATTATTCGCAAAAAGCCAGTTGTATTCACACCTAGTAGTGCAGTGAACCTAACTTTAATTAATTATTTATGCTTAAGTAATTGCAAATAATTATCGAATACTAGTTAGGAAATTATTTTTAATGCTAGATTACCTAAAATTTTTACGTATCGCATCACTTAACTATCCTGTAGTTACAACAATCAGCTTGTTATAAAGCATATATTGAGTGTTTTTACCACTTCCTGGTTTGCTACGTCTTATGATTTACATCCCTTAGTTACTACCTTGAAAGCAGTACTGAATTAAAAGTCACCCGGATGAAAACCTACTTTAATACAAAAATTACAATTAGTTCACTCAAAATTTGCATTTATTTGTTAGAGGTAAAAGCTTATGTAGCAAGAACTTTAACAAAAAAACTTACTTTCTTAACAAACTGTAAAAAAATTATTGATATGCAATTGCACTACCACCAATTTTGTCAGTATTACCTACAAATTATTTCTTCATCGTTGGTTCACAAACCTCAGTTAGTGCTACAATTTTCTGGGGGCAATTCGCTAGAACAAAAAAATAAAACTCAGTCACAGTGAGGGGTGCGACCCCTCAGTTATTAATAACAAGGGGACAAAACGTGAAGTTGCACATCACCTAAGTAAATTTGAAAAATGATTGAGTAAATTTGACTAAGAAAATGCCAGATTGGCAGATGACATCCATAGGAAAAAATAGTGAAAGTACGAATGTTGTTATTTCAAGCTAAAGCTAAACATTTTCCTGTGTGGAGTTAATGGCATATGTATAAGTACTTAATCAAGGAGACAAAAACGTAGCGAGTAATACTATTTATCTCGAAGTTAGTTAAATCGATAAGATGATGGCGCCAACTATTGAGAGGATAAAACTGCATCTACCAACAGCCAGCAAACTCTACTGTCACCTTGAGCATGGCTTCGAGCAAACAGTATTGATGATAAACAGTTAGATTTCCACATGGGTCAACTAATGAAAAGAATCATCAGGTCAAATGCAGTCAAAACCTCAAACGAGCTTACTTCTTTTCTACCAACTAAGGAGGTAAGTACATCAGTTATGGAAGATAGGGTGAATTCGGTATCTTTGCAGACGATATTGAATCAGCAACCCTTGGTTGTTCCTTACCTAGTAGTTTTAAGCGGCATTGCTTTTTTAGCAATGAGCTTAATTTGGGCAATGAATACCAGAGTTGAAGAAGCTAGCTTGCATTTTGAATTGGCGCCATCAATTGGCAGAGAAAAAGCGCTTAAAACAGCAAATTCAGAAAATTATCATACTGCCATAAAAATTATACCAAAACAATTTAAAACCACTGAGACGCATATCAAGTATCAAGCAAAGCAGCCTACACAAGTTAGATTTGTCCACACTTATCGAGTAGTCGATATGTTTTTTGAGGAATAACTAATCGTAAGTATCTCTTAAGATCGTTCGTCGTTGATATTCAATAGAGTCTTTTAGTTCGATTCAATTTTATTTTATTTAATGAGTGAAACCATGAGTCAAGATAATCCTGGTATAAGCAGCAATTTTAAGAAACCTGTTCACCCTGAACAGTTTGACCAAGTAGTTGAAGCAATTTTAGCTGGCAAATATTCTTGGGCTTGTGTATTAATGTTGCGCTTTGCTGGGTATAACCCTCTGCATTATATCCCTTATCGGACTTACAACCGACTGCTCAAAGACAACTCACAAGAAAAGGCAAACAGCCAGAAAGATAAGAATGGTGCGGCGCCAGCATCTGAGAAGTCTTCTCACAATAGCATTCCATCAAGTTGCCTAAGCAAAATTAAAGACTTGGCATACATGGAAGTAGTAGGCAAGCAAAAAAGAGAAATCAGAGGAGGTAATTTAGACGAATGGTTATCAGCGCAAATGGACGAAAATCTATCCAAAGAATCACAGTTACAGCCAGACAAACAAAATAATTGCCTAAAAATGTGTGAATTCAACTAAACCCAAAATATTCCTTTGTGGGGTGGGCGCCCATATTGCCCGCCCAATAATTCAACACACTACCCATGTAATACTTCATACAGTACTTAAACATACCGAAGATCAATTTACAGTTTCTTTGTAATAATCTGCCAAAATGGCAAATAACTTACAAAATTATTTTATACATTATATATAGCAGAAAACGAGTTATGACGGGTTATGAAGGGTGAAATTTTACTCCATTAATATATTATGAATAAGGAGATGATGAACGGCAAACAAACTAGGTACGTTAATTTATGTGGATAGTGCTATTGTTACAGTTGGTGGCTATTTCTTACAAAAGACCATATAAAGTCGTGAGTAAGAATATGTAACGATACGTGAGTTTGATTGTTCCATCTGTTTTAACATCTAAATAATCCGAATCCTCCCAATTAGGATTATTTCATCACAAATCATGGAAGCTATAAAGTATAGCTTCCAATTTTTTATTAAGCGTTATGATTTTTAAAGTTTGAATAAAAATCAGTAGCAAAGGCTACTCAATATGCAGCTAAATAATATACGCTGAAAGCTAGTAAGATACAAATAATACAATGAGCGATTTTAAGACAAATGTTGAGGCAGAAGAAATAGTAGACTATCTCAAACAGGAAATGAGCTTAAAAGAAACGCGCCAAAATATTTTGTATCAAAGAGTAATCGCGCGTGTCGCCCAACAACGAGGAATAAGCGTTAGTAGTTTAGAGATAGAAAAAGAAGCTACAGAGCAGCGTCGGGAACTGCGGTTAGAAAAAGCTGCGGATACGGTAGCTTGGCTAACGAACAATATGATTACTCCTCACGACTGGGAAGTTGGTATTCGGAACCGACTGTTAGCGCACAAGTTAGCGCAGGAAATGTTTGGATATGAAGTCGAAAAGTTTTTTATGCAGAACCGTGCGGAGTTTGAGCAAATTATTTTATACCGTCTAGTAGTAGCAGACGATAAGCTTGCTCAAGAACTTTATTATCAAATTGAGGAAAGAGAAATTAGCTTTTACACGGCTGCACATAATTATGACATCGATTTGAACCGCAGGCGCCTGTGTGGATATGAAGGGCAAGTTTATCGTTGGGAAATCGAGCCAGAAATAGTAAATGTAGTTTTTAATACATCACCTCAGCAATTAATTGGTCCGATAAAAATAGAACGATGCTATCATTTGCTTTGGGTTGAAGAACTTATACCAGCCGAGTTAACGGAATCACGGTATAAAGAGTTACTAAATCATATGTTTAAACAATGGTTAAACTCGGAAGCTCAACAACATATTTGAAATTAGATTAATTAAATTATTCATGCAGTCCCAAATTGTTACTCCACCACCATTACAACCAGGAGATTTACTACGAGTAATTGCTCCCAGTGGTACTTTGCGTTCTTTGGAACCATTTGTGCAAGGTGTCGAGGTATGGCGAAGTCGTGGTTATCGTGTGGATATTATTTCTGATATTAATGACCGATGGGGCTATTTAGCCGGATTAGATGATCAAAGGCGCCATCATCTTAAGGATGCTTGGTTTGACCCAGAGTGTAAAGCGATATTATGTGCTAGGGGTGGTTTTGGCTGTACTCGTCTTTTAGAAAATTGGAATTGGGCCCCTGCTACAAATCCAAAGTGGTTAATTGGTTTCTCTGATATTACAGCTTTACTATGGAGTTTATATAAAGTAGGGATTTCTGGGGTTCATGCACCCGTATTAACAACGCTTGAAAAGGAACCCGAATGGTCAAAACAACGGTTATTTGATTGGGTGGAAGGTCGTGGTATTGAAGCTATTAAGGGTAGCGGTTGGGGTTCTGGTGTGGTAAGTGGTGTATTATTACCAGCAAATTTAACGGTTGCAACTCATCTTCTTGGTACTCCCTATCAACCGGAATTTGATAATGTGATTTTGGCAATTGAAGATGTAGGAGAGGCACCGTATCGTATCGATAGAATGTTGACACAATGGCGGATGAGTGGCGCCTTAAAAAAAGTACGCGGTATTGCTGTTGGCAGGTTTAGTCAATGTGAGCCACCTGTAAATATACCAAGTTTTAAAGTTGAGGAGGTGTTAAAAGAGCGTTTGGGAGATTTGGGTATTCCTGTTGTTTCTGAGCTTCCTTTTGGACATGATGGCTGTAATGCTGCATTGCCTGTAGGCGCCAATGCAACATTAGATGGAGATAATGGGATTTTAACGATTAATTCGTAATTTTTGTGGCGGGCGTAGTAGGGGCAAGTTTAGATGTATTGTGGGAGTATTTGAAGATTTTGGGTTAACCCGCCCGTACAATCAATGTCGTATTGCGTTAACGTAATTTTCGCCAGGGTGTAATTTGTAATGAACCGTCACGTTTGAAGACGACGCGAAAATGCGCTAGCGGTTCTTTATCTTTGGGAGCTGCGATGTTAGAACCGTGAAGTTCTTGGAATATCATGGGTAAAGGTGTTTCGCGGAAATGGTCGTATGCCACTTGGTTTATTGGTTCGTAGTCAGCGACTACACCATTTTTGTTTACAGCGACACGATACTTTAAATCTTGCTTTGCTGTAGTTTTACCTTCCCAATTTTGACGTAACGTACTTGTTAGTTGTCGTTGTAGTCTTCTTAGCTGTCTAGGATTCGTAATTTTATCACCGACAACATCGGGAGTCGCGCGAAACCCTCTCCACGGACTAATTTCTAGTACTCCTGATTTACGAAACACAACACGGAAACTTCCAAAGGGTTGCTTTGTCTCTGAAACAGAGTCTAAAGGGTCGGAAATTAATTTGGGTAAAGGAGTTTTGCTAATTTGATTACGTGCTATTTGATTTATTGGTTCGTAAGCAATTATTTCTCCATTAGTGTCCATTGAGACTTTATATACTAAGTCGTAAGTAAGTGTTTTTCGTTCTGCCCAAGATGCGTTAACTTGATTGAAAAGTTGTCTCTTTAACGATTGTAGCTGCGCGTCATCAATTATTTCTCGACTCTGTGATGTTCTATTAGTCGCTGGTTTCTGTGTAATATTTTGTACTTTTATAGATGAAGATTTTTCTGTATTGACTAAAACTAGCGTATGTGTAGCATTAAAGTCTGGCAGTGCTGAGTATGTATTAAATATAAACATATGTATAGTCCCAAATATGTGAATCAATTTTCATTATTGTTTTTTATTTAAACAATTTAGTTATTAGAGTTTTTTAATCACTATAAGGTTCCAACTTAGCTATTTAATACTTTAACGCCTGTCGGGAATTTCTTAGAATAGTTTTGTTACAGTTAATTTTTTTGAACTTTGCAATTATTTGTGATTAATATATAACTTTTTATGCATTAGGCAAGATATTCAGGTAACAAACCTTGAAGCACAGAGCGAAAGAGGAGATGAATCGAATTTTTACAAGACTACATGTAGCAAAGTCAGAAATATGATTTAATTTCAGCAATATCCACAGTAGATATAAAAAATCAGTATCATGAAATACAAAATGATTGTGATTTAATGGCAAGGCAAATTTACGCGCCATTACAACGAATGTTTCAATATTGACTTGTCTCGACGTTACATGTAACGTCGAGACAAGGGTTTCTAATTTTTTAGCCAGGTGAGAACAAAAGCATATTCAAACGCTAGCTCTTTTAAACTTTCATAACGTCCAGAGGCGCCACCATGTCCGGCGCCCATATTTGTTTTGAGCAGAAGAATATTATTGTCGGTTTTGAGTTCTCGAAGTTTTGCCGTCCATTTTGCTGGTTCCCAATATTTAACGCGCGGGTCGTTTAAACCTGCTGTAATAAGTAAGTGGGGATAGTTTTTTGCTTCTACGTTGTCGTAAGGGGAGTAAGATTTCATGTAATCGTAGTAAACTTTTTCGTTAGGGTTGCCCCATTCATCCCATTCGATAGCTGATAAAGGCAGTGATGTGTCGGCGATTGTTGTTACTACGTCTACGAACGGTACATCAGCAACGACTACTTTGAAAAGGTCAGGACGCATGTTAATGACGGCGCCCATTAGTAGTCCACCTGCACTACCACCAGAAATAGCTAGGTGTTGCTCGGATGTCCATTTTTGTTCAATTAAATATTCAGCGCAGGTGATAAAGTCAGTAAAGGTATTTTTCTTGTTTAGGAACTTACCGCTTTCGTACCATTTACGTCCAAATTCTCCACCACCACGAATGTGAGCAATTGCAAAAACAAAGCCACGCTCTAATAAGGGTAAGCGGCTTGATGAAAATGTTGCTGGATATGGATAACCATAGGAACCATACCCTGTTAAGAATAATGGATTTTGCCCCGAAATTGCTATACCTTTTTTATAAACAATGGAAATTGGTATTTTTGTGCCGTCTAATGCAGTTGCTATAAGCATTTCGCTTTCGTATTGGGTTTTATCGTATCCACCCAAAACCTCAGTTTCTTTTTTCAATTCCCGCGCGTTTGTCTCCATGTCATAGTCAAATACAGATGGAGGTGTAATTAGTGAGGTGTAAGTAAAGCGTAGAATATTGGTATTGAATTCTGGATTGCTACCTTCAAAGAATCCGTATGTCGGTTCGGGAAAAGTGATATTTTGGGATTTATTCGTTTCTAAGTTTTGAACGGTTGCACATGGTAAGCCATTAACACGCTCATAAATTACCAAGTGTTTAGCAAACAAGCTGACACCCGACAGCATGATATCTTCACGATGGGGTATTACAGTTTCCCAGTTTTGCTGTGATGGTGAAGCAACCGGAGCTTTCATTAATTTAAAGTTGATTGCCTTATCGTTGGTAACAATGTAAAAGTAATCACCATGATGCTCGATTTCGTATTCTACACCTTGAACGCGCGGGTTTACTATTTGAAAGGCGCCTGTTGGGTTATTTGCATCGACAAAATGAGCTTCGGAGGTAACTTGACTGCCCAAACTCATAATGATGTAAGCTTCGCTACGAGTTTTACCTACAGATAAAAAGTAGGAATCATCCGGTTCATAGTGTATTAAAACGTCTTCTTCTTGTGGTTTTCCTAATTGGTGACGGAAAAGTTTAAAAGGACGGTTGGCTTCATCAACTTGTGTATAAAAAACTGTTTGATTATCATTTGCCCATGCAAAAGAATAATATGTGTCAGATATAGTTTCTGGATATAACTTGAATGTTTTTAAATCTAAGAAGTAAATTGTGTATCTTTCCGAACCATTGTTGTCAACAGCATACGCAAGTATTTCGTGATTAGGACTGATTTGAAAAACTCCTACATTAAAATACTCTTGCCCTTCTGCGAGTTCATTTTCATCGAGTAAAATTTGTTCAGGCGCCTCTAAGTTACCTTCTTTTCGACAATGAATAGCGTAGGCTTTACCTTCTTTGGTACGGGAGTAATAATAATAATTATCCTTACGAACTGGTACAGATAAATCAGTTTCTTTGATACGAGAAAGAATTTCGTCATATAACTGCTGCTGTAAATCAGTAGTTGACTTCATTGCCTCCTCAGTGTATTTATTTTCAGCTTCGAGGTAAGCAGTTACTTGAGGGTTCTCGATATCGCGCATCCAAAAATAGTTGTCGATGCGACGGTCGCCATGTAACTCTAGAACAATAGGCTGTTTTTGAGCAACAGGTGGAGTCGATTGATTTTGCGTCATATTATCTTGCAGCATAACTTTCCTACTAACTCTGTTCTTTAACCGCTTGTGTTCCACGTGCAAATAGACGACAAAAGCCAATTGCAGGAATAATTCCAATAATTAGCGCTGTGAGTCCTTGTTCGCACAAATACAATACTAAATCGCGGTAAACCTCTGGGATAGAATCTTGCGCTAGAGATAATAACCATACCAAAAAACTGATTAACGCAAATGCCAAAGAGTTAATAAAGTTCCACCACCAAGATTGTTTGGTGTAACGTCGCAGTACTACCCATTGGAAAAAACTTATCCAAATTGCTGAGAAAATGAAGGCAGCCGTAGAGGCTATAGTTAGAATAATAATTTCTTCGGGTGTTAATTCACGGTTTAGAGAGGCTCCGAATGTTTCGATGTACTCTCGCCAGACGTTAGAAACTTTAATTGCAGTTAACCAGCCAAAGCTTGTAGCTAGTAACCACCACCATCCAGAAATGTAACGCCGTACTACAAGTGCTTGGTCGGCGCCAAAAATGAGGGCAAAGACAGTTAAGCTGACAAAAGTTCCCCAGGTGAACCAAAGTGTTTGAACTTCGGGAGTCGCTTTAACTATAAATTGTTCGTTTATGACTCTTTCAATAGCGATGCTAGCAATGCCACCGACAACCCACCCGACTATGGTCATGAGTACATACGTCCAGAAAAATTTACGGCACCTGTTGCGTGGTATCAAAAATTGTTGTTGTGAGTGAGTGTCAGGTGGTGTTAAATCGGGCTGTGGTAAGTTATTGGGGTCAGTTTGCATAAAAATTTAAGTAAGCATTTAGTGTAATCGCTGACAAATTTAAGCATAAAATCTTGACAAATGAAATTTTTGATTTTTATTGAGCGGGAATTACTACAATTACAAGTGATGCTGGATAATGTATTAGCTTTAAGTCAACGAATCATTCTCTAGTAAAAGAAATTAAGAAAAGTAACCTATGCGAACTCATTATTGCGGCGAACTCCGTTCCGAACATATTGGAAAAACTGTCACCCTATATGGATGGATAGATAGGCGCCGCGACCACGGAGGAGTAATATTTTTAGATTTACGCGACCGCGATGGCATCGTGCAGATAGTCAGCGACCCGCAGCGCACCCCAGATTCATATGATGCCGCGAATGCTCTCCGTAGTGAGTACGTAGTAGAAATAGTCGGTAGAGTCACCCAACGTCCTGATGAATCATTAAACGAGCGTATTCCGACAGGAGAAGTGGAGATTTACGCCGACAAAATAACACTTCTTAACGGCGTTCGTAAACAATTACCGTTTCAGGTATCGAGTGCGGACACAGACCCAGTACGCGAAGAAGTGCGGTTGAGATATAGATATTTAGACTTACGACGCGAGAGAATGGCAAAAAACATCCAATTACGCCATCAAGTTGTAAAAGCGATGCGTCGCTATCTAGAAGACTACGAAGGGTTTATTGAGGTGGAAACTCCAATTTTAACTCGTTCGACACCTGAAGGCGCCCGTGATTATATTTTACCAAGTCGTGTAAATGCTGGAGAATGGTTTGCACTGCCACAGTCACCACAGTTGTTCAAACAAATCTTAATGGTGTCGGGATGCGATAGATATTATCAAATTGCGCGCTGTTTCCGTGACGAGGACTTACGCGCAGATAGGCAACCCGAATTTACTCAATTAGACATGGAAATGAGTTTCATGTCGCAACCGGAAATTATTGAGTTGAACGAAAAACTTGTTGGTCACATCTTCAAAACCGTAAAAGGTATTGAGTTACAGCATCCCTTCCCTCAAATTACTTATGCCGAGGCAATGGACAAGTATGGCAGTGATAAACCCGATACTCGGTATGACTTAGAACTTGTTAACGTTTCTGATATTCTCAAAGACAGTGGCTTTAAAGTCTTTAACGAAGCCATCAAAAACGGTGGCATAGTTAAAATATTGCCTATCCCCAACGGGAACGATGCTATTTCTAATGTTCGCATCAAACCAGGTGGAGATATATTTAGGGAAGCGAGTGAAGCAGGCGCCAAGGGTTTAGCGTATATTCGTGTGCGTGACAACGGTGAAATTGATACAATTGGCGCCATTAAAGATAATTTGACGGAGGAGCAGAAAAAAGAAATTCTGACTCGTACAGGCGCCAAACCAGGTCACTTATTACTCTTCGGTGCAGGTGATGCTCCTACTGTAAATAAAACATTAGACAGGTTGCGTCAATTTGTCGCCAGAGAATTTAACTTAATCGACCCAGAGAAAATTAACTTACTATGGGTAGTTGATTTCCCGATGTTTGAGTGGAACGCTGATGAGAAACGACTCGAAGCATTACACCACCCATTCACGGCGCCGCACCCTGATGATATTAACGACTTGAAGACCGCGCGCGCGCAAGCTTACGACTTGGTGTTAAACGGCTTTGAAATTGGAGGTGGCAGCCTTCGTATATATCAACGCGACATTCAAGAGCAAGTATTTGAAGCCATAGGACTTTCACCCGAAGAAGCACAGGGTAAATTTGGTTTCTTATTAGAAGCATTTGAATATGGCACACCTCCGCATGGTGGTATTGCTTTTGGTTTAGACCGAATAGTGATGTTACTTGCTGGCGAAGAATCAATACGTGATGTTATTGCTTTTCCAAAGACTCAGCAAGCACGATGTGTGTTGACAGAGGCGCCTTCTAGTGTGGATGCGAAGCAGCTTAAGGAGTTGCATGTAGCATCGACTTATAAACCTAAGTAATAAAATCCCCCCAACCCCCCTTAATAAGGGGGGCTAAGAATTACCTCTTGTCCCCCCCTTATTAAGCTCACAAGGGTAGGCTTTTTTTCTAAAATACGTGAAAAGCTAAGGTGGACAAGGGTGGAAGGTAGACAAGGTAGAAAAACCCCCCCTTGTCTACTTGTCTTCCTGTCTGCCGTGTCTGGGGTTTGGGGCAGAAAAAACCTACCCTTGTCAGCCCTTATTAAGGGGGGCTAGGGGGGATCAATTATGGTATGAAAACTTTAACCAAGCAGTATTGACTTCACTCCAATTCACTAGCGCGTCCCTGCTCGTCCCAAATGTAAGAATATTCCAAATGTAGAGGTTTTTCCTTTAGAGGATGTTTTAAAAGCCAAAGAAGGTATATATTTACCACAGAGACACAGAGTTCACAGAGAGAGGAGTGTGAGAGCTTTAGAATTGGTGCCTACTCCCAAAAGTAATTACTGTAGAGTGCATAACAATATGGTAAGTCCTGACACAAAAATGAAAATTATCTATTACATTGCTACCTTAATTGGTTTTAAATCAAAAGAAGACTTATTTGATTATTGATTAGAAAATGACCCACGCTTTTTAGCGCGCATAGTCAAAGCGCGGCAAAGCTTACGCGAGGGAAAAGGTGTTAGGCTGGAAGACTTAGACTAATGGAAAGAATAGAACATTATCGCCAATGTATCCGTAAGCTATTAACAGAACGAGCAGCACTTGAAACAAATAATTCTGATATTGAGTGTCAATTAATTTTTGACACAGAACACGACCATTATCAGTTACAAGATGTTGGCTAGGAAGGACTAAAGCGTATATATAGCTGCTTTATCCATAAGAAAAGAAAGGAGAGAGGTTGTTATAATTTTGCACAAATTGTTATATGACAATTTTCTTTCTGTCACAAGTGGTAATTTGATTATTCATCTATTAACAAGCTTTTCATAACTCAATAAGAAAGTAAACTACTTAGTCAATTTAGAAACTGTCCCAACCAAAGTTGCAAAATAATGCGGTTGGAGTAAAGGATTGAGTAGTTATATATAAGTAACATGTTAAATAATAAGTTATCGACTAGCAAGTTTTGGTTGTGGTTTGGCTGGGTAGTTGTAAATGCACTTGGTGGCGCCATAGGTGTACTTGCATGTGCAGCCACTGGGATTGAAAATCTAACAGATTATCCTCAAATTACAATATTTGCTTTAACGACAGCAATCACTGTTAGTACCTGCCAAGCGATATTTGTACAAAAGCAATATATTCCTAAACAAAGAACCGCTATTGTAACTGTATGGATTTTTATAAGTAGCTTCTGCTCGGCTTTAATGATTATAGCGGCGCCTATTATCATGTTTTTGGTAGCTTTACTATTAATATCAATTCCATCTTCAGGTACTTCTGGACAGGGTGTCCAGTATTTATTTTTCGGTTTAATGTTTATTATCTTCGGTTTAATCAGCGGAGTTGTAACAGGTTTTGCTCAACATTTTGTACTGAGTGGCGCCGCAGGTAAATCAAAAAGACGATGGATTATTTATAGTGGAATTGGTGGTGCTTTAGGGTTAGGTATAGCCGCTATCATTGTTTCTGTTTTCTTTAAAGAACCGATATTTATTATGGACGGATACTCTAAAGCTAAATCGCTAAGTATGTATGGGATGACGGTATTTAATACGATAGGTGGAATTATAAATGGCGCCGTTACTGGCATTGAAATAGTTCGCTTATTCGGAGAACTGCATCCAAGATTTTCATCTGTACACGAAGAATAACTAATCTTATACCCGCATTGTTCCAGCAGCTATATGTAATTAGTATGTTTAATAATAAATTATTAACTAGAAAGTTTTGGCTTTGGTTTGGCTGGGTAGTAGTCAATGCACTTGGTGTTGCCATTACTGGAGTTGAAAGAGTTCGCTTGTTTGGAGAACGGCAAGCGAAGTTTTCATCTCTATACAAAGAATAAATAATTTTATAATTACTTGGTTGAGTCATTTCTCTTTTACAATAAACAGGCGCCGTTTTAGTTAGCGAAGTATTTTTTTGCATTTACATATTTTTAATGAAATGGATATGTAGTATTGAAAATTGTTATCTGAATTTATTTGTATATGAGTGTGTAATTATATAACTTATTTACGCTGCTTGTGAGGCAGAGTGAAGCGCGCATGTTTTAAGCGAGAATACTTAAGTTTACGAGAATACCGTTAGTCGGAGCATTACAAATATCATATAATCTGAATGGTGCCGCTTGATTTGTAGGGTTTTTTCGTGCCATTCGGTTTTTACTTAATAAGAAATGGCGCCTATGCCACCAACGGTCTGTACAATTGTTACATTAACCTAGACAAAAGCAACATCTCGTCTTATTATTAAGCAATCAGCTTGATGTTTCGTAAACCGAAGCGAGGTCAAAAACCCCCATAGGTTCACGAAAATGCCCAGAACCTAGACAACATAATAATTACAGCATCTGCATATTTGCAATAGTTGCAAATGGCTCTCAACAAGTGCGGCTGAAATCGACTCGATTTTGACCTTCACGAAAACCTTGTCTAGAATCCTTACTTTGTAAGGGTCGTAGCGCGCGGACTTTCAAATTTACGAATCCCGTCTTCGGGACTGAAACATGATTTGGGCAATTGTATAAATTTATTTCTGTAAGCTTTCAAATTTACGAATCCCGTCTTCGGGACTGAAACCATTTTCACGTTCTTTGTATGT
>NZ_MRCD01000054.1:0-52072 GCF_001904745.1 Calothrix sp. HK-06
TTATACTTAATTTAGGTTGTTTCGCTCCCTTATCTACGCGAAAAGCGGTTCTTGCGTACTTAACGTGCTAAAATATTAGTATAAGTATTTATTTATCAGTAAAATTAATTATGAAAAGAATCCTTACTCAACTCTTAAACTTACCAGATGTAGTGGTAGAATCAAGTCTAAAAGAGGGTTCCGTCTTAATTTTATCAGTAAGTAAAAAGGTTAAAAGTGCGGTATGCCCGCATTGCGGTACAAAGTCAGAACATTTACACCAAAATCAAAATTACTTGGTGAAAGATTTACCGATGGGAGATAAAGAAGTAATACTAAATTTAAATAGACGAAGATTTAAGTGTAAAAAATGTCGAAAGACTTTTAGCGAACGGCTTGATTTTGTTGGAATGAAAAAGGGATTTACGCATCGATACGCAGAATATATTGTTAAACAAGTTATTAGTAGTAATGTAAGTAATGTTGCGGAAAATAATGGACTAAGTGATGAAGAAGTTAAAGTCTTCCGGGGGAAACTTCCCCCGGAGAGCTTTAACGTTAATTCGATGATTGAAGACGTAGCTCAAAATTTGCTGCCAATAGATATGAGTAATTTAAGGAGGTTAGGAATTGATGAAATTAGTTTGGTTAAAGGTCAAGGAAAATTTATTGTTGTACTTGTAGATATAGATACAGGAAAATTAATAGGATTAGTAAAAGAAAGAAAACAGATTGTAATAGAAAATTTCATGAAGATGTGGGGGAAAGAAATTCTAGAAAAAATAGAAGAAGTTAGTATTGATATGACCGGGAATTATAAAAATTTAGTCGAGAAGGTTTGCCCAAACGCTCTTGTGACAGTAGATAGGTTCCATGTTACCAAAGTTATACATCAAGAACTAAATGAAGCTAGAATAGAAGAAAAGAAAACAGCGTTGGAATTAAATATTGAGTTAAGAGAAAAAGCATTTGATAGTTTAAAAGGTAACAAATTTACACTCTTAAAAGCTGAAAATAAACTCACATATAAACAAAAAGATAAATTAGATAAAATTAGAGAAGCGTCACCTTTACTAAAAATTATGCATTCATTGAAAGAGGAATTTCATGATATTTTTGATAAAAGTGAAGATTTAGGAGAAGGAATTTTATGGTTACTAGATTGGTTAGATAAGGCTGAACCTTATTATCAAAAAAGTGTTAAGACAATTGAACGATGGTTTGGAGAGATAATAGGGTATTTTGAAAGAAAAACTACTAATGGAGTAGTAGAAGGAATTAATAATAAATTGAAACTGATAAAACGGAGTGGATTTGGCTTTAGAAATTTTCGCAATTTTGAAATTAGAGCTTTACTTTCTTGGCACTATAATATTAATTTAGCACGCTAAGTACGCAAGAACCGAATTCCCGAATCTAACCAAACAATTGCCATATGTCAAGAATATAGTTTTGTCCTTCGGGTCGGTCAGCATCAATATTTTGTTTAAATCGTTCCCTAGCTTCTGCTTGTTGTGCAACTTCAGCATTGCTCATAGATTCACGCCTAGCAATTCTTTTTTCTAGTGCTTCTACTGCGTGCGGTTTGGCTAAATCTGCAAGTTTATATTGAGTTTTACTAGTGGTCAATCGTCTTTGATCATCATCTAAATATTTTGTTAAAATATCTAGGTCATCATTATCAATTTTCAAGGTGCCCTCGCTACCTTCAAGAATTAGTGAGTAGTTATTATCATTGTCGTTAGGAATTAATGCAACAAACCGAGATATATCGAGAATTTTATTTTTTGTGAGTCTAACTAACTGCATGAATTTAGACTGAGATTGACTACATTACTATATACTAGCTGAGGAAATCGACAGGCGCTAATAGTTGTAACGTCCATTATTGATTATTTATTAATGCTGCATAATGCCCACCCAAAGCTAATAGCTCCTCATGAGTACCTCGTTCGACAATAGTACCTGCATTAAAAACCAAAATTACATCAGCATTGCGAATAGTACTCAGTCTATGAGCAATAGCAATTCGCGTACATGAGAGATTGCTGATGTTTTGCTCGACCAAACTTTCTGTAACCACATCCAAATGGCTAGTTGCTTCATCCATTAAAAGGATAGCCGGTTTGTGTGCTAAGGCACGAGCTATTGATAGCCGTTGTCGCTGTCCTCCTGATAATCCACTTCCTCCCTCAGAAATTTTGGTTTCATAACCCATAGGCATTTGCACAATGTCATCGTGAATACTTGCTAATTTAGCTGCTTCCATAACCTCTTCAAGTGATAGGTTGGGGTTGTTAGCAGTAATGTTGTGACGAATGGAACTGCTAAATAAAAATGACTCTTGCAGTACGATACCAAATTGACTTCGTAAAGTGCGGTAGTTTAATTTGTGCAAAGGGATATCATCGTAGAGAATTTCACCTTGAGTTGGGGTGTAGATGCCGAGTAAAAGTTTCGCAAAAGTGCTTTTACCAGAACCAGAACGACCAACCAGCGCAACTTTTTGTCCGGGTTCGATAGTGACTGAAATATCACGCAACACCAATGGGGAGTTTGGGTCGTAACGAAAACTAACCTGTTGTAACTCAATTCGACCAGTGAGGGAGGGTGCTGTTTCAACTACTTCTATATTTTGTTCTGGTTCTGCTTCCAAAACATCAGCTAATCGCTCCAAATGTCCGCCAACTAACTGTAATTGTTGACCGCTTGATACTAAAGTTGCTAGCGGCATCAAAAAGGAATTAGCTAGAGCATTTAGTGCTAACATTGTCCCCAAGGTCATTGTTCCCTCAAGTACGCGCAACCCTCCAAACCACAAAAGAAAGATTGGTGAAAAAGTACGAAGCGCTAACATTACGGTGTCAATCTTAGCTGATAAATGGCTTTTTTGTAGCGAAACATTTAACTGTTTAAAAAATAGATTTGACCAATAGTCAAACGCGCGTTCTTCAGAACCGGATGCTTTCAGGGTTTCAATTCCCCTCAAAGCTTCTACCATGTAACTGTTAGACTCGGACTGCGCTACTAAGTCTCGTTGCACGAGGTGATGTACTTGAGGTGTTGTCCCCAGTAACAAAGCTATTTGCAATAATCCTGCTACCAGGACGGCAATACCAAATAAGGGTTCTTGAATGAGTAAAAGTGTTAGATAACCAAGGACAAAAGTACCATCCAAAACCAGTGATATTGTTTGGCTGGTAAGTGTTTCGCGAATAACGGCATTGCTTCCAAGCCGCATTAATAGGTCGCCGGTTGTCCGCTGCTCAAAAAACCGAAATGGTAGTGAGAGCAAATGGTCAAAGAAGCCCAACATTGTTTGGGTATCAAGTCGCGCTTGCAAATGAATAAGCAGTCCAGCACGCAAATAACTGGTTACTACTTGAGTTAAAATTAAGATAGTGGCGCCGATGCCAAGCATTGTCATTACACCAGCGATATGAAGCGGCAAAATGTAATCTACAAGTATCTTGGTAAAAATAGGCAGCGCTAACCCGAAAACTTGCAATAAAAGTGAAGTACCAAGAATTTGGATAAGTAAGCCTGGTGCTTGCAATATATACTGGATGAGGAAGTTGCTCCAAGATAAGTGTTTTTTTGCTCTTTGTCCTTGGAATTGGGCGCCCTTGTCAAATGTCAAAACTATACCAGTGAAGCTAGCATTAAATTCAGCAGCACTCAACTGGCGCCGTCCGCGAGATGGATCTATAACATCAACCTTTTTTGATGACCAACGCTCCACAACTATAAAGTGGTCAAAATCCCAATGGATAATAGCTGGTAGTTGTATGTATTGAAAATCTGCTGTTTCTATAGAGTAAGCTTTAACACGTAAACCGTAGCTGCGGGCAACGTTAGAAATTGCGCGCGCTGTAACACCATCTCGACCAATACCCAAGCGTTCGTAACATTCTGCAACCTTTGTATTACGCCCGTAGTAGCTAAGAATCATTGCTAGACAGGCGGCGCCACATTCAACTTCGCTCAATTGCCACCTGACAGGAACTCGACGATGCAGCAGGTTATTTATCCCAGTTTTCTGGAACAACGAAGAACAATTTTGTTTCAGCCAAGCAATAGTTTTTTGGTAGCGAGCGCGCGCTTTTTGATTTCCAACAGCTTTCATAACCTTACGTGTTACATAATTTACAAAGGCAACAGCAATATTACCCTTCGCGTGCTTCTACATCCGCACTCTGGATATCACTTATAAATAAGCTATATTTGGTTGCCTAATCTCTACTACTGGGACTTCAACTTATTTATGCAACCCTGACTTGGCGCCAATTTTACAAACGATAATTAATTTGTTTATTGTTAGTTTGTGTGGTTTTATTAATAAAATCATTGTCCAGACGCTCAGTGATTGTACTGGCTTTTGCAATAATTTGAATTAACTCTTGCTGTGTAAATTTCAGAATAATACTCAATATTTAATTATAAAGCATGGTTGTAAAAAAGACCCAGAGGTGTTTTATAAGCAATCTCTGGGTCAATTACTACTGAAGAATTTCGGTACTATCTAATGCCTAATCGCAACAGGCAGTAATACAGATATATTTAATGCTTATCTGATGTATATTAGTAGTTTAATGGGGCGCCAAGACTTGATTTATTTGGCTGTCTATTTGCAACTACTGAAGGTGCTTTTAACCCCAGCAACATTTAGTAACACCAGCCGATGTGACTGTAGTTGTTTTATCGGCCATTCTTCCACCTGCAACGGCTTCGAGTTGTTCGTCACTTAATTCTGCGGCTGAAAGAACAGAAGGTTTAACAGGTAGTACCAAGTAAACTTTGTTAGCAGTTTCTTCAACAACTTCTACTTGAATGTTTGAAGGGACTTCTACTCCTAATGCCTTTAATGCAGCATTGGTATTGTTTAATAATTCTTGTTTGAATGCTTCATCTTTCCAAGATTTAGCAGCAATATCAGCTTGGAGGTCGTGAGACAATTGAGACATATTCAATCCTTTTTGATGTATATGAAATGTTTAGTAGTTCGCCAAAATTGGATTTATTTGGCTCCCTACTTCCTACTACTGAGGCTCGAACTTGTTTATGCAACCCTAAACTCAGATTTTTGAAAAATATTTGGTTGTCAACTGTCAAAGCCTTATCAAAACTTAGTTTTGAGCATTTGAGGAAATTATTCTAATTCAAAAATTAATTTATATCACTGCTATAAATCCTAACCCCCTAAGTATCGTTAAAAGAAAACAACCCCATCAAGGCATAATTTTATTCCTCCACAAGCAAATTCTTAATTGAAAAGCACATAATTTCGTTGCAACATAGGGCGAGGTAGAATTACTGGAGATGGCGTGGTTGGTTTATCTCGCGCGTTCGTTAGTGCAAAAGTCAAGCGTGTTGTAGTTTCTTTATGGTCAGTACCCGATAACCCGACTGCTTTACTGATGACTGAATTCTATCGCAGCGTGCAACGTCAGTCTGATAAAGCCATTGCATTGCGTCAAGCCATGTTGACCACAATGAAACAATATCCGCACCCATTTGATTGGGCTGCTTTTCTGTTGATTGGTCAACCGTAACTATGGTTAATCCACAGTTTCTAGTTGAATGCAAAATCTGAGCTTGCTTTTGGGAATACTTAATTTAGGTAGTTAACTCCTATATCAACATGAAATGCATTAAGCCATCGCTATATTATGTAGCCTTTTTTTTACCCTTGTGTTTGAACTGTGTTACGCTTTCTGCTTTTGCAGCACACGAAATGCAGCTTCAGGCAGAACATACCAAAAAAACTTGGCTTCTTAGCCAGGGATTTAAACCACCACAACGTGGAAACCCTCCTGTAAGTGCTGGTGGTTCAACCCGTAGTAGTTCTTGCATATCAAGAAACAAACAAATAACTCCCTTAGTACCTCCAAATAAATTAGGGCTAACATTTGCTAAATATCCAACATTTTTTTGGCATATACCGACATCTGTGACTAAAACAGCCAAGTTGACCATTCTGACAGATAAAAATCAAACCGTATTTTATGAAACATCTTTTACACTTCCGGGTAAACCTGGAATTATTAGCTTTACTCTTCCTAATAGTGCGCCTGCACTTGCAGTAGGTAAAACTTACCGCTGGAAGCTGACAGTTGTTTGTGATGCTGAAGACGACAGTGGAAACCCAAGTGTAGATGCTTGGGTAGAACGTACTCAGCCAGAATTACGCTTATCACAAGCTTTAGCAAAAGCAGATTCACGCAAGTTGCCTACTATCTATGCAGAAGCAGGGATTTGGCATGAAGCGCTAACTACTTTGGTCAAGCTACGTCGTGCCGAGCCAAATAATTCAAAAATTAAGATGGATTGGCAAAAATTTTTACAATCAGTTGGGCTAGATGCGATTGTAAAAGAGCCATTCATTAATTGCTGTACAAATGATAATTCCTCACAATAGTGCCGACTTCTTAACAATCAGCACTAAATATCTAATACTCCATGTGATTAAATTTGGTGGGTCATCTCTCAATAATTCTTTCTTCGCGTCCTTTGCGTCCTTTGTGGTTAATTTTCTTAAGAAGCGAATAAATGACACTGACCACTAAATCTAATAAATATAATCTGGGCATTTGGGCAAAGCTAAAACCCCAAATATGGCAATGGCGGGGTATTTTATATGCGGTTCCCAAAATTACAGCCCTAGTGATTGCACTACGCTTAACTGGATTACTGCAATTGTTGGAATTAGCAGCGTTGGATCAATTTTTTCTCCTCCGACCACCAGAACCACTTGATACCCGCATTGTCATACTTGATATTAATGAGGCAGATATCCGTAAACAAGGTCAGTGGCCCATGTCTGATGAGTCACTTGCTAGCTTGCTAAACAAAATCAAACAGCAGCAACCTAGAGCGATCGGTTTAGATATCTACCGTGACTTACCCGTCAATCCCGGTCATCAAGAGCTACTTAAGGTGTTTGAGTCTACTGCCAATTTGATTGGAGTGCAAAAAATCTCTGATACTATTGATAGTTCTGCTGTTGATGCACCTCTAGTGCTAAAACAACGTCAGCAAATTGGCGCCAATGATTTACCTTTAGATGGGGATGGTAAAATTCGGCGCGGATTGTTGTACTTAAACTTAAATAAGCAAGAGACTCTTGAAAGCTTTGGGTTGAAACTCGCATTGTTGTACTTAAAAGGTGAAGGTATTACCGAGCAGCCAGCAAAAAATAATCCTAATTACTTGCAATTAAGTCGGGGTGTTTTTCCTATTTTTGAAGCGAATGATGGGGGTTACGTCCGAGCAAATGCTGGCAGCTACCAAGTGCTGTTAAACTACCGGGGACGAATACAGCAGTTTACCAGAGTTTCCCTCACAGACGTGCAAGAAGACCGCATCCCAAAAAACTTAATGCGGGGCAAGGTCGTATTAATTGGTGCAACTGCTGAAAGTTTGAAGGACTTATTCTACACACCTTACAGCAGTAATATGTTTACTTACCCAGAACGCATGGCAGGTGTGACAATTCACGCTAATTTAATTAGCCAAATTTTAAGTGCAGCTTTGGATAATCGTCCACTAATAAAATGCTTACCTGAGCAGCTAGAATGGCTATTGATTTTGGGCTGGTCAATCATTGGTGCTACTCTGTCTTGGGTACAACGCCATAACAATAAACAGAAAAACCTCATGGTTGTCAGCGTTTTCCTAACGGGGGGTTGTTTAGTTGGCGCCAGCTTTGTAGCGTTTCTTGCTGGTTGGTGGATTCCCGTTATACCTTCCCTGCTGGCATTAGGAGGAGCGGCGATTGCTATAACTCAGTATATTGCCCAAAGCGCTACTGAGATGCGAAAAACCCTTGGTCGCTATCTAACTGACGAAATAGTCGCCAATATACTGGAAACTCCTTCTGGTTTAAAGCTGGGAGGAGAACGGAAAAAAGTCACAGTTCTTGTATCTGATTTAAGAGGATTCTCCGCTATTTCTGAGCAATTGCCACCTGAGCAAGTAGTAAAGGTCTTAAATCTTTATTTAGGAGCAATGACAGATGTTATTAATCAACATAAAGGTACGATTAGTGACTTTATGGGTGATGGCATCTTTGTAATGTTTGGTGCGCCGATTAATCGTAAAGATGATTCTACTAGAGCAATCGCCTGTGCTGTGGGGATGCAATTGGCAATGCAGGAAGTTAACGAACAAAATAAGCGAATGAATTTACCAATCCTTGAAATGGGAATTGGGATTAATACAGGTGAGGTAGTGGCAGGAAATATTGGTTCTCAAAAACGCGCTCAATATACAGTCATTGGCAGTCATGTCAATTTGGCTGCGCGAATTGAGACTTATACCGTGGGAGGACAGATTTTAATTTCCGAAAATACCCGAAAAGATGCCAATATTGACCTCCAAATTGTCGGAACACAACAAATAGAACCCAAAGGAGTTAAAGACCCTGTAACAATTTATGAAATTAGTGGCATTGGGGGCGAATATAACCTATCCCTGCCTCAAGATAATGAGACAATCATCAGCTTAAATCAAAAAGTGCCTGTAGAGTACACAGTTTTGCAGGGAAAACACGTCCTTGATACAGTATTTCAGGGTGAATTTGTTGGTTTATCAGAAAAAGGGGCACAACTGCAAGTTCCAGAAAAGTTAAAACTCTTTAGTAATCTCAAACTCAAGTTATTAATTGAAACTTCGTTGGCTACAGAAGAGAAATATCTCTATGCCAAGGTGGTCAAACAATCTGATATTGACGGGCGCCATTTTCTAATTATGTTTACAGCTATTTCACCAAAAGCAAGCGCATTTCTAAGCACATTTCGCTAGCATTTTAAAATAAAATGTAATATTTTTTACAATAAATTTATTTAGTAGTCTGGAACCACGTTCGCACGACAGCTGCACTTGCTGCTATAATTGAAGAACTAATGTCGCATCATTTTATACATATCGACCCTTAGTTAATGCACGAAAAAACCAGAATGGTGATACTTATTTTTATGTATTTGTTAAGGCAATAAAACAAGGTGTTATGGGAATCCTTTGGTATGGATTTAACACTACCAAAGAACGAAACGATTTGCATTACAACTTTCAATCGTAAACAGGCACCTATCAAACAACCTTACAAGAAATTGAATCACATCTATACTACTGAGCGAAAATAGAAGTAATTTTCTGCTATAATTTATCTTGCACGTAGTTATAATTTTTACATTATTCTTTCCAGTTGCATGAAAAAGTTATACGTTATTTTTTGTATTTGCTTACTTATTATTTCAATTTTAGCTTTTTCTAGTATCTCTCAAGCTCAAATAATTGACCCGATCCCTGAAAAAATAGAAAAATCAAAACTAGCTGTAGGATTGCAAGAAGTTGCACAAATTCCCAAAAGTGGAACTGGACGAGAAAGAGTACCGCGATTGAACTTTTTAACCCATGCAGGTGATGGTAGCGGCAGGTTATTTGTTAATGATATGCGAGGAAAGCTATATGTGATTATTAATGGTAAAGCTTCTTTATACTTAAATTTTAAAAACTTAGTATGTTCAGGCTTTAGCTATGATACTTCACAACAGGGTTTTTCCTATTTTGCTTTTCACCCAGAATTTGCTAAAAATGGAATTTTATACACTGTACATAGTGAAGATAAGAATAATCGTATCCCTGATTTTCCTGTTATCAAAAAGATTACTGATAACAAAGGCAATACTATAGAAAGTTCTCACCACGATGTAATTCTGGAGTGGAAAGCTGCGAACCCAGCGGCAAATACTTTTACCGGGACATTTCGGGAAATAATGCGTATTGAACAGCCCTACGAAGACCATAATACGGGTCAATTAGGTTTTAATCCTAATGCTAAACCGGGAGATACCGATTATGGTATGTTGTATATTGCTTTAGCTGATGGTGGGAGTAATGGCTTTCCTGTCAGTGATACAGACCCCCTCGATAATGCACAAGACCTCAGTACACCTTTAGGTAAAATTCTCCGGATAAATCCTTTTGGGAACAATAGTGCTAATGGCAAGTATGGCATTCCGCAGGATAATCCTTTTGTTAATGATAGGAATCCAAAAACATTAGGAGAAATTTGGGCTTATGGGTTGCGTAACCCCCATCGTTTTAGCTGGGATATGGGTAGCGATCGAAAAATGTTGATTGTTGATACTGGTCAGGCTTTTATAGAAGAAGTAAATCTTGGTATCAAAGGAGCTAATTATGGATGGGGGAATCGGGAAGGGACTTGGGTTATAGATGAAAGAAATGAGAATGTTCTGTTCCCTTTACCTAAAGATGATGGCAAGTATGGTTATACCTACCCTGTTGCCCAATATAGCCATCATATACCAAAGGATTATCCAGGTTTTTATGGAATTGCAATTACAGGTGGTTATGTTTATAGGGGTAAAGCGATTCCGGAATTAGTCGGTCAATATATTTTTGCAGATTTTGGCAATGACGCGCGTTTTTTTCATGTACCTGTAGATGAGCTTGTAAATGGTAAACAGGCAAAGATAAAAGAACTTAGGCTTTTTGATGGGAAACAAGAAGCTACTTTTCTCCAAATTATTGGTAGCAAACGTTCTGATGTCCGGTTTGGGACAGATGAAGAGGGGGAAATATATGTTACGTCCAAGAGTGATGGTAAAGTGAGAAAAGTTATTCCTGTACCAAAAATATAGTGTAGATGAGAAAAATGGCTTTACAACAACTAAGAGTGTGCAGTTTATTAATAAGCTTGTTGATGGTACAGCAAAGCTCCGAAAACACTTACGCTACTATACCAGCTATTGCAGATAGCAACGCCAAGGTAGAAAAGTTGTCTGATGGTTTCAAATTTACAGAAGGACCAGTCTGGAATCCTAGCGGCTTTTTACTCTTTAGTGATATCCCTGCCGATACAATCTATAAATGGGCGCCTAACGCTATTTCTGTATTTCGTCGTCCTGCGGGAAATCCCAACGGTAATACTTTTGATCGACAAGGACGATTAATTACTGCTCAACATAACCGCCAACTGACACGTACAGAAAAAAACGGTAAAATAACAATCTTGGCTGAACGCTACCAAGGAAAACGTCTCAATAGTCCTAACGATGTTGTAGTTAAGTCGAATGGTAGCATTTATTTTACTGACCCACCCTACGGTATTCAAAAGCAACAGGAAGAACTTGGCTTTTATGGTATCTATCGCTGGAAACCAAATGGAACCCTAACATTGTTGAACAAACAGATGGTGCGTCCCAATGGAATTGCATTCTCGCCAGATGAGACAAAATTATATGTCAGTGATTCTGAAAAATTACATATCCGCGTTTTTGATGTCCAGTCAGACGGGACATTAGCTAACAGTAGGGTGTTTGCAGAGTTGCCTGGGCCCACAGATAAAGGTGTACCTGATGGGATGAAGGTCGATGTTAAAGGCAATGTTTACTGTAGTGGTTCAGGAGGAGTATGGATTTTTTCGCCAAAAGGTCAACTTCTGGGCAAAATTCCTGTCCCCCAATCAGTAACAAATTTAGCTTGGGGCAATAAAGATTACAAAACGCTTTATATTACAGCAGGGAACAGTATTTACCGTATTCGCTTGAATATTGCAGGGACAATAATGATTAATACTTTATGATTTCCTGATTTGCCAATTTTCAGCATCTAATATCTCTAATATTAGATTGTGATATTGAAGTAGAGTAGGACGATGACCAACACTGATAAAAGTTGTCCGCGTATTCAACAAATGTTGATATACATTTTCCTCGTTTTTAATATCCAAAGCACTAGTTGCCTCATCTAAAATTGCATATTTTGGCTTATAAATTAAGAGGCGGGCAAAAGCAACACGCTGTTGTTCTCCTAAAGAAAGCACATCAGCCCAATCTTTTTCAACATCAAAACCACCGAATCTTAACGCTAAATCTGGTAGGTTTACCTGTTGCAATACTTTATGCAGTTCTTCTTCACTAATAGTATCCTGCGACAAAGGATATACTAACTGTTTACGAAGAGTTCCCAAAACCATGTAAGGACGCTGAGGCAAAAATAGGATTTCATCTAATCTTGGTCGGATAATTGTCCCACTACCAGAATTCCATAAACCAGCGATAGCTCGCAATAAAGAACTTTTACCACAGCCACTCGTACCTATAATTAACATTCCTTGTCCAGTTTGCAGGTTGACCGAAACATCCTGCAATAAAATTCTTTGATATTTGGGTGTATACAATTTCAGGTTTTGGAATGCGAAACAGCTATCTTCTAAGGTATTAATAGTTGTATCCTGAATACTCCCAGTAGTAATTCCTCTGTTTGATTGTTGCAGAAAATTATAAAATTCATATAAACGTTCAATTCCAACAGCAAAACCAACCAGTTCGTGGAAAGTCCTGACAATCACATACATGGCATTAAAAAGTTGATTAAATGCCCCTTGAGATTCAGCAAGTTTACCAACTTCCAACTCACCAGCAAAAATAATAGGAGCAATAATTACTGCTGGTATAATCCACGGAATATACTGATAAAGCCTGACGAAAGCATTCAAAAATAGTTCTTGCCAAAAGAGAATTTTCTTGTAATTTATAAATACTTGGTTAAATAGATACTTAACTTGATTTAATTCTTGCGCTTCTCCTCGATAAAAGGCAACAGATTCAGCATTTTCCCGGAGACGTAATAAACCAAAACGAAAGTTAGCTTCTTTTTTTTCCTGCTCGAAATTGAGTTGAACTAATTTTCTTCCAAATAACCAAGTTGTGATCAGCGTTCCACTTCCAACATAAATAAGCAAAACAATCATCAAAGTGGGTGAAATACCCCAGAGTACAGTGCTAAAAGCAATCACCTGTAAACAGGTGTATAACATATCAAAGAAGAAGGATAGAAACCCATCAGCAAACTTGTTAATATCTTCAGATATTCGTTGATCTGGGTTATCAATTTCGCTCTGATATTGGCTGAGTTCATAAAAAGCCCGATTTCTAAAATATTTACTTAAAAAATAATTAGTCAACCACCTTCGCCAATAGAGAGTCAGTTTTTTGCGTATGTAGTTGTATGCAGCCCAAATAATCACTAAAATCAGATATAGCCCAAACAAGTTCCAAGTAGTAGCCCAGAATTTATCCCCATCCTTTGCAGCCAGTGCGGAAATAACATTACCCTGTTGAGTGTTGCTGATGACATTCACATGGGTAGCAACTAGATTAATTGCAATCAGGCTCAATAGTAAACTGAGCGCGCCCCATTTTTCATTCCCACACAAGTAGAGTTGGGAAATAGCCCAAAATTTATGAAAAAAAGTTCGGTTAAGCTTATTCATCTTATTGTTTTTTTTTAACAGGACTTATGCAAAAGGCACAAAATGCTGGCACGGCTTCGCCCCCGCTGCACGATAATTGAAATTATGCCAAACGCATATAAACGCCTGGACGTTACTCCATATTAATGATTCAATATTTTTATATTTTTATTTTCCAAATGTATCATCAACTAAATAATTAGTTTTTAAAGGGCAATAATAAACTTTGTCTAGCCTATCAATATAAAGCATTAAATTCTTTACCGCATACCAACTTAGTAAATAGTGACAGTAATCGAGTTTTGTAAATTTCATATTTAATCAGCAACTAAAATTGCAAAGTAGTTATAATTTTCTCATTAAAGTGAGAATAATAATATTTTTATTACTTATGATGCCTGTAATTAAAAATCTATTTTTAAAAATGAAGAATTTACTGTTTTTACTTGCGTTTTAAGCATTAGTAGCTGGGTTTACACCGATGGCGCGGCTTCGCCGAGACTAATTGTGCCAGTTGCGTAAGTCCTGAAAAAATGGCGCACATTGCAAACTTTGCAGCTACTGCCACTATAATCCAAGATTCGCATGAGCGATTGTAAACCTGCGTGATATCAAAGGACTAGTCAGGTCAACTTTGCAAACAAGCTTAGTTAATGGCTATCTTTCCCTATATAAGATTTCTTCAGGTACAGTTATGCGTAATGCTCATAGGTTAAAAACTGAGTTGGTTTAAAATTATGACTTTACCGGATTATAGTATAGATATTAGTAGCTTGCAAGGGCAAAATCCTATAATGAAGAGATATTTAAGAAAAATTAAAGTAAATCAGGCGATTATTGGCTATATGGATATAATTTTCAACTGGCTCTTTGTAAGAGGGTACTTTCCTGATGAAGGCTAAAAGCTTGCTATTATTTTGTTTGGGATTCTTGATCACAGTTTGTTGTTATTTAGAAGTAACCGCAAATATCCCGGCAAAAATTACAGTCACAAAAACCAATTACCAAGGCTGGCGAGATTCTTATATTTTAAGTAATGGTCAAGTAGAAGCGGTTGTAGTCCCAAAAGTTGGACGGGTGATGCAGTTTCGCTTCAAGGGTGGAGAAGGTACATTCTGGGAAAATGACCAGGTGTATGGTAAAGCGCCTAATATCAAATCTAAGGAATGGGGCTATTTTGGCGCCGGGGGTGATAAAACCTGGCCTGCACCTCAATCTGCATGGGAAAAAATTACAGGACGAGGTTGGCCCCCACCAGCTACGTTTGATTCTATACCAGTTACCGCAAGAGTTAATCGCAACGATGTAACGCTGATTTCTCCCATTGACCCCTTCTACGGCATTCGTACCTTCCGTACAATAACACTTGAACAACACAAACCCGTAATGAAAATTACCACAACTTACGAAAAAGTCAAGGGTAAGCCACAAAATGTTTCTATATGGATAGTTACACAGTTACGTGACCCAGTTGCAGCCTACGCAGCGCTACCCCAACCGTCGATTTTTCCTGAAGGTTATAACAAGCAATCTGAAAATTTACCAGCTAACTTAAAAGTAGACAACGGCTTATTGTCCTTAACACGCGACCGTAATAAATCCCACAAAATAGGCTGCGATGCTAGTACATTATTATGGATGGGCGAAAAAGTCGCAGTCCGCATTGACTCACCAAGAGTACCTGGAGCTAGTTATCCCGACAACAACAGTAGTGCCGAAATTTATACCAACTTAGACCCAAAGGCTTACGTAGAGCTTGAATTTCTAAGCCCGCTAAAAACACTGCGAGTCGGCGAAAAAATGGATTTTACTACCACATATACTTTAATTCCCCGCATAACTGAGAATGCTGAACAAGAAGCCAGGAAAATTCTGGGACGATAATAAGGGGAGTAATTAAAGCCTCTCCCCGCTTGCCGAAGCGGCACACTGCGTGAACGGGGAGAGGTTTGGAGAGGGGTCTTTAATTGTCCCGCGCGCACCCAGCAGCAGTTTGTTGATTTTTATTATTTGTAGGCATAATCACAGCATTCTCGCCCGTATATACAGATAGTTTTATAAACAAAGTCGAGATAGTAGTAACTCCTAACAAACTTAACATTCCTAACAGACTCCATAAGAAGATAAAGCTACGAGGGGAGGCAATTCGCGGTAGTACAGAGTTTTCTTTACTTTGAGTATACTGGCGAATTGCATCAGTACGGAATAACGCGCGATTTTCATCTTTCATTTATTTTTGTCTCCCTAATTAAACAAAAGTACTGAGGGGAGTAAATCTGGATGTGCTAACCGTAGGAGTTCGTAACCAATTCCTGCCACTCCTTGAAAAAAGCCAGGTGTGTAAGCATCTCTAGGAAGTTGAGGAGAAATACAAAAAGTACCTTCTTGTTCTGCTCTATTAACAATCCAGCTAACTTGTTTGTGAATTTTTTCTAGTAATTCAGGACAATTAAGTTTGAGTGACGCTGTGAGAAGTACATCAATGCGTCCCAAATTACCACAGCAGAGGTTATCTATTTCCTGCCAGCTACACTTTTGCGTTGTTTGCAAAGCAATTTCAATTTCTTGGCGAATTTCATCAGTGTCAATAATCGCTAAACTATCCAAACGACTCAAACCAATACCAGGGGCGCCATGACACCAGCTAATATTAAATGTTGGTTTGCCGTCAACAATCGCATTCGGTCTAAAATCGGGCCAGTTGGCTGCGGTTGGAGAAAATACTTGTCGTTCGTATTCAATTGCTTCTAAAGCTGCTTGTAAAAAATCAGTACGCTTAGTTGCTTGATATAGCCGTAATAAAGCGCAAGCAATTCCTGCTGCTCCATGAGAAAATCCAGTTATTAGCTTGCCATTGATAGTTGCCCAAGCTTTAAAGCCTGAATCGCTGGTGATGCGGTGGTTGAGTAAATGTTCACCACATGAAGAAGCTACCTCTAAAACAGAAGATTCGCCAACAGCATCGTATAAAGCTAACAGTCCTAAAATTGTGCCAGCAGAACCTACGGTAATATCAAAAGAGCGGTCGTTGGCAATTAAGTTAGGAGTAATTAAAGTTGCAACATGTTTGGCATCTTCTAAAAGAGCGGGTTCCCCTAAGAATTGGCTGCTCCGTACTAAGGCATATATAAGAGAACCTAACCCCACAGCTCCACCCATACCAATTTTCTTGGCAATTCTAGAATCAGATTGAGAATTTTGTAACATCTGGCGAATGGGAAGCAAAGCACTCAGCGCCAAGTCCTTAAATCCAGCACCAGGAGTGATTTTTTCCAAAGCAGCTAAAAATAAGGCAACACCAGCACAACCGTCTCCCAAGTTATAGCCGATAGGCTGAAACTGGAAGCGTTGGGCATCATGAATATATATCATACCAATCCAGGTGGCGCCACCATCGGCAGCATAAATAGCCCTTTGTTGTAATTCTCTGCCAATTTTTACTGCTTGTTGAATTAATCGTTCCTGAGTTAAGGAGACAATAGTATCTGTTAATTCCTCATCTTTAGAGGCAATTATATTAATTCTGGCAACGCGCGAATATAGGGAACTTTTAATTATTGCTAGTTGTTGATTGAGATTGCATTCGCTCAGGGTTTGGATGGACTCAATTACACGGTTATAGCTAGGCTCTTGAAAGCATTGCTCAATAATTTGATTGGGAGCAACAGTCATTCCATCGCTATTGCAAGTAATTGTGAAAAAGGGGATATCCAACTGTTCCATTGCTTGTTTTTCCACAGTAAGTATAGGTAATAATGACGCTTTTTCCTCACTTACCAAAAACCCTCGGCTGAGAACATCCAATGCAATACTCCAGTCTGCTCCATCTCGTAGATATTTGGGGTCAAAGGTTTGATTGAGCAAAACAGTGTAAACTTGAGTAGGGCGACACACGAACCGCACGCGCTGATCAATAAAGCTTGCCAAAGGACTCTCACTATCTAGAAGTGCTGCTTGTTTTTGCATTAAAAAGCGATACATCAACTGGAAACCATCCACCAGTTCGCTAACATAATCATTTGGCGATAAAGGTTTACCATTCAAAATAGGAGTATTAGCTTGGGATGGTAAAGAAACCGACTTGCTAATTACAAGTTCCATATTGTCTGTATTTATATCCCGCCATTGCCGCGCGCGGTAATTAATCTTCTGTTCGCCAACACCTCCCAAACCACTGATGTCATAAGCTGCTTGGTTATTTTGCTCAAATTCCCAACGCGGTAGCATACCAGTACTTAACACCGAATCGTAAACTAGCTGTTTGGCAATTGATTCTGCTTGCGCTTCCCCATCCCCACAAGCTGTTTCTTCCCGTTCTCTTGGTTGCATTAGCATCTCTGGGTCTATAAGAACTAGATGCTCGCCATTAGCAATTAAATTTTCGTAATGACAGTCAGTACCCGCTAAGATATAGAGCATACAGGTTAGCATTCCAGCCCGTTGATAAAAACGCTGCGCTGCTGCCTCCGAATCACAGGGCAAATGTTCGACAAATTCTACCCAACCATAGGTAGAGCGATTAAGAACTTTAATAATTTTAAAAGGTAAGGAAACACCCTGATGATTACACCAATCGAGTAACTCAAAATAAGCAACTTCTATACCTAAATCTTTAGGTTTGTAAATCAACTTTAATCCAGAAGCAAAGGTCAGAGCAATAACATGGCGCCCTTGATTATGCGAATCAGAAAGTGCAGATTCAATGGTAATAATTTGCCCCAAGTCACTGTCACCTGCTTGGAAAGTTTGTTGGATGTCCTGCAAGTCAGATGCCAAGCGTTGCAAAAATTCTGCTGTTGCATCAACCCAAAAATCAATTGCAACTGCCACTAAGCGAGCTAAAACGCTATATTCTTGGAAAAAAGACTTCAGTCCATCACTAAGAAGCTTTTCAACAAATTTTTGATACTGCTCTTTACCGCAAGTCCCTTGCTTTATCCCTATTAAACGATTAAGGGAAGGTTGTTGAAATGACCGAAAAATTGAGAATTCTAGCGCTAAGGTTCCAGCACATAATTTAGCTACGCGCTTGAGTAAACCATGCTCTAAGCTGTTAACAGCGTTATCAGTCAGAAGCTTCTGTAACTTATAACCTTGAGCTTCTAATTCATTAATTCGCCCATTTAATTTATTTTGAGCAACTTGAATAAAAGGTATATAAATGTCCTCAAAGGGAAGCGGGTCTTCAGCAATAACGCAGCGATGAGGCTTTGATATTTCTCCATGTTCCCACTGTTTTTGAGAAGCAATTTCGATAATTTCCTGTAAAGTTTCTGCCCATCGAGGTAAAAGTGAATTTTCAGCAAAACCAACACTGCCTAGTATGGGGGCAACAGTATCGACATCTAAACCATCCCACGCGAGACGCTTGGCAAACTTTTCTGGATTTCCTTGGGCAACAACTTGGCGCCAAGTTTCTAAACGAGAATTAATTTGCTGATTGTTAGGTTGTGTAGTATTAATAATAAAATTATTGCCCAGACGCTCGCTAACAGTACTGGCTTTGGCGATAATTTTAATTAGCTCTTGCTGTGAAAATTTCATAATAATAGTGAATAATTAAGTATAAAGCATGGCTATAAAAAACGACCCAGAGGTGTTTTGGAAGCAATCTCTGGGTCAATTGCTATTGAAGAATTTTGGTGCTATCGTCTACTTACCAGCAACATCTAGTAACGCCTGCCGATGTAACTGTGCCTGTTTTATCAGCCATTTTTCCACCTGCAACAGCTTCGAGTTGCTCGTCGCTTAATTCTCTTGAAGCAAGAACAGAAGGTTTAACAGGTAATACCAAGTAAACTTTATTCGCTGTTTCCTCAATCACTTGTACTTCAATGTTTGAGGGAACTTCTACTCCCAATGCTTTTAATGCTGCATTTGGATTGCTTAACAATTCTTGCTTAAATGCTTCATCTTTCCAAGATTTAGCAATAATATCGGCTTGGAGGTCGTGAGATAGTTGAGACATATTTAATCCTTGTTTAATGTGTATTAGTGGTTTAATGGAAGCGCCAAAACCTAGATTTATTTGGCTCTCTTACTTCCTACTACTGAGACTCGAACTTGTTTATGCAATGGAAGGAAGAAACTGACTCAAAGGTGTTTTAATATCTATGTTTGGGTCAGTTTTTGCGCTCAAAAGTTAGGCGCTATCGTCTACTTACCAGCAACATCTAGTAACGCCTGCCGATGTAACTGTGCCTGTTTTATCAGCCATTTTTCCACCTGCAACAGCTTCGAGTTGCTCGTCGCTTAATTCTCTTGAAGCAAGAACAGAAGGTTTAACAGGTAATACCAAGTAAACTTTATTCGCTGTTTCCTCAATCACTTGTACTTCAATATTTGAGGGAACTTCTACTCCCAATGCTTTTAATGCTGCATTTGGATTGCTTAATAACTCTTGTTTGAATGCTTCATCTTTCCAAGATTTAGCAACAATATCAGCTTGGAGGTCGTGAGATAGTTGAGACATATTTAATCCTTGTTTGATGTGTATTAGTGGTTTAATGGGAGCGCCAAAGCTTGATTGATTTGGCTCTCTACTTGCTACTACTGAGGGTCGAACTTGTTTATGCAACCCTCAACCCGGATTTTTCAAAATTATTCGGTTATTAACTGTCAAAGCCTTATTCAGGTTTGGTTTTGAGCATTTTAGACAATTATGGGGTGTTATTGAAAACCCTTGTAAAAGGCTACGGTCTAGGAAAAGTGACACCGTCTCCACTCCAGTTTGGAGTTTGCAATTAAAAGTTCAACTACGAATGCAGCTTAGTTTGGGGAACAGGGGGTGTAGGCGCCTATAATACTAGGGGTCAATCCTTCTGCATTGTTATTTATTAGTAAAAATTATCAATTGAATGATAGAATATGGTCATTACCCTTACTCATACTTATGGCCTCAATCTTGATATAGCTTTTCCTAAGTGACTAAGGTACATCTAAATCTTTATTAGTAAAGTTACCCCTAAAAATGTACCTCACCAGGTAGGGAACCGCTGTAATCCAAGTTTGATTACTTTTTTATACCAAATAAATTTAATTATGAAAACAATCACAGAAGTTGAATACCAGGAACTATTAGAGGAAAGTATTGCAGCAGGCGAAGTAATATATAATTATAAAGGTTTTGACTACATAATCAAGTTTCAAAACCAAATTGAAAAAAATTATTTTCGGTATGTAGAACTACGTCATGGGCTTGAGTTAGAAATTTGTGAAGATAAGTTTTACCGTGATTTAAGTATAAATTCTTCCCATAATGACTTACAGCTATTTGTTTCCAAATTTTATCTTTTAGGGAATCATCATGTACTAACTCCTGGCATTAAAGAGATTGCAGATGATTATATGGAACAGGTAGGAAAGAATTATCTGTTTTACCTACCCGATATTAAAGAGATTGAGCAATGGTCAGCAGGCAAACATGTTAAGGTTGTTAGAATTTGTGTTAGCCCTGAACTTTTAAGAGATTACTGCACAGATTCAGAATCCCTCCCTGAAGACATACAAGCAGTAATTAATAATAATTCCACTTTAAAATTTCATCGTTCTGGTAGCATTACACCTGCAATGTTTGCGATATTGCAGCAACTAATGGATTCTCCCTATCAAGGGATGATTCAGCGCTTATATTTGGAAAGTAAAGTCATGGAATTGTTGGCTTTACAGCTAAACCAGATTGTGCAGAGTGAAAAATCAATTACTTTTGTCAGCAAATTAAAACATACAGATATTGATAAGATTTATCAAGCAAGAGATATTTTGATTCGTAAGCAAGACAGTCCACCATGTTTATTAGACTTGGCGAAGATGGTAGGTTTAGGCGAGCGCAAACTTAGACAGGGTTTTAAGGAAATATTTAATACAACCGTTTTTGGCTATTTACATGATTACCGCATGGAACAGGCATGGTTACTGCTTTGTGGCAGTAAAATGCGAGTAGCTGATGTAGCACAGATAACAGGATACTCTCACCTGGGTTACTTTGGTCAAGCATTTAAACGTAAGTTTGGTATTACACCCAAAGAATGCAAGTTTCGTGAAAAGCCGCTCAAGTGACAAAAAAATAGCTGCTTTACTAGATAGACATAATCTTTGAAACTCCGTAAGCTAGCCATATACGTAATTAAGAATCTTTTTCTATTGGCTTGGGTATTATGAATAGCTTACAGAGATTTTTTATAGCTACTAAGTATATAAATACACAATTGCGGATAATTGCTTTAGGTGTCTTGGCGATCCAACCGACTTGGGCTTCACCCCTCTCTATAGACGCGAAGTTGCTTCTCGAAGGGCGTGTTCCCCTTGAGAAAAGAGAGGTTTCCGATAAAATTGGTAGGCTTTTATTCGCGCAGCAACCTAACAGCACTGTACCCATTACAATTACAGGGGTGAAGATTAATTCTACTGCTAGTGGTATTGAGGTTATTTTGCAAACGACTCTTGGAAGTAAATTGCAAGTAGTAGACAAGAGTGACACTAAATCATTTACAGTAGATATTCTTAACGCTCAGTTACAGCTACCTAATGGTAATCAATTTCAACAAGAAAAGCCCATAGCAGGAATTGCCGAGGTAACGGTAAGCAACCAGAATGCTAATACAATTCGCTTAATGGTAATGGGTGAAACTACTGCACCAAAAGCGGAATTATTTGATGGTGACGAAGGTTTAATTTTTGGGTTTACACCAGTTGCATCAACTACTCAACAGCCTCAAACGCAACCCACACCAGCACCACAACCTCCAGCGACTCAAGAAAAACCCAGCGAGAAACCACAAGCTGATACTAATAATGACCCGATTGAATTAGTGGTGACAGGTGAGCAAGATAGATACCGCGTACCCGAATCATCTACAGCCACTAAAATAGAGGTTCCTATACGTGATATTCCCCAGTCAATTCAAGTCATTCCGCGACAGGTTATTGAAGATAGGAAAGTAACACGTCTAAGTGAGTTGACAGATAACGTTAGTGGTGTACAGAGACAATCCGGTTACGGTGGACTCTCGTCAACAACATATTATATTCGTGGGTTTGATTCCTCAGAAAGCTTACGTAATGGGTTTAAGGATTTTGCGTTTACCAGTCCACGCGATACTGCTAATATTGAGCGAGTCGAGTTCCTCAAAGGTCCAGCATCGGTTCTGTATGGAGCAGGTTCTACTTTAGGTGGTATTGTTAACACTATCACTAAAAAACCACTGACGGAGCCTTTTTACAAGATATCCATGACAGCAGGTAACTTCAATTTCTATCGTCCAGAAATTGATTTAACTGGTCCTTTAACTGATGATAAATCTTTGTTATATCGTCTGAATCTTGCCTATGAGAATGCCAATAGTTTCCGCGATGGCGTAGAGAATGAAAGTATTTTTGTATCTCCAGTAATAACTTGGAATATTAGCCAAAATACAACTCTTACAGCGGAATTAGAGTATCAGAAATATGATTATACTTTTGACCGAGGCTTTTTTCCTGACCCAATTGTCTTTAAACTTCCGGTCAGTAGGTTACTTTTAGGAGAACCAGATTATAGCCGCAACGAAGTAGAGTCTTTAGCTTTCAATTATAACTTTGAACATAAATTCAGTGAGCAATGGAAAATTCGTCAAGGCTTTAGCCTATTAGAAGTTAATAGCAACACTAAAGAGGTAACTCTTGCTAACTTTGCCTCTCCATTTTTAGATGTTGATGGTAGAACCTTACAGCGTAAAGCCTCCGAGTCCAATGGTCCTCAAGAAAATTACTCGTTGCAAAATGAATTATCGGGTAAATTCAATACAGGAAGCGTGAGGCACAACGTACTAGTTGGCTTAGAGTTATCTCGTAGTTTATTTGGCTATCAATTTTTTAACGCACCTATTGCTTCCATCGATATTTTTGACCCCAAATATGGTGCTAAACCACGACGAGAAGATTTTGTACCTTCTTATTCTCCAGAAGAATATGGCGCCAATACAGTTGCACTTTACTTACAGGATTTGATTGAAATTACACCCAACCTCAAACTACTTGCTGGTGGTCGTTTTGACTGGGTAGATTCTTTTTACCGAAATGAAGACCGAACAACTGATTTAGAGCAATCAGATTTTAGGTTTTCGCCACGAATTGGTCTCGTCTACCAACCTTCTAACTCAACTTCGCTTTATGCAAGTTGGTCAAATTCTTTTAGTCCAGAAATCTTTAGCCGTAATCGTACAGGAGAGCCATTTAAACCAACGATTGGAGAACAAATTGAGGTGGGGATAAAACAGGATTTTTTGGATAATCGGCTTTCTGCAACTTTAGCGCTTTACCAACTTACCAAACAAAACGTACTCACAACTGATCCAGAAGACCCGGATTTTAGCATCCAGTCAGGTGAACAAAAAAGCCGAGGTATTGAGTTAGATATAGCTGGTGAAATTTTACCTGGTTGGAGGCTTATTGCGACCTATGCTTACACTGATGCTTTTGTTAGTAAAGATAATTTGCTACCAGTTGGAGATAGGTTAGTTAATATACCATACAACAGCGCTAGTCTATGGACAACTTATGAATTTCAAAAAGGTTCATTGCAAGGTTTCGGATTTGGGTTGGGAGCTGTTTATGCTGGTGAACGGGAAGTACAACTACCAAATACCAGAACTAAACTGCCTTCGTATATACGTGCAGATGCAGCTTTATTCTATCGGCTGAATAATTATAAATTTGGTTTAAATTTTAAGAATTTATTCAGTACAAAGTATTACGACACTCAGGGTTTTTTCATTACTCCTAACGCACCTTTTACAGTCCTTGGAAGCGTTTCAGTAGAGTTTTGAGAATCATTATATCAAATTTGCGCTTGGTGAAATGTCTGTTCAAAACATCTTCCGGTGAAACATCACTAAAATAACCATGAAATCTAGGAAACTCCGAAATATCGTTTTTACCCTTCACCGCTATATCGGTCTAGTTGTAGGCTTGATTGTAGCTGTCATTGGCTTAACTGGTAGCTTGTTAATATTTGAGCCGGAAATCGAGCATTTTCAAGTCTCACAGCGATTTGGTAATATAACACCCCAAGGACAACTGTTATCAATCGATTCAATATTAGAAAATATTAAAGCTGAGATTTCTCAAAAAGCTGACCTCAAAATAGGCTCTATTATAGTGCCAAAAGATCCAACATCACCTTATGAAGCCCGTTTATGGGACACTAATGATAAACTTACGCAGATGTTCATCAACCCTTACACGGGTAAAATGATGGGTATGATGAAGGAAAAATCTAGTTTTTTGCAATGGCTTTTAAGACTTCATTACGAACTTTTGGCTGGAAAAACTGGAATGGTCATAGCTGGAATTGCTGGACTATTTTTATTTATACTTTCTGCCACTGGGTTGATTCTTTGGCCTGGTTGGCGGAAACTGATTGCTGGATTTAAAATTAAATCAAATGCTCATCCCAAACGGTTTAATTTTGATATTCACAAAGTAGCAGGAGTTGTTGCTGCTGTTTTTTTAACTTTTACTGGTTTTACGGGTTTTTGCTGGAACTTTTATGATTGGTCGAGTTCAGCCATTTATGCGTTAACTTTTACCTCCAAACCAACAGAACTAGTTTCTAAACCAATCTCAGGTAAAGCTCCTGTTGGGCTGTCGCAAGTATTACTTAATGCTGACGCAGCCATACCTAAAGCAGTAACAACCTATATTGGAATACCAGATAAACATGATGGAGTTATCAGGGTAGGTAAAAGACAAACCCATGAAACAAGTATCTACGGTCAGAGTGAGATTACGCTAGATCAATATAGTGGACAAGTTTTACGAGTTGCTGATAGTAAGTCTCTGAATTTAGGCGATAACATTCTCAACTCTTTTGCTCCCCTACATTACGGTACTTTCTGGGGATTGCCAAGCCGTATTCTTTATGTATTTGTGGGACTAGCACCATTAATTCTTTTTGTTACTGGCTTTGTCATGTGGTGGTATCGCAAGCGCAAGAAATACAAGGGAGATAAAATACTATCACCTGAATTTAAGCATATTAGTAAATAATATTGTTGGATTTGCTCTAAATAACTGTACGTAGGCTGAAATACTAGAGCAGATTGTTTTAGGGTGGAATGCCCAACAAAGCGAGAGCGAACGACCGCCAAAAGACAAAGATGAATCGATTTTCTACAAGCCATTGGGGTAGGTAAAATTAAGTTAAACTAAGGGTCTCTTCACCAAAGCAAGTTAGCTTAACTTAATTCCTCCTATTGGCAGTTGTAATTGAAGCAATTGTGGTACTATTTGTGATGCTTACCAGCAACATTTAGTGACACCTTCCGATGTGACTGTGGTGCTTTTATCAGCCTTTCTTCCACCTGCAACAGCTTCGAGTTGCTCGTCGCTTAATTCTGTTGAAGCAAGAACAGAAGGTTTAACAGGTAGGTGCGATTTTCTAACCTTGGTCTTAACCCCAGCAACACTTAGTAACGCCTGCCACTGTGACTGTACCTGTTTTATCAGCCATTCTTCCACCTGCAACAGCTTCGAGTTGCTCGTCGCTTAATTCTGTTGAAGCAAGAACAGAAGGTTTAACAGGTAGTACCAAGTAAACTTTATTCGCCGTTTCCTCTATCACTTGTACCTCAATATTTGAGGGAACTTCTACTCCCAACGCTTTTAAAGCTGCGTTGGGATTTCTTAACAATTCTTGTTTGAATGCTTCATCTTTCCAATATTTAGCAACGATTTCGGCTTGGAGATCGTGAGATAATTGAGACATATTCAATCCTTATTTGATGTGTATTAATTGTTGATTCGGAGCGCCAAAACTTGATTTATTCTGCTCTCTACTTCCTACTACTGAATCGCCAACTTATTTATGCAACCCTAAACTCAGATTTTTGAAAAATATTTGGTTATTAACTGTCAAAGCCTTATCCAAGCTTAATTTTCAGCATTTGGGTAAATAATGGAACCACTAATACCATTTTTATATGAAGATGCACTTTATTATTCTTAGCCCTCCAAATCATGGGGGGTTAGGGGAATCTAATTATTAATACAAAATGTACTATCTACTATAAAAATGGCGATTGACTATATTGACTATATTTATAGAAAAACTTTTACAGTGGGATAAGGGTGGTTCGGGATGCCCACTCCACAAGAAGTTTCAGTAAATCGCAAAGTTTTTTACAATAAAGGTGAAGTTAATGCTCAAAACCTAAGCTGGATAAGGATTTTAGAACTTGAGAAGCAAATATTTTCAAAAATGTAGGTCGAGGGTTGCATAAACAAGTTGGAATCTCAGTAGTAGGAAGTAGGAACCCAAATACATCCATGAGGCTCCTCCAGAGAGCTTTTAAAGCACTTTTGGGTCAGTTTATTTCTAGCATCCTTTAACCTTATTCTTAACTATTGTCATGAAATTTTATTCTTTAAAAACAACCATTGCCGCATTAAGCATCTTCGCTTCTCTATCTTCTACCGCAGCTATCGCAAATAGTCCTAAAGTACTACCTACATTTGCTACAAACGTTGCAGAGCAATTACCCGCAGAACAAGTTAATTTCCAATTATCCTCATTTGAAGCTGATAACGCGGAATTTTATTTGAAACGAGGTAACACTCGGTATGAACAAAAAAACTATAAAGAAGCGATACAAGATTATAACCAAGCAATAAAGATTAATCCTAACTACGTCCAAGCATACTTCCAACGTGGTATTACCCTACGTACCATTGGCAATTTTCAGCAAAGTATTGCAGATTTTACTACTATGCTGAGTATTAATCCAAACAATGCTCAAGCTTATCTGAATCGGGGCGTTAGCTACTATAATTGGGGAAAAGCTCAAAAAGCGATAGCGGATTTTAACCTAGCTCTGCAAATTGAACCTGATAATGCCCAAGCTTACCGCAATCGGGGTGTTGCTCGCACTTCCCAAAAAGACTTAGAAGGCGCCATTTCCGATTTCAACCTAGCTCTGCAAATTAATTTCAATTATGCCGAAGCTTATCTCGGACGGGGTATTGCTCGGAGAACTATGGGAGACAGAACAGGAGCAATTTCCGATTTCAACCTAGCTCTGCAAATTGAACCTAATAATGCTCAAATTTATCGCAATCGGGGTGTTGCTCGCGCGGCTTTAAAAGATAGCAAGGGAGCTATTGCTGATTTCAACCAAGCTTTACGAATTAGCCCTAATTATGCTGAAGCTTATCTCAACCGGGGCATTGTTCGCAGAATGTTAGGAGATTCATCAGGCGCCCTGGCGGATTTTAACATTGCTTTGCGAATTGAACCCAATAACGCTCAAGTTTACCGCAATCAGGGTATTGCTTACCTTCGCCAAAAACAATATCAAAATGCAATCGCTAGTTTCCAAACTGCCCTGCGAATTAACCCCAAATATGCCGAAGCTTATCTAAACCAAGGTGTTGCTCGCCGCAGTCAAGGAGACTTGAAAGGAAGTATAGTTAATTTCAATCAAGCTGTGCGAATTAACCCCAGATATGCTGAAGCCTACCAACTTCGCGCTACTACTCGCGAATTCTTGGGAGACAAAAAAGGCGCTAGAGCTGATTTGCAAATAGCAGCAGAACTATTTTTGCAGCAAAATAAAATTCAATCTTATCAGCAAGCTCTCAAAGCAATCGACCAAATCACAATCGCTCTCTTGGACAAACCATACTTCTAAGTGCAGCTGTAAGGTGGGCAGTACCCACCCCTACCCTTATTAAAAAATTGTGTAAAATAAGAGACAAGGTACTAAATTGATATATTTTAATTAAAAGTATAAATTATAACATTTTATTTATAAACGTTTGTATACGCCATTCCTCAAGATAATTATTAGATTACAAACTATTAGAGATTCTATAAGCGTTAGCTTTTTAAGCAAAATTATCATATTTTACTCAAACAATGGATTTTATTACTACAACAGTTTTAGAATATTTACTCAGTAGTTTATGGCTTAGTACTAGTGTCAGCTTAGTTACTGCACTAGTCGTCGGCGCTATTGTTGGTGTAATTACGCGGATAATTGCGCGTCGGCAAAAAGCATTAAAAAAGAACATTCTCGCGGCAATTACAGGCGCCTATATTGGCTCGCTCTTGGGAATGCTTCTAGTTACTATTCACATGTATTCCCTCCGCAATAGTGGACCATATGCAGGAATAATTTTACTTATCGTTATTCCAATTTATTTGTTAGGTGGCTCTATACCAGGTGCAATAGCAGGAGTTAGGATTGGGCAAAGTAAGTCAATCAAATTTAAGAGCAGAAAGGCACTAATTGCTATTGGTACTGCTTACAGCATTATAGTTCTTGCCTGCATTGTAATTGTAGAGAAGCCACCACTTCCCCAATTTATAAGAGCTAACGCGCAAGAACAATCAAAATCTCTGATTGGTACTTTTATTGGTCACGCAGATAATATAAATTCCCTTGCTTTCACTCCTGATGGTCAAACTCTCATTAGCAGTGGTCACGACCAAACTATCCGTTTTTGGGACATCAAAAATTGGAAGCTATTAAAGACAATTAGAGTACAAAATCAGATTCGCGATATAGCTATTAGCCCTGATGGGCAAACTTTGGTAGGAAGCGGTTTATATTTAGATATTTGGCAACTAAAGCCCATCAAACAAGTCAGGCGACTAACAGGTGAAGGCATTTGTAGCCAGGTTACTATTAGTCGAAGCGGAGAATTTGTAGCTTGTATTACAGGTTACGAATCCCCTCAAAAAGAAATTACGATTTGGCGCCTGAAGACAGGGGAGGAGGTAAAAACCTTGAAAGAGGAAAGCCAATATGGATTTTTTAACAACATAGCTATCAGTCCTGACGAGAAAACTTTAGTTAGTAGTGGTAATGGAGTTGTCAAAATTTGGGAATTCCCCACTGGCAAAATTTTAAAAGTAGTCAAGATGGATGAGACTGTTGACGCTCTAACAATACATCCATCAAGCAAAACATTTATCACCCTTGGTTCTAATATCGAAATTAGGCAAATTGACCAAGGTACATTAGTTAGAAAATTACCAAGCATTCAAAGTGAAGGACATTTAGCACTCAGTCCAGATGGAAAAATCTTGGCTAGTTTGTATACAAATAAAATCCTGAACTTCTGGGAAGCTAGTACAGGCAAGCAATTACAATCCTGGCGAGATGTAGGAGATAGAACAATTGCTATCAGTCCTGACAATCGAATTATTGCCACAGATTTAGGTAAAGCTATTAAAATTTGGTGGCTACCATAAATATAAGTTTTGAATATAAGATCAATCATTTGTTCAAATTCACATTGTAGAGACGCGATTAAATCGCGTCTCTACGTGATCTGGGATGACGAAAACCGGAAAAGATTTTCGTCATACAATTTACCAAGCATTTAAAAGCGCTGGATTGACCATTGTTCCGCTAGCCCCTGCCGTTTTTAGTACAAGCGCTGGCGCCAGTTCGAGTAAAGCTCCCCACTGTGGAAAGGGTATTTGTAGACGAGGAAATACTAAATCGCGATTTCCCAGTGGTTCTAACAAATTTTCTGCCTGAGTAGTAGGTAGTCCAGGACCCGCCTGCATGTCAATATAAATCTTAATGTATGTATTAGTTTTCCCTATGTTAATAATGAGCCGATACAAGGGAACAATAGACTGGCAACTTAAGCAAACCTTATGATATGAAGATTTTTACAGAAATCACCGGGTACAAAGTGAGCAGCCTGTTGTATAAAGGTTCCCGCACTTTGATATATCGAGGACTAAGAGAAGCTGACCAAAAACCTGTGGTTATTAAGTTACTTAATAACGCCTATCCCACTTTAAATGAATTGGTTAAATTTCGTAATCAATATACTATTAGCAAAAATCTAGAAATACCGGAAGTTGTTCAAGTATATAGCTTAGAATCCTATCAAAATGGTTATGCATTAGTAATGGAAGATTTTGGAGGTATTTCACTGCACGACTATACCAAGAAAAATACTTTTGATTTATTGCAGTTTTTGATTATAGCAGTAAAGCTAAGTGATATTTTAGATAAGCTCCACCGCAACAAAGTTATTCATAAAGATATTAAGCCTGCAAATATTCTTATTAATCCTGAGACAAAGCAAATTAAACTTGCTGACTTTAGTATTGCATCTTTATTACTCAAAGAGACCCAAGAAATTATACATCCTAATGTTTTAGAAGGCACATTAGCTTATGTATCACCAGAGCAAACTGGGAGAATGAATAGAGGGATTGATTATCGCACTGATTTTTATAGTTTAGGCGTCAGTTTTTATGAATTATTAACAGGAAAATTACCATTTATTAGTGATGATGCAATGGAATTAGTACATTGTCACATTGCTCGCCATCCTGTACCTGTTCATAGTTTACAACCAGAAATACCGGAAGCTTTATCAAATATTGTTGCGAAGTTAATGGCAAAAAATGCCGAAAATCGTTATCAAACCGCTTTGGGATTGAAAACAGATTTAGAGACTTGTTTACATCAGTTAAAAGAAACAGGAATAATAAGAGAATTTGCTATTGCCCAGCAAGATATGTGCAATAGGTTTATAATTCCAGAAAAATTATATGGAAGAGAGCAAGAAGTCAATTCTTTACTTAGCGCTTTTCAAAGAGTTAGTCAAGGCGCCACAGAGTTATTGTTAGTTGCGGGTTCTTCTGGCATTGGTAAAACTGCGGTTGTGAATGAGGTTCATAAACCAATTGTTGCACAACGCGGTTATTTTATAAAGGGTAAATATGACCAGTTTCAGCGTAATATTCCGCTTTTTGCTTTTGTCCAAGCATTTCAAGATTTAATGGGGCAGTTACTTAGTGAAAGCGACGAACAGTTGAAGCAATGGAAACATCAAATTATTAGCGCAGTCGGTGAAAATGGTCAAGTACTTATTGAAGTTATCCCAGAGTTAGAGCGCATTATTGGCGAGCAGCCACCTGTACCTTATCTATCAGCAAGTTCAGTGCAAAATCGCTTTAATTTATTATTCCAAAAGTTTACACAAGTTTTTTGTAGTCCAGAACATCCATTGGTAATTTTCTTAGATGATTTGCAATGGGCTGATGCTACATCACTAAAATTATTACAATTATTGATGAGTGATGCCAAACACTTATTGATTATAGGCGCCTATAGAAATAATGAAGTATCTTCCACCCATCCATTCATATTGGCAGTAGATGAAATACAAAAAAAAGGGGCAACTATCGGTACAATTACTCTCCAGCCACTTGGTCGAAAGGACGTGAACCAATTGATTACCGATACGCTAAATTGTAACCAAGATATTTCTCGACCACTTGAAGAACTAGTGTATCAAAAAACACAAGGTAATCCCTTTTTTGCATCACAATTTATTAAAGCTTTACATGCCGACGGATTGATTACTTTTAATTGCAAAAATTGGTGTTGGCAGTGTGACATGGCTCGGGTACGTGTGTCGGCACTGACTGATGATATAGTCGAGTTTATGGCAAGGCAATTACAGAAGCTGCCTGCTGAAACACAGCATATTTTAAAGTTTGCTGCTTGTATTGGAGCGCAGTTTGATTTAATGACTTTAGCTACCGTTTTAGAAAAATCTTTAGCCACTACCGCAGCACAGTTATGGAAAGGTTTACTGGAAGGTTTTGTCATACCAAAGAGCGAAACTTATAAGTTTTTCCAAAGCAGCGAAGTTTCTTTTGTAGATGTAAAAGGAGATTTGTGTACAAGCTATCGCTTTCTTCACGACAGAGTACAACAAGCTGCCTATTTACTGATTCCAAAGCATCAAAGACAAATTGTTCATCTACACGTAGGGCAATTAATTCTCCAAAATACATCATCCACAGAATTAGACGAAAAACTTTTTGATATTGCCAATCATTTAAATATCGGCGCCAAATCCTTAGTTCATGCCCAATCCGAGCGCGTTAAAATAGCAGAACTCAATCTGCTAGCTGGACAAAAGGCGAAGCTTTCAACAGCTTATGAGGTTGGAGTAAAATATTTAACAGCAGGTGTAGAACTGTTAAACAGTAATTGGGATAATAATTATGATTTAATGTTATCCCTTCATAAAGCATTAATTGAGTGCGCCTATTTAGCGGCACAATTTACACTAGCAGAAAGTTACGCTCGAACTGCAATTGCAAAAGCTAAATCGCACTTAGATCAAGCTTCTATCAATGTGATTCGCCTTGTACATTACCAAAATAGCGCAGCTTATGAGAAAGCAATACACATTGGCTTAGACAGTCTTCAATTATTTGGGTTGGAATTACCTGTTACACCAGACCGAGATACTATTCAGCTAGCTGCACAGGAAGCTTCAACCAGCTTAGGTGAGCGCAAAATTGAAGATTTAATCTCCGTGCCAATGCTTGAAAAGCCAGAACATCTTATCTTAGTCGAATTATTGGTCAATTTAATTCCACCAACGTATATTGCTAATCAATCGCTTATGGTGCTGGTTATTCTCAAAATGACTACACTTTGCTTGAAATATGGCAATACACAGCTTTCTAGCTTTGTTTATATTTGGTACGGAACCGTTCTTTGTGCAATTTTTGGTGAATACTGTAGAGGCGAGCAATTTGGAACATTAGGACTCAAATTTTATGAACAGTCTAATAATCTCGCACTCAAAGGGCGCCTTTATATGTCTTTTGCCAATTTTATCAGCCATTGGCGCCGACCAATAATTCAAAATCTGGAACTGCCTCATATTGCATACCAAGCAGCGCTGGAAGCTGGTGATTTCTCTTGGTGTCACCACAGCGCACTATTCAGCTTTTGGCAACATTTTATCTCATCTAAAAGCTTAGATGAATTAGCAAATGATTATAACCGATATATTAGCTTTGCTCAGAAGAGTGAATTAACAGCAGCTAAGGCTTTAGAATTACAAAACAAAATACTAATAAATTTGCAGGCTACTAGCTCAAGTTATGAAAATTTAAATTCTCAGCAATTCGATGAAGCATCTGCATTACATCTATTTGAAGAAAGTCGTTATGACTATGGCGCCTGCACTTACTACTTTGCAAAAGCATTTTTATTCTTTTGTGCAGCTAATTATGCCGATGCCTATCAGATGGGATTAGAAGTCGAGAAATATCTGGGTACGCTTTACAGTCAGTTTCAAATCACTCTACATTACTTTTACCAATCCCTCAACCTTGTCCACCTTTATGCCACGGCAACCGAACAAGAAAAACAACAATACTACAATAAATTACAAGAATACAAAACAAAACTTAAAACTTGGGCTGATAACTGTCCAGAAAATTTTTCTGCACAATATTATCTACTCGAAGCAGAATTATTCCAAATTGAAAAAGATGCGTGGAACGCAAGTAAGTCGTATGATTTGGCAATTGAGATAGCGCGTAAAAACGGTTTAACTTATTTTGTTCTATTAAGTAACGAACTAGCTGCTCAGTTTTATTTCAATTGGAATAAACCTCAGATTGCTCAAGCTTATTTAATGGATGCCTACTACGGCTACGCATGTTGGGGCGCCAAGAGTAAAGTTCTAGACCTGGAACAACGCTACCCCCAATTACTCGATGCTATCGTGCAAAATTATCCAATAGATTTCAAAAGAAAGCTTACAATTGCTAACAATAACTTTACTACCCAAACTAGTAGTTCAAAACCCTGTATCCTGTCTGATAGCGCTACCTCTATTGCCCTTGACCTAGAAACCATTATTAAAGGTTGCCAAGCATTAAGTAGTGAAATTGAGCAGGATAAACTACTTGCAACCTTATTGAAACTTGTCATTACTAATGCAGGCGCCGACAAGTGTGCTTTTGTTCGCGTCGAAGCATCACAACTAATAGTAGAAGCTATTTCTTATATTGAAATTACAGATAATATAGCGTTTGTGATGCCTGGAGTATTGCTCGATAACTGCATTGAGCTACCAATTCGTTTGGTTACTTTAGTAAAGCGCTGTTTGCAACCGGCGATAATTAGTAATGCTAATAATCATCCACTGTTAGGCGCCGACCCCTATATATTGTATCAGCGCCCTAAGAGTATGTTGTGTATGCCTATTCAAAGAAAAGACAAACTGCTAGGGTTGTTGTATCTAGAGAACCGCGAAACTGAAAGTGTATTTACTCAAGATCGTCTGTCCATTCTCAACCTCTTATGTTCGCAAGCTGCAATTTCACTGGAGAATGCCTTACTTTACAAAACCCTAGAGGAGAAGGTGGCTCAAAGAACAGGGGAGTTACATGAAAAAAACACATCTCTCCAGCAAACATTAGCAGAACTTCAACAGACCCAAATTCAACTTATTCAATCTGAGAAAATGTCAAGTTTGGGGCACTTGGTAGCAGGTATTGCCCATGAAATTAATAATCCTGTTAGCTTTATTCATGGGAATCTCAAGTATATTTCCGAATACACCGAACACGTATTAGGCTTACTACAACTTTATCAAAAATATTATACGGAGCCAGTAGCAGAAATTCAAAGTCAAATTGAAGCAATTGATTTAGATTTTTTACGAGAAGATTTACATAAAATTTTGAGTTCAATTAACATCGGTTCAGAGCGCATTCGAGATATAATCAAATCTTTACGCATCTTCTCACGTTTAGATGAAGCGGAATATAAAACCGTAGATATTCATCAAGGACTGGATAGCACTTTAATGATTTTAGAAAATCGTATTACAGCTAAATCCAAATATCCTGGGATAGAAATAATCAAAGAATATGGAGAACTACCACCTGTTGAATGCTATGCAGGACAACTAAACCAAGTTTTTATGCATATTTTAGTTAATGCCATTGATGCTTTGGAAGAAAGAAATAAACAGTGTCACTTGACAGATATTATAGAAAATCCTAGCAAGATATATATTTCTACTTCTTTTATAAAGCAAGAAAATAATGTAATAATCACAATTAAAGATAATGGGAATGGAATACCAGAAAATGTTCAAAAGCTTATTTTTAACCCATTTTTTACTACTAAAGAAGTTGGTAAAGGCAGAGGTTTAGGAATGGCAATTAGCTATGAAATTATTACAAATCAACATAAGGGAAGTTTAAAATGTATTTCTCACCCTGGAAATGGCGCCTGCTTTGAAATAAAAATACCTACTGCACAATGATTGGTCTTACCTTATATTTGCCAACAGGATTTCTCAAACAAGTGATATTGTTTGGCTAACTTAGCACTCTCTTGGATGGATCAGATTTTATAACCTTTGCAGAAAAAGAATCCCCGGCCATAAATTTATGGCGGGGAGTTTGTTACAGACTGGAAAGATAGCTTTGCAGCAAGACCTTGGATGGTTCTACTAGAACCTAGTACGGACAATAATTTAGTGAAAATTTCTGCTGTTGATACTTTTCAAATACGCTCGGTTTCCGAAACTAGATTAATCAGAAAGCTAGGAGAAGTATCTGAATCGGAAATGTTACTAATTGCTCAGGCGTTAGCGCTTGTTTTAAGCCTTTGAATATTAATTTTACCTTAATTATTTCATATGGCGTTAACTGCTCCATTTTGTCATCCTTCGCGCCTATCTAAGAGTTGCTAGAGCAAGCATTTTAAGCGCCAATTCGTTTATACAATTCTAAACTCAAATTTTTGAAAATATTTTATTTTAAAGCCTCTCCCCGACACGGGGAGAGGTTTGGAGAGGGGTTTTACGTATATTTTTAGACTTTTAAAAGCGCAGAATTTCTCGCTCGTAGTGTTCCGGAGTTGGCTCAATTTCCCATACCAGTCCTTCTCCTGCCTCTAATATTACTTCGACAGAAAGTTGATAGCTCTCAGTTGTTGCCGTATCGACATTATCGTCAAAAGGCTGGAGGTCTTCAGTGAGGAGTCGCAAGGTAAAACCTTCTGGAATTAAGCCATCATCACTGAGACTGCGTAGCTCGAAACGCCAGAGACGCTCATCTGGATTACCTTGGAGAAATATATGTAATTTATAAGGATTACCTGCGATCAACAATTGCCGTGATAGAGTAGCGACGGGCACTTGTATTTCTCCTCCGCGCGTTCCTAGCATGTCTGGAACAGGTTGCAATTCGCTGTGTTCCCAGCCCAACTGTTGCCCTAGATAGGAAATGCCAGCTTGCAGCCACTGCTGAATTGACCATTGTTCCCCTAGTCCCTGCCGTTTTTCGTACAAGCGCTGGCGCCAACCGGAATGTTCAAGCAAAGCTCCCCACTGTGGAAAGGGAATTTGCAGACGGGGAAATACTAAATCGCGATTTCCCAGCCGTTCTAATAAATTTTCTGCCTGAGTTTGAGATAATCCAGGTAAAGGGGTAACTTCAGCACGTAGAGATTCATCAGGACAAAATTGACGAGCTAGCCACAACACATTTACGTTTTGGATTAAATCAGCAGTATTGACACAGTACGCACGATTGCTTGTATCGTAAGTTCCGAATCTCTTCAGTTTTTGATGGGTGGTATACCCGACAATGCGGATATACTCGTCCTCTGGGTTAACTTGTACGTGTAAGTAATAATCTCCTGCCCAAGTGGGAATATCAACCCATTCTTGGGGTACCCGCAACTCGCGCAAATCAATTGATTCAACTGGCAGCACAACAAGCCGCATGTTGTCAACCAAAATTACGGCGCCGTTAACAACTTCCCAAAAACTTGGCAGTGCGTCTTCTCGTGTCCACACACGAGCATTTGCTGCATGTTCTTCACGCAACCAAGACAGAAGGGCATTGAGGCAAAGTTGATTGAGATAGGCACGCCGACAAGCACCTGTTGTGGAGAAAAATTCCTCTTGGAACTCTTTTACAAGGGGCGAAATTTCCAAATACAACTGGTTAAAATTTGGGTCAATTAAAGTCGATGGCATGGAATCGAAGGTCATAGGGATACTCCAGATAAGGGCAGAGGTAGGGTTGACTTTAGAAGTTAGTTATTTGCTTTCATTTTTTCTTTTAGCCATTCCTCCAGTACAGTGTCCATATAATCTAGTACTTCGGAAGTCACGGAAAAATGCAGTGTGTCTTGGCTCCACTTGACAAGCGCGCGTAGCAAGGCGCCTCTAGCACTAGCAATTTTGCGTGATACTGAGTATTGCTTCATACCAAGCTGTTGAGCAATTTGTTGCTGTGTAAGGTCTTGTCCGTAATATGTTTTAAGAAGGTTTTGCTGCTGTGGCTCAAGTTGGGTAATTGCTTCACTTAATATCTTTGCCAACTGTTGTTTTTGGTTTTGTCTGGTTTCAGTCTCTTCTTCTGCAATTAGTTCGTTGAGCAAAGTTTCGGAAACAAAAGGCAAATTTTCCAACAGTTCACCTTGTTCCTGTCCAGGTTGAGGAGTGTTAGCTGAAACAACGGTTGGTAACTCTAAGGCGCGAACTGCTGCCGCACATTCTAACATCCATTTCAACAAGGTTTCGGGAGTTGCTACGGAGCTATTGGCGCCTAGCTGACTTAAGCGTTGCGTATTATAAACTTTGGCAATTGCCTCCCAAGTTGCAGCATCGGGTTTGGATTGTTTTCGGGTTGCTTTGGCGCCAGCAGGAGCAGTTAGTTCCCGAAAACAATTCCAAGCAAAAACATAAGCAGCTATAGAGCTATCGCTAAACCCAGCAAACTGGAGAGATTCCACTAAACCCTTCTGACTAACTCTGTGCAGTAGTGACCAATCAGTACAAATATTCACTTCTTGGTTCTTGCGAACCGTATCTTTAATCAGATTACTAAAGCTTAAATCCGCGTACCCTTTGAGATTTGAACTAAGTTTATTGTTAAAACCTTTAAGGACTTTGGGGAGACTGACTATGGCACTTTGAAACAGGTCAGCGATTGATTGTTTACTACCGAAGTTTGTAGCAACCTTTTTAGCATTCCAGTAACAAACCTCCTGTAAATATGCTGCCAGGTGTAAATTTGCAAGGGAATTTTCTTGAGTTTGCCAAAGCTGATGCCAATAAAGTGCCCAAATTTCTGACTCTCTAGGTTTTGCTTGGTGTAAACAATGCTCCATACTACGACGCAGTTTTGGGTCGGTAAGCCAGCCTAAGAAATCATTTTCGTCCAACTGGATAAATGTGGAGAAGATATCAACGATGCCCTGCCGAGGTTTCATATATCACAAAAACACTAAGTAGTTCTATAATCTTAAGTTAGAGTTGAGTGCAAATCAGGAAGTTAGATGCTAGGGGCAGCCGTCCGTGGAAAAATTAGTCATTTTGAAGCTAGGCTCTGGTAGCTTTGAACAAGGATTTCCCGTTACGCTTCAAATTGGCGAAGAAGCTGCACGACCGATGTTAGAGATTACAGGTGATTTACCCCCTGGACTCGAAGTTGTTCAAGATTATCAACAGTGGCAAACAATTTATTACAGCATGGATTTGCGCGGACGACCGATAGGGGTACGAAAGCCTACACGGAAAGTCGCAACAGTGGCGGAATGTCAAAAAGCCGCAGACCAATTGCGCGTGCGCTTTAATCAGTGGCTTCAAGCAGAATCGTTTCGCCCAATTCGAGAGAAATGGCTGGAAAAATTGCAACCCGACCATAGGATACGGGTGATTATTCAGACCAAAGACTATCAAGTGCAGAAATTACCTTGGCATGTGTGGGATTTGGTTGAGCGGTATTCTCAAGCAGAAATTGCTTTAGCGGCGCCTACTTACGAACAAATCCCTGCTATCAGGCACAACTCAACCACAGTTAGAATACTTGCCATTTTGGGTAACAGCCAAAACATTGATACACAAGCTGATCGTATGGCACTGGAACAGTTGACTAATGCCAGGGTCAACTTTCTGGTTGAGCCGCGCAGTGAAGATTTAAGCGACCGCCTTTGGGAGCAGCCTTGGGATATTCTATTTTTTGCTGGACACAGTTACAGTGACCCAACAGGTGAAACTGGCCTAATGTCTATCAACCCGAATGAGAGTTTGACAATTAGCCAACTCAAGTATGCGCTCAGTAAGGCAGTCGGACGAGGCTTAAAGCTGGCAATTTTTAACTCCTGTAATGGTTTAGGATTAGCGCGAGAGTTCGCTTCTTTACAAATTCCCCAGTTAATAGTTATGCGGGAACCTGTGCCAGACCGTGTTGCCCAAACTTTTTTGAAATATTTCTTGGAAGCATTTTCCCGTGGCGAATCTCTTTACCTTGCAGTGCGAGAAGCACGGGAACGATTACAAGGTTTAGAAACGCAATTTCCTTGTGCCAGCTGGTTGCCAGTTATTTTTCAAAACCCAGCAGAAATTCCCTCCAGTTGGAATGGACTTCTAGAAAATACACATGATGCATTAACTAACACAATTAACCCAAGTCCACCTAAATTACAACCCCAAGCTCGCCTCAAGGCGCCTGCTTTATTAACATCTCTTACATTCGCATCTCTCATAAGTATAGGCATCTCTGCCCTAGTGCTAGGTGTTCGACATCTAGGTTTTTTGCAATCTTGGGAGTTACAAGCATTCGACCATCTGCGACAATACCAACCAGATGAGCCACCCGACTCGCGCATCTTAATAGTCACAGTAACGGAGGCAGATGTGCAAGCCCAACCTCAAGAACAACGACGTGGCTCGCTGTCTGATTTAGCACTTGCCAAGCTTTTAGACAAACTAGAAGCTTACCAACCGCGAGTAATTGGCTTGGATATTTATCGAGATTATCCGGTACAGGACAAAGGTCAAGATAAAGAATTATTGCAGAAGTTAGCAAAGTGGATGCACCACGATCGCTTTATCGCTGTTTGTCAGGTGAGTAATCCGATTACCAAAGAACGTGGAATTGCGCCACCAGAGGAAGTCAGCTCCAATCGCTTGGGTTTTAGCGACCTTGCCCTTGACCCAGATAATGTAGTACGGCGCCACCTGCTAGCATTAGACCCACCACCAGATTCATCCTGTCCGGCAACCTATGCTTTAAGTACGCAACTAGCAATACATTATCTTGCAAAGCAAGGAATAGAACTAAAATTTACTGACGATGGAAAGTGGAAGTTGGGTAAAACAGTTTTTAAACCCCTTGAAGCTCATACGGGTGGTTATCAGGATATTGATGCTTGGGGACACCAAATTTTACTGAATTACCGTTCGCACCGTTCGATTACCGAGATAGCTCCCCAAATTACTTTAGGAGAAGTTTTAGCAGGAAAACTCAATGCCGAAGCTGTCAAAGACCGCATTGTCTTAATTGGCACAACGGCAGCAAGTTTTAAAGATTTCTCTTTAACCCCTTACAAAACCGATCAAGGTGAAGCTCAAAGCATCTCTGGAGTTATCCTGCAAGCACAAGCAATCAGTCAAATTATCAGTGCTGCCCTAGATGGGCGCCCACTACTTTGGGTGTTGCCATACTGGGGAGAAGGAATTTGGATTTTGCTTTGGGCGATCGTGGGTAGTCTGCTGGGTTTGCTTCGACAACCAAAGTTCTGCGGATTGACTGCTATAGTAACTATTATTACTATCTACATTAGTTGTTTAGGGCTGTTAATTGGGTTTGGTTGTTGGATACCTTTTATTCCTCCTGTGCTTGCCCTCCTTGGCAGCGGTGGCAGCACTTTTATCGTTATCAAATTGTTAGTAAGAAACAAAAAAAATGATTAAGAAATTCACGCCAGAGACTCTGAGCTTAATTGCCTTACTCGTATTTATTAGTACTAATAGTATGACCGCAGCACAGGCAAATCTACCAACTAATTTGATTGCCCAGTATCAGCCTCCTCCACCTCCCAGTCGAGGGGCGCCAGGAAAACGAGGAACAGGCGCCAGTCGAGGCGAGTGTCTCCGCAGCCAAACTCCCTTAACTGCCCTTGTCCCCTCATTTAATAATTCTCAGAAAGACCAAGACGTTTGGGGATTAACAACGCGCGAACGACCAACCTTTTGGTTTTATATACCTTTTGCTAGGGGATGTAGCACAATTGAACTTGTTTTACAGGATGACGCAGGTATTCCCTTGTATCAGATACCTGCCACTGTTCCTGCAAAACCTGGCATTATCGGCGTGCAGTTGCCTGCTACCGCTCCTGCACTCAAGCCCAATCGGATGTATCATTGGTTGTTGCAAGCGAAAGTGAAACCAAAAGATTTAGAAGAGGAAGAATTATTCGTGGTAGATGGCTGGATACAGCGTATTAACCCCAGTACTAAATTGAGCCAACAGTTAAAGCAAGCACCTATAAATAAACAAGCGCGACTCTATGCTGAAAATGGCATTTGGTTCGATGCCTTAACAACTTTAGCAGAACAGCGTTTAAAGAATTCTCAAGATACAACAATTGCACAAGACTGGAAGACTTTATTGAAGTCCGTGGGACTAGAAAACTTTGCGGTGGAAACACTCTCATTGTCAGATAAAAGAGCGATGCGCTAGGAGGGTATGAGTTGTTGCCGGGACAAATACGCGGGAAGTTGTTTAAAACCTCTCCCCCAACCCCTCTCCTGCGAGGAGAGGGAAGCAAATGTACTCCACCTTCCCTTCTAAAATACTGCTGGTCATTCAGGGGCAAGACTCTTCGTTATTCCACATGCCCGCCGTCACCCTAGAAGGGTGCGGCTAATTGAAAGGAAGCCCACCTGCGTGGGCTAAAAACATAAAAACACTAGCCCACGCAGGTGGGCTTTGTATCGATAGCCCCAGGCTCTGGTTCCTGTGGGCGTTTGTGAGCGTATGATCTAATGATGGGTCTCAACCCCTATTCGCCAATGGCATCCTGCTAGGGAAGGGGGTTGGGGGGTTAGCTTTTACGGAGCGTTTTTCCGCTATTAGGATATTGCTTTCATAGACTTTTCCAAATTTCCTATGATGTCTCCTCTATGACTTTTATCCTATGTTGTAATTAATTGAGAGTTTTTGTAAAAAATGGGAAGAATAAGTATGAAATCTAAGAGATGAAATATTTATGACTCCAGCCAAAATTCATGCATCTGAATATCCTCTGCATAAAGTATTTAGTGGTGACTTTACCTTTACCATTCCGATGTATCAACGTCCTTATGCTTGGGGGAAAGAACAAGCTGGAGAACTAATAGATGATTTGATTACAGCCTTAGAAGAAGGTTCAATAAAAATTGATGAAGTAAATCCTTATTTTTTAGGAAGTATTGTCCTAATAAAGGGCGACAAGCCAGATGCAGAAATTATAGATGGGCAGCAACGTTTAACTACATTAACTATACTTTTATCTGTTCTAAGAGAATTAGTTTCTCCAGAATATAAGCAAAAAATAACTCCATATATATATCAAAGTCCAGATTTTGATTTGGATGCAGAATCTACTATTTATCGTCTAACTTTACGTGAAAGAGATGCGGATTTTTTTAGAGAGCATATTCAAGATGAAGGTGGTATAGCCAGACTGGAATCATTACCAAATTCAGGTCTTTCTGAAAGCCGTAAAAACATCAAAGAAAATACTATTTTGCTGAAGCAGAGATTACAAAAATTTAGTCAAGAAAATTTGCAAAATCTAACTAAATTTGTCTTGAAACGCTGCTTCTTAGTTGTTGTCTCAACTCCAGATATTGATTCTGCGTATCGTATTTTCTCCGTTATCAATAATCGCGGCTTAAATTTATCACATGCTGATATTTTTAAGTCAGAAATTATTGGCAAAATTGAGAAAGACAAACAAGACTCATACAGTTCAAAATGGGAAGAAATTGAAGAAAAGCTGGGCAGGGAAGATTTTAAAAGCCTCTTCTCTCATATTAGAATGATTCATGTTAAAAGTAAACCGACTCAAAGCATTCTTAAGGAATTTCATGAAGATGTCAAGCCATCTCCCGCTAAATACCCTCAAGAATTCATTGATAAAATTCTCATTCCACTGGCTAACGCATTTTATGGTATCAAAAATCAATCTTATAAAAGCGATACGCTAGAAGACAAAGTTAACCAAAGTTTCAGATGGTTATCTTGGATAGATAATTCTGATTGGATACCACCTGCAATTTTATTTCTCTCAAAAAATTATCGGAAACCAGAATTATTACTACCATTCTTTACCGATTTAGACCGTCTTGCATCAGGTTTAATGATTCAGAGATATAATATTTATGAAAGAGTAGAACGTTATAGTAAACTACTAAAAGCTATTGAATCAGAAGCAGATTTGTATGCGCCTGATTCACCGCTACAATTACAGGAATTAGAAAAAGATAATATATTAAGAATCTTGAATGCTGAACTCTATTTAATGAAAAAAATTAGGCTATATGTTTTATTACGTTTAGATGCGGCATTATCACGGGGAGAAGCTGAGTATAAGTATCCTACTATCACCGTAGAGCATGTATTGCCACAAAAGCCAGCATCTGATAGTGAATGGAGTAAATGGTTTCCGAATGCAGAAGAACATAAAAAATACGTTCATTGTTTAGGTAATTTAGTATTATTACCTAACTACAAAAATAGTGAGGCCAAAAATTACGATTTTGAGATGAAAAAGCAAAAATATTTTAAAACTAAATATGGGGTTTCTCCCTTTGCTTTGACTACCCAAGTGTTGAATGAAAAACAATGGAAACCAGAAGTAATTGAAAAACGGCAAAAAGATTTAATTAATATATTTAAGGAACTTTGGCATTTGTAGATAGTATGTATTAGCAACAACCATTGGTGCCTAATTTGTCATATTGACGGTGCCAGTTATGTTGCTGACGCTAAATAACTGTACGTAGACTGAAATGCTAGAGCTTATATCTTGCACATTAAATTTCTAACATTTGGATGGAGCATATATCCAACTTCGGACTGATACTAAGCGTTTTTAATTTATGCGACCTTAGATATACATAAGCATAAACACTTAATATTAAGAGACACAAGGGAAAACAATGCCTGACCAAGAATTTAGAGCAAACGTTCCAGAAGTTGACCCAACGGAGATTGAAGATTCTCGAACCGCAGCGGCAATCGCTAGCGAACACCGTTCATTCCTTGAAAAGGTCATGGTCGGAAGCGGATTCGGGGATTTGTATGATGCCAGAGACTTTAGCGAAATTGTGTTTCGCGTTATGCGCGACTTAATGACAACAGATGCACAAGAACGCGTCGAGGCAGAACTGCATAATCCGGCTTTGGAGACGGAGGATAAATCACTCAAGATGGAAGTGGCTGACCTCTGGAAAGACACAAATCCGATTGTTGGATTTTTAAGTAGAATACGCAAACCTTTAAGAGGTCCGGCGCCAATAGGAATTGATTCCAATTTATTCCTCACCCGAATTGCTAACGAAGGAGGACTCCCAGGAACAGTCGATCCAGAGCAGGCAGTTAAAGCAGTATTTTCTGCCACCAAAGACGAACTTTCCTCTGAACGGATTCAGGAAATTGCTGGCTGGCTCCCTGACGATGTCCGCAAGCTTTGGGAACAAGCTTAATTAGACTGAACGCAAAAATATCTGTAGCGAGGTAGGCTCAATACAGGAGAATGGTATCTTTACTGCCAATGAAATTCTCAACCTGAAATTGAACAATGAACTAGTCGTCCTCAGCGCTTGCAACACTGGGCGAGGTAGAATTACTGGAGATGACGTGGTTGGTTTATCTCGGGCGTTCGTTAATGCAAAAGTCAAGAGAGTTATTAATTGAAACTTCGTTGGCTACAGAAGATAAATACCTTTATGCCAGGGTGATCAAACAATCTGGTATTGACGGGCGCCATTTTCTAATTATGTTTACAGCTATTTCGCCAAAAGCAAGCGCATTCCTCAATACATTCCGCTAGCATGGCTGAATAATATGGCACATTTATTACAAAGGCACCGTTTTTGACATCTTTTAAAAAAATTAAAGGCCCACTAACACCAGGAGATTTACCAATTGCTTGGATTATTTACAGCCACCAAGCCAGCGGTGATTGGAGCGCAGGTGCAAATCTTTTGGTTGCAAAAATCCAATTAAACATCTTGTGGAATGAGCATCCTTGCCCGTTCCAAACGTAAGGGCGGGCATGGCAGGGATGCGAATATGACAAAGAAAGCGCTTTTCGGGTTGCATGGGCAGCAGCCAAACGTCACTACGAAAAAGGTTTGGCAAAAAATATTTTTGAATTACTGGCTTTCCTGTTCAATATAACGCTAAAAAAGCACGCTTAAGTCTCAAGCGTGCTAAGGAAGATAAATTTCAGGTCAATGATTTATTGACTCTCATTCTCACTAAAATAGTGTAGTATTATTAACTACTGTAGTGTTAATATCGTGACTACCTCCCAAGGTAAACAAGTCATTTAATGCAAATGTAGAACCATTACTCTGAGCATAAGAACTACCTTGGTAAAGATCGCTCAACAACTCAATTGGGTAAGTGTGATTTCCAATAAAACTTGATTCACCCGGTTGGAACGAATCATTCCAATTTAAGTACACATCTAACCCACCAAGAAGATCGTCGTAACCCAGAACGCTACTAGAATGTATGGCAATAACACGGTTTGCATCTGAAGCATCGAGTCGTTCTGACTCTTCCCTAAATCCATACTCAAATAATGGTCCAGCTGGATCGAGACCAATGACTGTACTTAAAGCACTACCAGTTAGGCTATCATAAGTGTCGGCAGCAATACCGCTTACATGGGCGCCTAAACTGTGACCAATAAGGGTTGTATTGGTAGAATTAACGCCTAAATTACTCAAGAATTCCCCTAGCTCTTTGCCAACAATGGCTGTGCCATCGGCAGATTCCATATAGTTGTAGTTATTACCCAAATCTGTCCAATCTGTTAAGAAAATGTTCGCGTTAGGATTATATCCGGCAATCGATTTAGCTAAATCTGCAAAGTCAGTAGCTGTTACTCCATCACTTTGCCATCCGTGAGTAATAACATATGTTGATTGAGTCCTGTCAAAAATACTATCTTGACCCCATAGATAGAACTTAGCTGATTCAGATTCTTGATAAAGCTTAAACTCGTTATCACTGCTTTCAATAACATTATCAGTGCTGTAAGCTTTAACTAGCTCTTGAATTTCATACTGCTGCAAGCTAAAACCATCATTAAATTGGAAGGTATCAATACGTTGAGTCTCCGAGGCATACCAATTTTGCAGAATTATTGTTTGGTCAGCATTAAGAATGCTTATTTCTAGGTCTAAATCTCCAAACTGCTTGAAGGTGATATTATCTGCACTGTATGAGAAGCTAAATGCCAATATATCAGTTGTAGCCGTATCACCTTGGTTGTCAATGTAAGCAGTAAGTTTACCAGCTAAAGAACCATCAATATTCCACTTTTCCAAGCTGTAGGTGTCATAGCCAGTACCACCAATAAAGGTGTTATTGTTACCGCCGATGAAGAACATATTACTACCACTTCCACCTTTAATGGTATTGTTCTCACCGTCACTGATAACAGTGTCATCACCATCGCCAGCATCAAAGGTATTGTAATAACCACCAGCATTAATTAAGTCATTACCACTACCTGCATTAAACTTACTATAAATGTCGGTAGCAGTAATTGTGTCATTGCCTTCACCACTATAGACTTTGTTGTTGATACCATTAGAGAAAATAGTATCGTTGTCAGCAAAGGTGTATATTTTGTTTCCTATTCCAATATTAGCAACTGTTTCTTGACCGTAGAAATCAATGAAGTAGTTGGATTTTCCACCCGCAAGCATCCAGTCATCGCCATTACCACCAAAGACAATATTGGTTTTACCGATACCAAAAATCGTATCATTACCTTCGCCACCGAGGAAAATATTAGACTTCCCACCAGCAAGTAGGATATCCTCACCATCGCCACCGCTAATTATGTTACTTTCACCTAAACCGATGATAATATCGTTACCACTTTGAGCAAGAATACTGTTGGTTTTGCCTAAAGCAACAACAATATCGTCATCACTACCAGCAGCTATGATGTTAATTTGTCCAGCAGCAAGGATAGTATCGGCGCCGCTACCGCTAAGAATGTAGTTAGATTTACCAGCACTAAAGATTAGGTCATTACCTTCATCACTTAGTACAGCATTATTTTGACCAGCACCCAATACTATGTCATTACCAGCACCACCTAACATGACATTATTCTGACCAGCGCTAACTAGAATATCATCTCCCAAGGCGCCACTAACAATATTGAGTTTACCTGCTGCAACGATAATATCGCCGTTATCCTGATAGAAATTAAAGTTAAATCGATTCAGGAAGTAATTAGAGTTAAATTGAGATAAGTTGGGACTCAGATTTGACCAATCAGGTAAAGATAAGTTAAGCGAAGAGAAGTCAGGAAGATTAAAGCTAGGAAGGGAAAGATTTGCTAACGTACTATTTAGGGTTTGAATATCGTTAGTACTACTTTCATCTAACGTTCCAAAGCTAGGTAAAGTGAAAGTGGGTATGGAAATATCAGCAGGAGTCGCGACAGAATTAAACCCAAATTCATCTAAAGAGTAGTCAAAATCAGAGGTATTGAAGTCGAAGTTGAGGTCGAAGCTAGTATCTGTACTATCGGAGAAGAGGTTAATATTGAATAAGCTTGGTAACTCTAAAGAACCAAGGTCAATGTTTGTTAAGCTATTCCAATCAACATCTGGGAAAAAGCTTTCAATATTTATTTCAGAGGGGATATCAGGGATAAAGTCATCGGTGCTAGGAAGTTCAATTGAGCCATAATTTAAATGGCTGAAGTAACCTTCTTCATAAATAATGTTTTTGCTTCCGCCAGCGAAAATTAGGTCGCTACCATTACCACCACTCAAAATGTTAGTTTGGCTAACGGCAACAATAATGTCATCACCATCACCAGCACTCACAGAATTTTTCTGACCGGCAGCAAAGATAATGTCATCACCGTTACCAGTACTGGCAGAATTTTGCTTACCGCCAGCAAAGATAACATCATTGCCCTCGAATGTGTAAATTCTATTACTTGAACCAATGCTAATAACGGTATTATCACCAAAGAAATCGAGGAACTTGTTGTTACTTCCTCCTGCAATAATCCAATCATTGCCGCGATCGCCAGATATAATATTGTTTTGACCGATACCGACAATAATGTCATCGCCGGCACCACCGAGGAAGATATTCGACTTACCGCCAGCTAATAATACATCATTACCATCGCCACCACTTATTCGGTTACTTTCACCTAAACCGATAACAATGTCATCACCACTTTGAGCGAGGATATTGTTGCTTTTACCGAGAGAGAACACAATATCATCACCGCTACCAGCCAGTATAACGTTGGTTTGTCCAGCAGCGAGGATAGTATCGTTATCACTACCACTGAGAATATAGTTTGATTTACCTGCATTTAAGATCAGGTCGTTACCTTCGTCTCCTAGCACCAGATTATTTTGACCAGCACCAAAGACTAATTCGTTACCAGCACCGCCAAACATGACGTTATTTTTACCAGCACTGATAATAACGTCATCTCCCAAGGCGCCACCAACAACGTTAAGTTGGCCTGCTGTAACGATAATATCACCGTTATTATTGTAGAAATCAAAGCTGAAGCGAGATGTCAAGTCAAAATTGGGCAAATCGGGTAAAGATAACCCAGTTAGGGATACATCAGGAAAAGAAAAATTAGAGAAATCGGGTAGAGAAAAGCTTGGTAGAGAAAGACTTGGTATGCTGAAATCAGGAATACCCAAGCTAGGAATATCCAAGTCTACTATTGGTATAGTAAAGCTTGGTGTCTCCCAACTAGGTAAACTGAAACTTGGTAAAGAGATATTAGGAACAGAGAAAGAACCGAAGCCAAACTCACCCAAAGAGAAGTCAAAATCAGCAAGATTGAAGTCAAAGTCTAGATCAAAAGTTAAATCTGGGATATCAACGTCAATATCAATATCGAGAAGTTGATCCAAGCTAAAACCAAGACTAGGTAAGTCCAAAGCCCCAAGATTTATACTAAACAAATTCGTCAAATCAATATCTAAAATATTGAGTTCTGGAAAGCTTAAATCAATACCAGAAATATTGAAATCTAGAAGGCTTAAATCAATATCTGAGATATTGAAAATTGGGAAGCTTAAATCAATATCGGGAATATTGAAATCTAGAAGGCTTAAATTAATCTCTGGGATATTGAAATTCAAATTATCAAAGTTAAAATCAATATCTGGAAGTTGAAAATTAATATCTGGTATCAAACTAGCGAGATAATTCCAATCAATATCGGGAAGTAAATTGTCAACACCAGGAATTTGAATCGAATCTAAAGTCCAACCTTGATTTAAACTGTCTCCGTAAACAAAGTTGTAAAGTCCCCCAGCAACAATAATATCTGCCCCTGCGTCACCTACAGCAGCATTATATTTTCCAAGGGTGACAATCACGTCATTTCCGGTGACTTGCCCAGTTGTTTCAACATTACCAGCATTTTCCCAATCTACACCAGTATTAATTTCATCGGTTCTAGCATCTTTACCTGCATTCTTCGTTTCACTGGAACCAAAACCACCCAAATCTATCCCCAAGGAATCACCGAAAGCAATATTCCCCATACCAGCGGCAACCATGATATCATCGGCGCCGCCACCAATCATGGCATTGACTTTACCCACACCAATAATGAGGTCTTTACTATCACCCCAAGAGGTCAAGATATTGTATAAACCAACACCAATCATTGTCGATGCACCATGACCGACTTTGGTTAGTAAATTCCCTTTACCAACGGCAATCATGGTATCTGTGTCATAGCTATCGCTAACTTTGGTGAGAATATTGAAGGCGCCACCAGCGTACATATTGGTGTTACCGCTACCAATCTTGGCAAAAACGTTAGCTCCACCAATAGCAGCCATAGTATCAGTACCACTACCAGTTTTGACAAATACGTTTCCAGCAGCAAGTCCATATATCTCGTTGTTACCGTCAGAGTCGTAAACAACGTTGGCGCCGCCACCAGCAATAACTATGTCATTCCCTGAACCGGAGAGAACTACATTTAGTCCACCACCAACAACAATCTCATCATTTCCTGAGCCGGATTGAATTACGTTAGTACCACCAGCAGCAATGATATTGTCAGTCCCAGAACCTGTAGTAATTACATTGGCAAGACCCGCAGCAATAATTTTATTATTACCATCGCTAGCGTTAATAACATTGGCGCCACCATAAGCTTGTATGTCGTCGTCACCAGAACCAGTATTGATTACGTTGGCACCACCACCTGCGATGATTTTATTGTTGCCATTGCTAGCGTTGATGACATTGGCAGCACCGTAAGCTTCGATATTATCGCTACCAGAACCAGTATCAATGATATTGGCGCCACCTTCTGCGTAGATATTATCAGCGTTACCATCATCGTTGGCATCAATTTCGTTACCACCACCGTAAGCTTTTATTGTGTCCGAACCGGAACGAGCATAAATTTTGTTATAGCCACCTTCAGCAGTGATGGTATCATTGCCGTTGCCAGCATCTATATCGTTGTAACCACCTTTAGCAGTGATGGTATCATTACCAGAACCAGCATCAATGATATTGGCGCCACCTTCAGCATAGATATTGTCAGCATTGCCATCATCATCAGCATCAATTACGTTGCCACCACCGTAAGCTTTTATTGTGTCCGAACCAGAACGGGCGTAAATTTTGTTATAGCCACCATAGGCAGTGATAGTGTCATTGCCATTTCCAGCATCAATATCGTTATAACCACCTTTAGCTGTGATGATGTCATTACCAGAACCAGCATCAATATCGTTGTAGGCGCCTTCTACGTAGATATTGTCAGCAAGTCCATCGTCGTTGGCATCAATTACATTACCAGCACCATAGGCTTTTATGGTGTCGGAACCGGAACGAGCATAAATTTTGTTATAACCACCTTCAGCAGTAATAGTATCATTACCGTTTCCTGCATCAATATCGTTGTAACCACCTTTTGCTGTGATCGTGTCATTACCAGAACCAGCGTCAATATCGTTGTAGGCGCCTTCTACGTAAATATTGTCAGCAAGTCCATCGTCGTTGGCATCAATTACATTACCAGCACCGTAAGCTTTTATCGTATCGGAACCAGAACGGGCATAAATTTTGTTATAGCCACCTTCAGCAGTAATAGTATCATTACCGTTTCCTGCATCGATGTCGTTGTAACCGCCTTTAGCAGTGATGATGTCATTACCAGAACCTGCATCAATATCGTTATAGGCGCCTTCAACATAAATATTGTCAGCAAGTCCGTCGTCATTGGCATCAATTACATTACCAGCACCGTAAGCTTTTATTGTGTCAGAACCAGAACGGGCATAAATTTTGTTATAGCCACCATAGGCAGTGATTGTGTCATTACCGTTTCCAGCATCAATATCGTTGTAGCCAGCTTCAGCAGTGATGGTATCATCACCGTTTCCAGCATCAATATCGTTGTAGCCACCTTTGGCAGTAATGGTGTCATTACCACTACCTGCATCAATGATATTGGCGCCACCTTCTGCGTAGATACTGTCAGCATTACCATCATCATTGGCATCAATTACGTTACCACCACCGTAAGCTTTTATTGTGTCAGAACCAGAACGAGCATAAATTTTGTTATAACCACCTTCTGCAGTAATGGTGTCATTACCGTCTCCAGCATCTACATTGTTGTAGCCACCTTTAGCATTGATGGTATCATTACCACTACCCGCATCAATAATATTGGTGCCACCTTCAGCATAGATATCATCGTTACCATTGTATACTCTCTGTACTGTAGTATACACAGGAGTTACTATAGGAATGCGTATAAAACCAATATTTATGTACTCAGTTTTAAATCCAGTTAGTACATTTTCTGAAAAGGTTTTGCTGGAACTGCCTTGAATATAATTACCGCCACCATAAGCTTTGATAACATTAGAATTACTGTCGCCATTTGTATAAATTTTGTTGTA
>NZ_MRCD01000054.1:53219-60575 GCF_001904745.1 Calothrix sp. HK-06
ATCGTCGTTGGCATCAATTACATTACCAGCACCGTAAGCTTTTATCGTATCGGAACCAGAACGGGCATAAATTTTGTTATAGCCACCTTCAGCAGTAATAGTATCATTACCGTTTCCTGCATCGATGTCGTTGTAACCGCCTTTAGCAGTGATGATGTCATTACCAGAACCTGCATCAATATCGTTATAGGCGCCTTCAACATAAATATTGTCAGCAAGTCCGTCGTCATTGGCATCAATTACATTACCAGCACCGTAAGCTTTTATTGTGTCAGAACCAGAACGGGCATAAATTTTGTTATAGCCACCATAGGCAGTGATTGTGTCATTACCGTTTCCAGCATCAATATCGTTGTAGCCAGCTTCAGCAGTGATGGTATCATCACCGTTTCCAGCATCAATATCGTTGTAGCCACCTTTGGCAGTAATGGTGTCATTACCACTACCTGCATCAATGATATTGGCGCCACCTTCTGCGTAGATACTGTCAGCATTACCATCATCATTGGCATCAATTACGTTACCACCACCGTAAGCTTTTATTGTGTCAGAACCAGAACGAGCATAAATTTTGTTATAACCACCTTCTGCAGTAATGGTGTCATTACCGTCTCCAGCATCTACATTGTTGTAGCCACCTTTAGCATTGATGGTATCATTACCACTACCCGCATCAATAATATTGGTGCCACCTTCAGCATAGATATCATCGTTACCATTGTATACTCTCTGTACTGTAGTATACACAGGAGTTACTATAGGAATGCGTATAAAACCAATATTTATGTACTCAGTTTTAAATCCAGTTAGTACATTTTCTGAAAAGGTTTTGCTGGAACTGCCTTGAATATAATTACCGCCACCATAAGCTTTGATAACATTAGAATTACTGTCGCCATTTGTATAAATTTTGTTGTACCCACCATAAGCAGTGATACGGTTATCTCCTGAACCACCATAAATCTTGTTATAACCACCTTCAGCTGTGATGGTATCATTGCCGTCTCCAGCATCAATGTCGTTATAACCACCTTTAGCTGTGACCGTGTCATTACCAGAACCAGCATCAATATCGTTATAGGCGCCTTCTACGTAGATATTGTCAGCAAGTCCGTCATCATTAGCATCAATTACATTACCAGCACCATAGGCTTTTATCGTATCGGAACCAGAACGGNCGTAAATTTTGTTATANCCACCNTNNGCAGTNATNGTNTCATNACCGTTTCCAGCNTCNATNTCGTTGTANCCNCCTTTNGCTGTNATNGTGTCATTACCAGAACCTGCATCAATATCGTTNTAGGCGCCTTCTNCGTAGATATTGTCGGCAAGTCCGTCATCATTAGCATCAATTACATTACCAGCACCATAGGCTTTTATCGTATCGGAACCAGAACGGGCGTAAATTTTGTTATAACCACCTTCCGCAGTAATAGTGTCATTACCGTTTCCAGCATCAATATCGTTGTAACCGCCTTTGGCTGTAATGGTGTCATTACCAGAACCTGCATCAATATCGTTATAGGCGCCTTCTGCGTAGATATAGTCAGCAAGTCCGTCGTCATTAGCATCAATTACATTACCAGCACCATAGGCTTTTATCGTATCGGAACCAGAACGGGCGTAAATTTTGTTATAACCACCTTCCGCAGTAATAGTGTCATTACCGTTTCCAGCATCAATATCGTTGTAACCGCCTTTGGCTGTAATGGTGTCATTACCAGAACCTGCATCAATATCGTTATAGGCGCCTTCTGCGTAGATATAGTCAGCAAGTCCGTCGTCATTAGCATCAATTACATTACCAGCACCATAGGCTTTTATTGTATCGGAACCGGAACGAGCATAAATTTTGTTATAACCACCTTCAGCTGTGATTGTGTCATTCCCGTTTCCAGCATCAATATCGTTGTAGCCACCCTTAGCTGTGATCGTGTCATTACCAGAACCAGCATCAATATCGTTATAACCACCTTCTGCGTAGATATAGTCAGCAAGTCCGTCGTCATTAGCGTCTATTTTGTTGTAACCACCATAGGCATCAATTTTATCGTAGCCCTCACCTGCATAAATTTGATTGGAAGCCGCATAGGCTTTAATGGTGTCATTGCCAGAACCTCCATCTATATAATTAGATATTCCCCAAGCTTCGATATTGTCGTTACCAGAACCACCGTAAAGGTCAGACCTACCTGAGTAAGATTTGATAGTATCATCACCAGAGCCACCATCAAGCTTAACGTAAAGTGCATAGGCTTTAAGGGTGTCATTACCATCATTTCCGTAAGCTGCACCAGCACCGTAGATTGCAAAATCATCGTTGCCACTACCACCATTTTTATAAAAGGGGTTAACAGCATTATTGACATCTTCTACTACATCTACTACTTTCTTTACTACTTTTCCCATGACAAATCTCCCAACTAATTAAGTTAATGAATTAAAACAAAATATTTGAAAAAGATTAGTAGGCAAGTTATACTGTCCAATAAGAAATAGAACGTAAGCTGCCGTCTGGACGAATTTTGAAGGACTTTGCTAGTGTTCCTTTGGGTAATATATTTGTACGTAAGTCTTTGACAATCAAACGCGCGTGACCAAATGGGGCAATAAATTCAGGAAACCATAAGTTGTTGCCACCAAGCCACTCATCAAGATGCAAAACATATTTCCCTGTCATGAATTTTTGCTCGACTTCATCGCTTAACCATGCCCAATTAACAAATCCAATTGGACTACCGTTAATTTCGTAATAGCGAAATTGATTGTGAATTAAAGCTGGAACAAATCGCTCTGCAATATCCGCGACATTGTATCTTCGATGAAGTGGAGAACTCATCATTAAATGAGTTATCGAACCAATCATGTTTAAGCGTTGTTGAACAGAAAATGACTTTGTTCTATTGGTTTGTTGTTTATCTGGGGTGAGAATGTGGGATTTTGTTGTATTTGGCATTTCTGGTTCTGAAAGTAGCTGCATTTTTTTTGACAAGATACTACTTTCTTTATTGAAGCTATAGATTGACAAAATCGCATCGAGAATCTTGCTTAGTATAAAATTGATAGAAAGTTAAGGCTTGATAAACTATAAGTACAATCATTTAATTCGCTGATGAAGATACGCTCAATTATCTATTTCAAATTAAGGCATATCAAGCCTTTTAGCTTGAATATCTTTTCGTAGGCTTACGTAAACTTATTAAGTTATTTTTTATACAATAAACTCTATAAGCAGCAGCCTCTAAAACCCGGAGCCAGCATAAGTACCCAGTATCAATTGTCAGGAGATAGTAATAGTTGTACGGTATATTATTAACCACGCACTCCCCTCGCTACACCAAGCGTTAGTAAAAGCGCTTGTTTTGTTACGAATAATTAAGAAGAATAGAGGCGCCTTTTAGCATGTTGACTTCCCACGGTCGAACTTGAATCATAGAAAGGGGCAAGGATAAAAAAAATAGCATAAGATGTACTGTTATTCTAATCCCTAGTTTCTTATTTGATATTATGTTTCCTAAAAAAAATATTTTTACTCTTTGTTTAACCCTTGGCTTGATACCAACACTTGCATGGCAACCAGTTCTAACTACAGAATCTTTGGGTAAAGCAACAAGTCCGAAAACCAAGCCAGCACAAACTAATCAACAAGCTCAGGTACTTACCCTTTATCAACCTCTTCAGAACCTACAATGGGAGGGACAACGAATTAGCAATACTGGAATTGCTTACTTTTCGCTTGATGGTTTGCAAAATGAATCTATCTCTGAGTCTGATTTAGATATAGCACGCGCGAGTAAAGAACCTCGTAAAATCGCCAAAACCTTAGCAGCATTAGGATTATCCCGTCATCTTCAAGGCGAATATGACCGCGCAATTGATTACTATAAACAGGGATTAGAAATTGTTCAACAAAACTCTGACTCAGAATTAGAAGTAATGCTTCTAGGAAATTTGGGACTAGCACATGTTCAAAAAGGAAATTATTACGCGGAGGCGATAGCTTATTTAAATGATTTTTGTAAGTTAATTCAATCTCTTACTAAAAATAATACCGCACAGTCTCAAGTTGCTCAAGCATTAGGAAATTTAGGGAATGCTTATTATGGAGCGGATTTGTACGTGCAGGCAATTACGTTTCACCAAAAGCGTTTAACTTTATCTCGAAAAATTAAAGACCAAGCAGGAGAAGCAAAAGCTTTAAACGATTTGGGCATTGTTTATCAAGCATTGGGAGATTCAAAGAAAGCAATTGACCATTACTCTCAAGCTTTAACCTTTGCTCAGAAAATTAAGGAGCGTTCACTTATAAGCTTGGCTTTGGGAAACTTGGGGGTTATTTATCAAACCCAAGGTGACTATACTGAAGCTGCCAATTATCAGCAACAACGTTTAGCGGTCGCGCGCGAATTTAAAGACTTGCGCTCGGAAACTTTAGCACTGGCAAATTTAGGAGGGGTAGCTTATTCACAAGGAGATTATAATAAAGCGCTCTCACTCTATGAGGAAGCCTGGAAAATTACTTGGAATAAGTTACAAGATGCCGACATTTTATATCGCATTCGCGGCAATCAAGGACTTGCATACTTTCAGATGGGTAATAACGAGAAAGCTTTAGAGGCTTATCAGCAGTATTTTCAGTATGCGTCCTCGCGTAGCAATCGCCGGGAAGAAGGTATTGCGAAAATTAATGCGGCAGCTGTTAGGGTTCAATCAGGTAATTTAACAGGAGCAGCCAAAACCCTCCGAGAAGCAATTGAAATTTGGGAGTCTCTGCGAGCGAGACTTGGCAGCAATGATAGCTTCAAAATCTCCATTTTTGAAACTCAAAATGCACCTTATAGTAACCTGCAATCAGTTCTAGTTAACCAAAATCAACCTGAAGCCGCTCTAGAAATTTCCGAACGGGGACGTGCGCGCGCTTTTGCCGAACTACTTGCTCGCAGTCTTTCCTCTATTTCTGACAAAAAAGAGCCACTTTCTAAGCCTCTTGCTTCTCCAACGATTGCAGAAATAAAAAAAATTGCTCAAAATCAGCGTGCCACCCTGGTAGAATATTCCATCGTGCCAGCAAATTTCAAAGTTCAAGGAAAGTTGGAAACGCGCGAATCTGAACTTTTGATTTGGGTAATTCAACCTACAGGCAATGTAACACTGCGTCGAGTAGACTTAAAACCCTTGTGGCAGTGCCAAAACCCCCAGTTATGTTATCCAAAAGGACTAAGTGATTTAGTCACTAAAAGTCGTAACTTCCTCACTCAGAGAAATCGCAGCTTTGGTGGGAACAGCAACACATCTCAAACCGATGCCAACCCCTTATTTAAACTTCAGCAATTATTAATTCAGCCCGTTGCTGACTTACTTCCTCAAGATGCAAATGCCCATGTCGTTTTGATACCCCATAGATCACTTTTTCTAGTCCCTTTTGCCGCGCTTCAAGATGCTACAGGCAAATTTTTAATTGAAAAGCACACAATTTCGTTTGCCCCTTCCATTCAAGTATTAGACCTCACATATCAGCTGCGAAAGCAGAGAGCAACCAAGAATTCTGCCTCCGCTTTAATTGTCGGTAATCCAACCATGCCAAAAGTTGTAACTGAGGTAGGGGAACCACCCGAACAATTATCTCCCCTACCCGGTTCCGAGGAAGAAGCCAAAGCTATTGCCCAACTTTTCAACGCCAAAGCGCTAATTGGCGCCAACGCTAATAAATCACAAGTAGTGCAACAGATGGCCAATTCAAGCGTAGTTCACTTAGCAACCCACGGATTGCTGGATGACTTTAGTGGATTAGGAATACCAGGAGCAATTGCCCTTGCTCCCGATCCCACCTCCCAAAGTCAAACCTCGATACAGGAAAATGGTATCCTGACTGCCAGTGAAATTCTCAACCTGAAGTTGAACAATGAATTAGTCGTTCTCAGCGCTTGCAACACTGGGCGAGGTAGAATTACTGGAGATGGCGTGGTTGGTTTATCTCGCGCGTTTGTTAATGCAAAAGTTCCCACTGTTGTAGTTTCTTTATGGTCAGTACCCGACAACCCAACTGCTTCACTAATGACCGAATTTTATCGTAACATGCAACGTCAGCCGGACAAAGCCATCGCACTGCGTCAAGCCATGTTAACCACAATGAAACAATATCCACACCCATTTGATTGGGCAGCTTTTCTGTTGATTGGTCAGCCATAACAATTCAAAATTGAAATTAACTGGATTACTGCAATTATTAGAATTGGCAGCGTTGGATCAATTTTTTCTCCTCAGTTTTGAACAGTATTGGATTTGATAAAATACCTGTTACGTCATGATATCTTACCACCTGCCAACAGTAGCAAATCTATCCAAATGCTTAACATTAGTAATTGCTATTATGCTCATTTGTCCCGATTGCTGTCCGGCTAGTATTCGCTATTGAGCGCAAATTATCAAATCCGCATCGAGAGAACTATCCTTTGCCGTAGGTGCCCCACTTAATTTTGACTCTGCCCATAACGTAGCTGTCATCTTAAGACTCTCGTCTGTAAGCAATAAAAATGAAGCAATAGCAGTTATTTCATCAAGATTATTTAAACTATCATGATTATTTGTACGTATACTCTCTTGTACTAAATTTCGCCTGACTTTATAATCGCATAGTGAGTAAGAGACAACGTAAAACCCTCTAGCAGTTAAACCTAGCATCCAGTTCTCACAATTTCTCGCCTCTCCCTCTTTATAAAGATTAGTGACAGTCCAAAAATCTAATGTTAAAAATTTGCTAATAAAATCTACTAATTTTTAGTAGATTTTAATGCACATTAGTGGATTTTTGCAACTAGTCAACAGGCAGCAGCACTTTTGCCAAATGGATGTATTTTAATAAAAAATCTTTCATTACTCATAAACTAATTTTTGTAAATTTAGATGCCTTTGCCTTGTAATAATAGTTATATAATCAAATTGTGAAATATACGTAGTATGTATTAGCAACTAATGGAAACGGCAAGAAATGATTCACTAGATATACGCGACATTAGCCCTAAAGTAAAAGAGCTAATTAAGCAATATGCAGTTGTAAATAACTGTACGCAGGCTGAAATGCTAGAATATATTGTTTTGGGATGGAATGCTCAACAAAGTGACAGCCAACGACCACCAGGAGATGAGGATGAATAGCATTTCGTACTGTAACAAAAATATTACAAATTAAGGCAATCAAACTATGCCAAAAGTTGTAACTAAGGTAGGCAAAATAGCCGAAGAATTCTTTTCCAAAAACAAAAGCCAACTCTAGCATATAAGAGAAGGCTTTTGTTTGTATAATTGCCCTGGCACCGAGCAATTGTTGCAGGAGACAACTCTCCAACTATCGTAGCC
>NZ_MRCD01000055.1:0-55416 GCF_001904745.1 Calothrix sp. HK-06
TATAGCAAAGTTTTTGTCAAGAAGCCCGGTTTCTAGGCAGGCGTGCAAGATGTGGGGTGATGTGTTTTAAAATTTTCAGGACTTACGCTAAGAAACGCGGTTTCTACGCATTCATTGTCGCAGACAAATCGTCATTTCTATAACAGATTTCAACAAAAAATCCCGGTTTCTAGAATTTTATGCGTAAGTCCTAATTTTAAGAACATCATATAATTCATTATCGGGGTTGCGAAGTTCAAAAATCCTAGAGGTAGCATACTGTGGTTGTTCTCCTTGGATGAGCTTTATAAACACAAAACTTCCTCCCGTTGTCATCATGCCAAAAGTAGGTTTATTTCGGTAAGGATTTGCTAACATATAAACTAATATCTGTGCTAAACCTGCTTAAGAGCGAAAAAGCTGCTTGTTTAGATTCAATCACCATTAGCCATAGCTGGTCTTTCAATACGAGGACATCCAAACTTCCCTTGATTATAGTATCTTCATCAAGAGCGGATATTTCGATGGATTTTTCGGGCTTGACGCAGTATGGTGAAAGGTAAAAGTCACCGATAAATAAAAGTGGGTCTAGCACTACCATTTTAACACGTTTTCGAGGAAAGGCGGGTATCTCAGTAAATTAAAATATCCAGCTTGTACTTTATCTAACTGTTGCTTTTCTGATTCGCTCAGTTATGGTAAATTATCTTGCCATTCACGAAAAAATTCTTTATCTTTAATTAGTTTAATGTTAAATAAGTTTTCTAGTTCTAGAAATATCATATTTTTTGGGTGTATATATATTCTTTTAGTATAAATAAAATGTTTAGGTAACGAACCGCAAAGGACGCAAAGTTCGCAAAGTAAGAAAGAAGGAGAGATTTAGTTGTGTGGTTAAATTATGGTGTGGATAGTTCTGGGGTTTTGGTATACGTTGAGGATGTTTGTAGTGGTAAGAGTCGGTTGATGTGTCCTTATTGTGGTGGTGGTTTGACTGCTAAGAAGGGTAAGAAGAAGGAACACCATTTTGCCCATACTGATGAGACTTGCCGTTCGGTTGCTAATCAGGAGTTTCCTGTTTTACCTTTTTACGATAGCTTTAATATTCAGTTATCTGGTAAGGATTTAAAGTTACTTAAGTTGTTGTGGAATGAGTATGGTTGTAGAGATTATTTAGTGAGTTCTCAGTTGCTTAGTCCTGGTTTATTAAAGTCAGGTTTGTTAACTAAGAATGTTTATATGGTTCCTACTGGGTATGAGTTTAATCACTTGGGTAAGATACCCGTTGGTGCCTTAGATTTAGCGTTGTTTAATTCGGTGCAGGAACCTTTAATATTTAAGAAGCTGTTGAAGTTAGAGTTAGCTGTTGAACATGCGACTTTTAAAAAAAGTTCTGATTTGTCACATCGAATAATTGACTTACAATTATACCGCACGCAGTTAAGGAGAGTGTTATCAAATATGCTGTATTTTTTGGAAATTCGGACTGATGATAAAAAGGTATTCTATAAAGTGGGTGTGACTGGGCGCCAAATTCAAAAGCGTCTCAAAGAAGTAGAAATAGATTTAGTAGCACATTATAAAACTATTGAGATAAAAGTGCTGGGTACATGGAAAAATCGCGGCAATATTGAAAAGTATTTTAAGCACCGTTATCAACGCTTAAATTATCCAATTGGTAGTTTAACGGAGTATTATAAATTTAGTAGTGAAAACGTCAAAACAGTAATGCACGATTTGCAACAAATGCAACCGAAACAACTTAATCAAATCGAGTTAGATATATTAGCTGAAGAAAATCATCAAATCAAAGTGCTGGTTAGTCGCTAGATTATACTTATCTTTTATGTATTAATTTTGACAATTATACGGATTTCCATACTTAATGTCAGGCGCCCAGTTTTGATTCATAATTTGTATAACTCAATCACCAAGCTGTTCTTATTATATGCACTCTGACACCAACGCTAAACTAGCCAAACTGCAAAGTCTACGCAAACTAAGTGATTTATGGGACCGTTCGCTTGGTGTTCCTGGGACAAGGTTTAAAGTTGGACTAGAGTCACTAGTTGGGTTATTACCCGTAGGAGGAGACTTTATTGGTATTTTGCTATCAGTCTATATATTATTTCAGGCAATTCAATTTAAACTGCCTAAAACAACATTAGCAAAAATGATATTTATTATAGTTATTGATGGCGCCGTTGGTTCAATCCCAATCTTGGGAGATATATTTGATACAACATGGAAAGCAAACACCAAAAATGTAAATTTACTCGAAGCGCATCTACGCGAACCAATTCAAAGCCGTGAAAAAGATGAATGGTTCATAAATATAGTCATAATTGTTCTAGTATTAACTCTTATTGGTATAATTTCCTTATTTACCTTTGCAATATGGTTAGCAGTAGGATTTTTTGGAAACAATCGGTAAATATAAAGGTAGGGTGCGTGATGCCATAACAAATTAACACTGAAAAGAATAACCTTGTTCAACTACCGACTGCTCAAACTTGTGCAAGTAGTTTAAGCAATTTTGATACTGTTCATCATTTTTTATTATCATTGTCCCCATCTTTGCAGACCTATAGCAATAATAACTGTGCGTATATTTGTTCTGATATCTAAAAATATAAATTATTAAAAAATTTTCATAAACCTTTCATGGCTGTTTAATGCGGTTCGCCGAAACTTTTAGAAACCGGGTTTCTGGTGGAGAGATAAGGCTTAAAAGCATAAATTGTTATAAGAAACCCGGTTTCTGTTTGTGGTTTAACTGCGTTATCAAGGAGGGATGCGCCATGAGTCCTAGAAATGAGATTATTACAGATACTCAAGCTATCGTTGAAGATGAAGATATTAGCGTTCAGGATAACACCTCGACTCAGCGAAAACCTTGGCTTGGAGTATTGCTTGCAGGACTAGTACTCGGCGCAGGTGTTATTGGTTGGCGAACATTAGCACCAGGAAAAACATCACAACCTGCAACCGCACAGGCACCGCAAACACCTCCGCGTCCAGTAGAAACCACTACATTAACTACTGGGCAAGGTATGCGTAGTTACCAGTTATTAGGACAAGTCGAAGCAACGCAACAAGCGACTATCCGCGCGCAAACAGGTGGAATATTAAAACAAATTATGGTGCAGCCGGGTGATAGAGTTACTCCGCGAATGACTATTGCTGTATTAGATGATGCCGACCAGCAACTAGCACTTTCACAAGCTTTGGCACAGTTGGCACAGCAGCGTAGTAACATGGCACGTTTAGAAGTTGGTACTCGTCCAGAAATTATTGCCCAACGGCAAGCTGCACTGCGTTCGACACTTGCACGGGAACAAGAAGCGCGCGATAATTTACAGCGTAATACTAATTTAGTTAGAGAAGGTGCTATTTCTCAACGGTTGTTAGTGGAAGCAAGAGCGTCTGTTGATGATGCACATGGGGAACGACTAGCTGCTGAAGCTACTTTAAAAGAAGCAAAAGCTGGAGCAACACGCGAAGAAATGGAGGCACAACGCGCATTAGTAGGCGCAGCCGAAGCCGCAGTTAACCAAGCAAGGTTAGCTTTACAGAGAACTAAAATTACTTCTAATTCTACAGGTATTGTTCAAGAGCGGAAAGTTAGTGTTGGTGATTTGGTACAAACGGGTGGAGAAATTGCCAGTCTTGTGGCTGGTGATAGACTTGATGTATTTTTAGAATTACCTGAAGAGTTAACGGGAAGAGTTACACCAGGAACAAGGGTAGAGTTAACGGCGCGCGCTTTACCTAATTGGAAAAGTAATGCCACTATTACAGGTGTTGTACCTACTGCTGATGGCGCCTCTCGTCGGCAAAGAGTTCGGGTACAGTTAAATAACCCACCCAGAGGTTTGGTATCTGGAATGGCTGTTACAGGTACTTTACAATCTGCAACAAATCAACCTAGTTTTGTTGTATCGCGCGATGTATTAACCAAGCGTCAAGATAAATGGTTTGTATATACCGTCGCAGAAGGTAGAGCTAAACAGCAAGAGGTGCAGATGGTCGCTGATATGGGTGAGAAAGTCGCTATTTATCATCCACAACTACGTGCAGGTCAAGAGATTGTTTCTCGTGGTGGCGATATGTTAACTGATGGCGCCGCTATTCGTAATGTGGTAAGTAATGGACGTTAAAAAATCCCCCCTAACCCCCCTTAATAAGGGGGGAACATGAGGAGATTTTAGTACCTTATTAAAGGTAAGAAAGAGCATTCTTAGCCCCCCTTAATAAGGGGGGGTTGGGGGGATCAAACTTCAATATATAAAAAATAATAAACCATGAAAATTATAGAAACTGCTGTTCGTTGGCGACATGGCACATTTGTTTTATTCTGCCTTCTCGCTGTATTCGGAATATTGTCTTTATTGAATTTACCTTTGGAACTTCAACCTGGTGGTGATAGACCAGAGATTACTATTAATACCACTTATCCCGGCGCCGGACCAACTGAGGTAGAAGATTTAATTACCCGTCCGATTGAAGAACGGATGGAGGAAGTGTTGGGTGTGCAGGAAATTAGCAGTACTTCAAGGTCGGGACGCAGCACTATTAATTTAGAATTTAATTGGGGTAGCGATGTTGATGAGCGTTTAGTAGATGTATTAAATCGTTTACAACAAGTTGAAAGTTTACCAGAAGAAGCTGGGGAATCTGCGGTTGAGATTGTTAGTGGCGCTAGTTCTCCGATGATGTGGATACCTATGGCGCCGAAACCTGGTTTTAAAAGTGACCCAAATCGAAACCGGGATTTAGCTGAAGAAGTTATTATACCCCGGTTACGTCGTGTGGAAGGAACTGGACAATTTTTGGTTGTGGGTGGACAACAGCGTGAAGTGGAAGTGCGTGTTGACCCCAAAGCTTTAGCTGAGAGAAATTTGGCTATTGGTGATGTGGTAAGAGTGTTGCGGGAAAATAACCGTGATATCCGAGGTGGCCCGTTAATATTGGGTCGTCGTGAATACAGAGTTCGCACGGTGAGCAGGTCGCAGGATATGGAAGAAATTGCGGGTTTTGTGTTGCGACGCGATGCTTCAGGAACGGTATATTTACGCGATGTTGCACAAATACAAATGGGACGTAAACCCCAAGATAGTGCATTGCTATTTAATGATAACCCCACTGTGGCAATTGGTATTATTCGCCGGATTGGCGCCAATGTTCCAGACGTTGCAAAAGGGGTACGTGCGGCAATTACTGAATTAGAAGCTCAGTTTGACCGCGCAGGTGAAGGCATCAAGTTTATCTATAATTATGACGAAAGTGAGTATATAAATCAGTCGGTAACACTGGTACAAGAGAACTTAATTAGTGGTTCTTTGCTTGCTGTGCTGGTGCTATTACTGTTTTTGGGTTCGATGCGAACTGTTGCAGTTATTGCTTTAACTATTCCGACAACGATGATAACCGTGTTTATTGCGATGGCAATGTTGGGACGCACGCTGAATATTATTAGTTTAGCAGCGCTAGGTTTTACATCGGGGATGGTTGTAGATAATGCAATAGTGGTGGTAGAAAATGTTTTTACCCATATGCAGCAGGGCAAAAACCCAGTTCGTGCAACTATCGACGGGACGAAGGAAGTTGCGGGAGGAGTTTTCGGAGCAACCTTAACGAATGTTGCAGTGTTTGCTCCTTTAGTATTAGTACAAGGAGAAATTGCCCAGCTTTTTACGGATATGGCAGTTGCAATTACTGCTGCTTCATTGCTTTCAATGCTAGCGGCAGTTACGCTTGTACCAATGTTATCTGGCTTATTCCTTAACCAAAATGAAGCATTACAGGTTCTGGAAGGAGGTAAATATAGAGGTGGCAACTGGCTTGTTCGGTCGGTCGCAAACACTTCTGCTATTTTTAGAGTTTTTCAAACCAAGTTAGAAAATATTCTTATGATTACAGTTGCTTGGTCAACTGGAAATGGTAGACTTGGGCGCCGACTATTTATATTATCGATTCCAGTTGGTTTAATGGTAGCAAGTATTTTCTTATTGCCACCTGCTGATTATTTGCCTGAAGGTAATCGTAACTTAGTACTATGGCGTGCAGAACCGATGCCAGGAACAAGTATACCCGAAGCGATTCGCCAATCGGAACCTGTGCGTGCGTACTTGAGAAAGCAACCCGAAGTAGAAAGAGTAATGTATGTAGACCGTCCGGGTGCAATACGTGGTATAGCGGCAATACTCAAACCGGAGTTTGCCACGAGCAACGGTTTAGCAATGATGATAGAACGGATGCGGAAAGCTAGTAATAATTTTGCTGGTTATCGCTTTATGGTGCCAAACCGTATTTCTATATTCCGTGACCCAGGTAAAGAATTTGAAGTAGATATAGTCGGCGCCGACTTAAATCAACTAAGCGAATACGAACGCGATATCATGGGTAAACTGCGTGCCTTATCGGGTGTACGAAACGTTCGTTCTAATTATGTCGGAGGCGCCGCCGAACTGCAAGTAATACCCAACCGCGAACGACTTGCCGAAGTTGGCATAGCAGAAGCAGAAGTTGGTTCAATGGTAGAAGCAGCACTAGGAGGACGTTTAGCATCAGAATTTATCGACGGTAAAGAAGAACTTGATGTCTCGGTGGAACTCAAAGATTTATTCGTACAAACACCCGAACAACTGCGACAACTACCCTTATATACTAGTCGCGGACAAGTTCAACTGAGTGATGTCGCTGAAGTTAAAGAAACAGTAGGACCAGACGTAATAAACCACGTAGACTTAGAACGTTCAATAACTCTCACAGTTACACTTGAGTCTGATGCACCATTAGGTAGTTTAGTTCAACGCACCCAACAAGAAATACTGGCGCCAATTCAAGCTAAATTACCAGCAGGGTATAGAATAGAACTTTCAGGTTCTGCTGATAGGCTCGGTGAAACAGTTACACAATTAGCCACAGCGTTTGTTTTATCAATATTTATTATCTACCTCTTGCTCGTAGCCTTATATCGTTCCTTATTATACCCAGTAGTCATCATGGCAACCGTACCAATGGGAATGAGCGGCGCCTTACTAAGTTTAGTAATTGCAAACAGCATTCCCGGCGTAACAGTACCACTCGATATGATTACCGCACTAGGATTTATAATCTTGACAGGTGTGGTTGTAAACACATCAATATTAATAGTAGAACGCGCGTTGCAACTTCTAGAAGAAGGCATGGACTACGACAAAGCTACATACCAAGCCACAAAAGACCGACTGCGCGCAATTTTTATGTCAGCCATAACCAGCGTACTAGGAATGTTACCCCTCGCCGTTGTACCTGGACAAGGCGCCGAACTATATCAAGGACTAGGTATAGTCTTAACAGGAGGACTATTATTCTCAACAATACTCACACCCACAGTAGTACCCGCATTAATGGGACTAATATATGACCTCTCAGGCAAACGCAAAGTTAACAAGAGTAGGAAAAAACAACTGGCGCCATCCTAACAACATCCCCTGTTGTAGCACAGGCCGGAAAGCCTGTGCAGTCATAATTTGCAACGGATACAACGGATGTAACGGATAAGTTATTCGTTATAAGCAGACTTTAGATTGTAGGTTGGGTGCAGCGTAGCGCAACCCAACACCAAAGCAATAAATTTTTTGAATTGAATGCGATGTATATAAACAGCATTAATGAATTAATTATGAATCCAAATGTAGAGACGTGTTCATGTAGTGTCCCGCAGGGAATATATCACGTCTCCACAAAGGTTTGAACGTAGCATAAGGTTGCCTTTATACATCAAATCAACAATCCCAAAAGAATAGGCTTAAATGCAAGCACCTCTGAGTGCGAAATCAAAAATTAATGCATTTCCACTTGAACCCTGAGATGTCGTAAGGCGTTGAGCATACGAGGAAGCTGCTGCTGTATTGAAGGATTTGGGAGGTGTGCTGTAACCTTAGATGCCGTAAGGCGTTGAGCATAAGCAATTTGCCCAGCACAACTTACTAAATAACTGAGTGCTGTAAGCTTAGATGCCGTAAGGCGTTGAGCATAACTATAGGGTAATGGTGGCGCCTAACTGCACTGAAGTGCTGTAACCTTAGATGCCATAAGGCGTTGAGCATTCCGGAGCGTGCGTTACTGAAATGCCAGTGTTAATTCCGTATTTAACCAGTCCTCGTCACTTGCCGCTTCCCAATCTGCAAACTCTTTAGTCAGTTCAGTCGAATTGTGCCCAAGCATTGTAGCCAACAGTGCTACAATCTCGTTACTTATAGAATGCCCATGTGCTTGTGCTTGTTGAGCAAGAGCTTGATATAAATCTATTGGCAGTGTGACTTGGGCATCAATCGTTTTAGTAGCATCCATAGAATTTAGAATGATGACGATTGTTTATATTATGACTTAAACCGCTAAAGATTTGTGTGTTAGATTATTTGGAAAGCTTTTGTTCTATTTCTTTTTCAATTTCTTCTAACTCAGCAACCTTAGCAAGAAGTTGTTGTTTTTTAGCTTTTACCTTATACTTGAGCTTGTAATTAGGCAAGGGTTAATCAAGCAAGTTAATCTTGATTAATCCTTACTATGAGGCGCCTTACATTTGATATCAAAATTACCATCTACGTTAATTAGTAATCGGCAATAATAAAACCACCGCTAAGTAAAAATGCGTAAACCAATAGCCCAAATACGTAAGCTATGTTGACACCGCCGATAATAGCAAACATTTTTACTAAGTTTTGACGGTGCCAATTAAGCGTTAAAATCAAACCAGTTCCAAGCATTGCCAATAAAGCTGCAATAAGCATCATTTGTGGTTCATTCAAATCCATTAATATACTTGTTACTGGTTTAATTCTATAAAGTTGAACTAATGCCTGATAGAAAATATTCAACCCAATGACTAAGCTAGCAAACACTTGTATAAATTTATTTGGAAATTGCCACATAATAATTGCCGCAACAATGCCACAAATACTTGATAAAATAATTGATATATTTGACCAAGTATTTTGATTGAACTGAGCAAACCAATTATCTGACTTTAAAGATTCTAATTGCTGGCTAGTTAAAGCTAAAGTGCTAGTTGTATATATTGAATTAAGAAAGCGAACTCCACCAGCATAACCACCACTTCCCACAAAACAATTAAAGTTTTGCCCTGAATATGATAGTAGACATTTAGGAAGTTGATTTGGCTCTAATTGTTTACTGTTAACCGTTATTTTTAATGGACGCTTATTTATATTTACACGACACTCTGTAATATCATTACTTTTCGTACATGATTCAAAAATATTTCCATAAAATCGAACTGGTGTTGGAGTATTATATCCAATTGTAACAGCTTCAATTGGTGTATTTGCTCGGAACGGCGCTACTGTATTTAAAAACAAGGCAAATGAGCAAATTGATATCAAGATGAAAGAAGCTACAAACAAGATGATAAATTTAAATTTTCTTTGCATAATAATATTTGATAGAATTTATTTGACTAATTGCACAGCTTGCGCGAGTAAAAGTAAAGATTTATCTTTTTGCCCTTTGTATGAGTATTCGTTAGCAATTTTTGTTAATGCATTCACTCGATGCTGTGTAATTTTAATAGACTCAGCAACTTTTATTGCTCGGTCAAAGTTTCCAGCTTTCGCATAACTTTGAGCAACAACAGGCAACATCCAATCTATATCATTTGCTTCATCAGATAGCGAAGCAGAAAGTTTATTAATTGTGTTGATAAGATTTATCGCTTTGTCAGGGTTTCCATCTTCAGCATATTTAAGAGCTATCTCAGATAAAACTACGGCTTTTTCGTACTTACGGTTAATACTTTGAGCAACTGCTACAGCTTTATCAAATTGCTTTGCAGCAACCAGTGCGCGTGTAATTTCCATTATGGCGCCTGCTTTATGTGCAGCATTACCAATTTGTCGTTGAGCAATCTGTAAAGCAAAATCAAATTCTCCCCTACGTGCAACTTCACCAGCAATTCGAGATAATGCAGCAGCTTGATATTCGCGGCTTTTGATACCTTTTGCTATTTTGATAGCTTGGTCGTATTGTCCGGTTTTCGCAGTATAACCTGCAACTGTAAGTAATAAATCGTCTTGTGCAGAAGCTGGTTTAGTTTTATTTGCAATTGTTAAAGCTTGTTCTAATAATAGGTTTGCTTTTGGCTTTTGATTAACTGCTGCATACTCGGCTCCAATGGCGCCTAAATTATTGATTCTAAAGGAGGGGTTAGATACTTTCTGTGTAGCAAGTGTAGCTTGTTCAAGAAGCTTGATAGCTTCAGTAGGTTGACCAAGTTTATTATAAGCACGTGCCATAAAAAGTAATGTATTAGGTTTGCCATCAACATCTTGAATAGCTGGTACAGTTTTCTGTGCCTCAGCTAGCAACTTGATAGCTTGTGTATTTTGTTGCGCTTCGATAAGCTCATAGGCGCCACGACTCAAAGCAAAAACTTTTTGATTAGTATCCTTGATATTTTGAGCTACATTTAATATCTCAGTAATTAAAGCATTAATTTGGTCATTTTTATTACTTTTAGCCAGGTCGCGCGCGATTAAAGATAATCCATAAACTTGATAGAATGAGGAAGAAGCATCATTCAAGCCTCTTACACTTTGAAGGGCTAAATCGTAAAATCCCTGATTAATATATATATTTGAAATATCCAACAAATTCTCAACAGAATCGTTAGTACTGTTGCAACCCTTTGCTGTCTTAGCAACTTTGATGGCTTGTTCTAGTAACAGCTTGGCTTGAGTCTCTTGTCCAACTCGTACATAATTACCAGCAATAGTAGCCATAGGTTCTGGCTTATTGCAGTTACTAGAAATGTTATCAATCAAAGGGAGCGCTTGAGTAATTAATTCGGAAGCTTTTTGTTTTTGTCCAGCTTCGGCATATTGTTGAGCAATATTACTTAGCATCCAAATCTTGTTAGGATTATTTTGGGTAGCTGTTTTTGCTACAACACTAGTTGGAATGACAAAAGATATAAGTGCTGCAACTGCAAGGGTTTTAGGTGACATTTGGAGATAATTTAAATATAAATAATCGCTGAATATATTTAGATTAGAGTCATCCACAACACCAATTGTTCCCAAACAGTCTAATTTTAACAGTCTTGTGGAACGGGCATCTTTGCCCGTCCCATCATAATGTTAACAATACACTAACTCTAACCCTTATTAAATCGTAGGTTGGGTTCCCGCGTACAGCGGAACCCAACATTATCAAAGAGGACTTGAAAACATGGACACCGAGCAGCTAGAACTCAGTAAAGATAGTAATTTTTGGAAGCTGATTGCAAAACGGCGCCAAGAAAAAACAATTACCCGTGCAGAACTAGAACGAAGATTAAACGAAAAATTAAATGACTGCACAGGCGAGACGCCTGTGCCACAATTGAGATATAAAATTAAACAGGCGCCACCTGTGGTAAATTAGGGTCTTGTTCAACGGTGTCCATATTGCTGGGGTCATATTCACCCGTTGTTAAAAACCTGAAAGTCTCTTGATATAAACTTTGCCAAAAGCGGTTTGTCATTCCTTGACTTTGAACATTAGGTTCAGCGAGTGGATGCGGTACTAAGTCACTAGCAGGATATTTAAACAAACGGTGTCCAGCGTCAGTTCCACCAATTTTACTAAAAAAGTCTTCGTTCGTTGGAATACTAGCAGCATCCTCATTTTCTGTAAGCACCATCCAAGTGGGAACGTTTTTCAGTGCTTTGATATTTTTAGGTTCGCGGACATATGCTCCATATCGTGATGCAGCAGTTAAAGCACCAACAGGAAAACTTTCTCCAGGATGCCAACTCTTTTCGTACATATCCAATGGACCCGCTAACTCAATATATCGCTCAAGTGTTGGCTCGTAAAGTTTCAACAGGGGTGTATATGCAACTACTTTTGCAATACGTTTTGGTTGGTCTGCTGCTAATCCTAACGCGATGGCACCACCTACCGATAGTCCAATTACATAAATTGGCCCTGGCATTGCATCGAGTTCATCTAAACGTTTACGCGCATCGGTGAGATAATCCATGTGATTGGAAGTAAAATAGCGCGAGAAATTAGGGTCATTATCGTTTTCTGCTGCTGCCATAATGCTCATCAAACGTGGTTCAATTAACATTAACCGCGCAACTAAATTAGCCATTTGCAGCATTGAAGGACGCTCATATTTACTTGGGTCTTCTGGCAAACTGGCAATAAAGTTTTGTAAAACAGGGTCTTTCTGTGCTTTCTCGCGCAAAGGATTAAGAATTTCTGGCTTTAAATCAACTTGACACCAAAATTTATCAGGTGGTTGTAATGTATGGTTCGCTAAATTAGCTTGGTAATAATTAAAACCGTTATTATATAAATAATCAGATAGCGCAGATAGCTGAGTTGGTTTAGCGCTAAAACCGTGAAATATAATTACCGTACCGCGTACAGCTTCGCCAGCATTGTGGAAACCGTAGAATGGAGCAGAATCCGCGCGGTAATTAGGGTTAGATTTTATACTTTTAATAGAAGCGTCTATCTTATTTTTAGTGCGTGTGATTTGGTCTTGAGTAGGAGTTACCCAAGTTTGGGAATCAGCAGTCATCATATATAGTAGCTCTTAATATAGTCTCTTAAGTAGAACTACCCAACACGTATATATGATTCCGCAAAATTAAAAAAATTACCACATTTATTTTCAGTACTGAAGGCGTTTAGGTTGGTTGGTATAAAGTAATTGGTGATTTTCGCTTGCTTCTGCCCAAGATTTAGGCATCGTATATTGATGCAGTAAGATATCGTTGATTGCTGTTTGTACTTGTAAAGCGCAGTTTTTAGAGGTAATATTGCCAACTCCTGTGCCTAAACCAGGCATTGCTACGGTTTTAACGTGGTCTGATATTTTTTCTCCAGTTTTGGCACCAGATGTAAATGTACCATGTGTAACTAATATAAATACTGCCCGTGCAGCAAGGTATGCATTTACCGAGTCGTATAAAACCATTGGCACGCGCATTGTTGGCGCCGCTATCAAGTAACTCACATCTTGCAGCATTCTCAATAAGCTTAAAGAAACCGGGCTTCTGTACGAAAAATCAACGTTTTATAGCAAAGTTTTTGTCAAGAAGCCCGGTTTCTAGGCCTGGTGCAAGATGTGAGGTAANGGTATTTTAGAATCACCCGTTTCAACGATATCAGCATTACCTACAATTAACTCACCATGATGATGGTCTAAAATTTGGCGCCGGACTTTCAGTTGAATATCCTTGCCAAAATAATCCATATATATAAAGTCAATACCACCATCCATAAATCCAAAGCTATTTGCCGGACTTACCACTGCGTCACATTCAACATCTAGTATCGAACCATGATGTACCGTTACAAAATCGTGCGTCACCACAATATTGAGTCCAAGCATCTGCCTGTGAGGATTTTACCGCACAAAGAATAAGACGCATAGGTTTTCTGATGATACTATCTCATTTTACAACGTGCTATCCAACTTTAGTATGGGTGCCTTCCTCAATAAAAAGTGTGGTTTCAATTCAAGCTTTATTACGATGCATCAAAGCAGGCAAAATTCCTACTATATATTCATGAAAGCGAGCAGCGAATCAGCTAGCGAACGGTTTCACACTTAAACAATAAACTTGAGGATAAAGTAATGAATAACGAACTTAATGCAATTGAACTATCAAACGACGAACTCGACACTGTAGCTGGTGGTTTGGCAATAACTTTAGGTGATGTAGGTGGTTTTGCATCAGATGCATCTAATAGCTACTCTCTAAAACAGCTCCAAGTTGGTCAACAAACATTTGCTGGCCCAACTGGTAGTGGCACAGCTTCTGTAACAAACCTTACAAATATCTTTAGCACCGCTGGTCAAGCTATTGCTATTAAATAATCTTAATTTATAAGTCTTTTCAAACCCAATCACACTTTAGTTATTCTATACGGCGCCAGTAGTCAGTGGCACCGTTTTTATTCGTGTGCCTTCGAGATTAGTATTAGAATTTGCTGTTAACAACAAACTCAAAAACCCAGCCGTGATGACTGAGTTTTAGGTAGGGTATATCCCCTTAGTTATTTATAAAGATAATTTATATGCGTTTTGATGATAATTACTACACCTGGCAGTTATCAATTTCGGAAAACTTATTTTCTAATTTTTGGCTTAAAATATGCCATGTGATGTACTTTGAATCAACAATGCTTGGAAATCGCTTTCAAAACCTGCACCGTATTCAGCAACTCGACCCAGTAAAAGATCACTGTGAGATTTATCACATCATGACAGGGTACGAATTTCCTTGGGACATGATACGTTCCCTCGAAGTCGCTTTAATGCGAACATTCTGTGTCCCTAGCATCGCTAAATTGCTTGATAAAACAGGAGAATTTCGTTATCGACCACAAAAGCGCTACGACGATACAGCAATTCTTACTGTTGAAATTGGTAAATGGGGTTATGATAGTGACCGAGGTCATCAAGCAATTAACCGCATGAATGAAATTCACGGACGTTTCAAAATAGCTAACGAAGATTTTCTATATGTGCTTTCGACATTTATCTATGACCCTATTCGTTGGAACGTGCGTTTTGGTTGGCGCCGAATGTGTGAACAAGAGATATTAGCAGCGTTTTATTTTTGGCGTGAAGTAGGTTTCAGGATGCATATCCAAGATATTCCAGAAACATATGAAGAGTTTGAACACTATAACCTTGAATACGAACGTCAGAATTTTTGCTACTCAGAAGCTAACCGTCGAATTGGAGAAGCAACACGCGATTTATTTTTGAGTTGGTACCCAAAATTTCTGCATTATCCCTTGGTGCCTGTTATTAATGCCTTACTCGATGACGCAATGCTCAAAGCTTTCGGTTTTAAAAAATCACCTAAATATATACAAAACAGCGTAGAAAATATATTGAAACTACGGGGTAAATTACTGCACTTATTTCCACCTCGCTCTAGACCAGATTTTTATATAGACTCACCAATACGCAGCTATCCCAATGGTTATGAAATCGAAAATGTAGGCGCCGTAAAAACCCAATCTGAATAAAATAATTAATGAGTGCATAGCCACAGTGTTTATGACAGAAACACAAAAACCCAGTTATTAAGACTGGGTTTAAGCTGGGGTATGTCCCCGTACTTTACTTATATAGATTCGATATAGCTTTTTGTATATTATTTACTACCCAAGCACATCTGGCGATTTCGGAAAAACCCATCCCGAATTTCCAAAGAAAATAACTTGTTGGTTGCTGCTCTGAAAAATGATTGCTCCCAAGAGGCGCCAATCATTGAGATAATACGATTGGTTTACAGGTAAGCGCGAACAGATGAACTCGGTAAATTATTGGCTAATGAAGTCAGAACCAGACGTATACAGCATTTTTGACCTTGAACGACAGGGTGAAACTATCTGGGACGGTGTTCGTAATTACCAAGCACGTAATTTTCTACGGCAAATGCAAGAGGGAGACTTAGCTTTTTTCTATCACTCAAATACAAATCCCCCTGGTATCGTTGGATTAATGCGTGTCGTTAAAGCGGAAGTTGCAGACCCAAGTCAGTTTGACCCAGAAAGCGACTACTACGACCCAAAATCAACTCCCCATTCTCCGCGCTGGCAAACAGTCATGTTAGAGTTCGTTGAGACTTTCCCTAACTTAATCTCACTTTCACAACTCCGCTCTAAGTTTACCCCAGAGCAACTAATGGTAGTAAAACAAGGAAATCGCTTATCGGTAATGCCAGTTTTTGCAGAAGTTGCTGAAAGAATTCTGGAAATGAAAATTGGCAACAGATACAATGGATGTAACAGATAATTTATTGGTTTTAACACAACCTATTGGTGTATTTCTTCTCCTCTGTGCCCTCCCTGCCTCTGTGGTAAAAAATATATCCGTTACATCCGTTTATAATCCGTTGCCAGACTTGTCTACCTTAGCCTACAAAGCACTATCATGAATGTTATGTAAAATTATTCATTATTCATTTTATGCTCCAAGCAACTAAAAAACGCTTACCACCAGGGCCACGCGGATACCTATTTTTCAATGCAACAGAAATTAAAAACGACCCTATTGGTTTCTACAACCAGGTTTGGCGCCAATACGGGGATATCGTCTACTTACCAATTTTGCCTAATTACAATTTTTTCCTTGCGGCACATCCTGATTATGTAGAACACATGCTCGGTACGCATCAAGAGCGTTATGCGAAACCAGATTTAATTAAAAAGCCATTTAGTTTATTGATGGGTCAGGGTCTTGTAGTTAGTGAAGGAGATTATTGGCTTAAGCATCGGCGCCTGATGCAACCAGTATTTCATCAAAAGTATATAGAAAGTCTTTTTTCTACAATGTTGAGTTGTACTGAGTCTTTAGTTCAACAATGGGAGAAAAAACCAGATGGTGAAGTCATTGATATAGCTACTGCAATGATGCCTTTAACGTTAAAAATTGCTGGGTTAACTTTGTTTAGTACAGATATCAGTGATGAAGAAAGCGTTTTTGGAAAGGCTTTTCGTACTGGGTTTGAATTTATCAGCTATAAGATGAATAACTTGCCGACAGAACCAATGTGGGCGCCAACTCCTAGAAATCTTCGTTTCCGTCAAGCTCTTCAGACTTTAAATGATTTAGTTTTCGATATCATTAATAAGAGGCGCCAGAATCCCATAGATAATCACGACTTACTATCATTGCTGCTAGATGCACAAGATGAAGTGACTGGGGAAGGGATGACTGATAAGCAATTACGAGATGAAGTAATTACTTTACTCGTTGCAGGACATGAAACAGTATCTTCTGCCTTATCTTGGACTTGGTATATTCTAGGACAACATCCCGATATAGGCGCCAATCTTCTTCTGGAATTACAAGCAGTTCTCAATGGCAGCAGTGTTACATACGATAAATTGCCGCAACTTCAATATACTCGTAGAATAATAGATGAAACGTTACGTCTTTACCCACCTGCTTGGGGAATGCCGAGGATAGCATTAGAAGATGATGAAATAAAGGGTTACTTCATTCCCAAAGGTTCAACTATTAACATTTGTCAGTATATAGTTCATCGTCACCCGGAATTTTGGGATAACCCAGAAAAATTTGACCCAGACAATTTTTTACCGTCCAAGGTCAGCCGAAGACCAAAATTTGCTTACTTTCCCTTTGGCGCCGGACAAAGAATCTGTATCGGTAAGAGTTTCGCTCTGATGGAAGCTACAATCATTTTGGCATCTATATTCCAGCGTTTCAGGCTAGAATTAGTACCACAACAAATTGAACTAGACCCGACCTTTACCCTGCGTCCAAAAAATGGCGTTAAGGTTAAATTGTGGAAAAGAAGTTAATTAAGAATGCAAAAACTATCTTGTGGGATGGGTGTCCGCGCGCGAGTCCCTTATAATGTGAAAAAAATAGGCAAACTTTAATGCTGTGGTTTGTCAAGCTATAATTAATTTGCTAAAGTTACAGTTCTGTTAGGCTTATGATGACACTTGAGCAGATAGAATCAGCAATACTTCAACTCTCGCCTGATGAGTTTGAAAAACTTATGAAATGGTTTGCTGATTTAGACTATCAACGGTGGGACGAGCAATTGGAAAAAGATGCTGCTGATGGTAAATTAGAAGCTCTGGCTGCTGAGGCGATAGCTGAATTTGAGACAGGACACTGTAGAGAAATGTAATGCACTAGACAACTCGTCGCTTTTGGGAATGCTATAACGTCTTGCCTGAAGAGGTACAACGAACAGCCGATGAATGCTATGAATTACTAAAAGTCGATCCATCTCATCCATCATTACACTTCAAAAAAGTTGGTAAAAACTATTGGTCAGTAAGAGCAGGATTAAACTATAGAGCATTGGGAGTGGAGGTTGAAAAAGGCATTTCATGGTTTTGGATTGGCACACACGCAGAATATGATAAGCTGATTGGAAAGTAGCGTAACAATTTAACACTATTTTTCAATTTAATCACACGCGATATTAACTCTAGGTCAATCAAAAACCAAAACTTGCTTACTTTGCTTTTGGCGCCGGACAAAGAATCGTTAAAGAGTGGATAAGAAGCTAATTAAGAATGCAAAAGCTCGATGCGGCAAAACGAGAAGCAATATTAAATGCAGCAAAAAAGCGTCTTCGCCAATATGGTATCCAAAAAACAACAATGCAAGAAATTGCTAAGGATGTCGGGATTGCCGTGGGGACGCTTTATCTGTATTTTAAGAACAAAGATGATATTTTGATTGCAAGTGCTGAAAGTTATGCTCAAAAACATATAGCTGATGCGTTTGAGATTTTAAATTCACAAATTTCTCCAAGCGAAAAACTTAAAGCTTATATTGTTAACCGCTTTCGTGCGGCATTAGATACACGTCAAAGTACCTCTCATGCTGCTGAACTCGCGCGCGCGGTAATTCGACTTAAGCCAGAGTTACTCAAAGAACAAACTAATTGGATGAGGGAGAATTTAAATAAAATTATACAATCCGGGATTGATAGGAATTTGTTTTATATAGATAATATTGATCAAGATATAGAGGTTTTTTTATATTCTATTGCTTTCTTTTTTCCTGTTGCGACTACTGAAAGGTATTATGAACCTGAAGAGGAAAAGTTGTGTATGGTTGTTGATTGGTTTATTAAGCAGTGGTCTTGGCAACGGATTGAACGGATGTAACGGATGATTTATTCTCTTCTTTGTGTGCTTTGTGCGTCTGTGGTAATTATTATTATTTTAGGATATTATATTTTAAAATATTTGGCACGGGCGCGCGCTGCTACACCATGATGTTACAGCACTCTATCTATGTACCTTTAGAAAGAGATTTGTATAAATTGATTTTGGTCTATCATAATAATTGCATAATTGATGATTATTCTATGAGTAAAAGCTTTCACGTTCTCTAAACCACTGTAAGCGCGCGTTTAATCGTTCCAAGCTTTTAGGGTCATGTTGTCCGATAATATAATTCCAAAGCACAGTCTGAAATGTTCGTGCTTCAACAAAGAAATCTAACAATTCTTCATCTATATTTGTACCGTATCCTCTAAGTGCAGCATTCGCTTGTTCTATCTCAGTGCGAAACACGCACGCACGTGCAATTATACAAGCTAAGTCCCAAGTAACTGGGCCAATAAATGTGTCTTCCCAATCTGCCCATAGTACTCCGCAAGTTGTATTTAGAACATTGGAAAAATTAGCATCTCCATGAAGCGGTTGCATCGGCGCCTGAATTTGTTTAGTATTCAATCTTTGACAAATACTAGTTAACATATCAGCATCGTTACCAGAAAATCCTTCTTGCTTTATAAGTCCTAGAAGTATACGCTGTGATTCTTGAAAGGGGTCAAGAATAGATAGTTCACCCTGAAAATTACTTAGTACTTCGTGACAATGATGTAGTGTACGACCTGCAATAAATGGGTCAACTGGTTCTTTGACGACTTCTACAAATTCCCAAAAACTTAGTATTAACCCGTTATGCTCGTAAGTACCAGGTGGTAATTGTGTTGAAGGAGGTATTATGGGGGCGCCGTTTTCTGCTAAATATGTACTAACTGCTACTTCGCGTTTTAACCATGCATCACCTTTGCGAACTGTACCTGTTGTCGTCGCAACTCTTGCCACAACTGAAGTAGGGTGCAGGTGTATGAGTACATTACTTTGATTGCTTAGAATAATTGGTTTGTCGAATGTAATACTATTATTCTCAGCTATTTCACAAGCTGCACGTACAGCTTCTTGTAAAAGAGGATTTTTTTCTATATCAATCATATTATAGTAGCCGGATTTATAAAAAATTATATCCGCGCTGTAGAAACCGAATTAATTCGGTCTCTACGATATGTGTATAATTAATATGTGTGTATTAATTTTAAGGTTGTGATTTGACGGCAGCTTGCAACAATTCAATGTCTCGAATTAGCAAAATTCCGCTACTTTCAAATTGTACAGTAATCTGAATCTTACATGAGTCCGTTTCTTTCTTGTAATGAGCGCGTGTTTCGTAAAGTTGAAAATCTCCACTTTGAGTCAGACTCGAAGCTCGGTATGTAGTTGTTGTACCCCATTGCCCTTTTCTTGCAAAACCTAAACAAACTCTAATAGATTTTTCTGTATTTAATGCTCTTGCGTAAAATCTACAGGCAAGTACACACTCTTGAACGTCTGGTTCCGCAACTTCAAATAAAATTACACTTCGTAACGGTTCTGAAATATTTACTAGCTGCTGATTATAACCATCATTATAAGCCTCGATTTGCCACGTTTCACCATTAATTGCAATTCCTCCCTGTGTTACTGTGGAGTCAGCAGTTGTAAAACGGCGAATTAATGTGAATGGTTCTACTGCTTCTGGAACCCCAAAGCGTTTTTCTAGTTCCTTACCAGCTTCCTCTACTTTAGATGTAACAAATTCTTTCAGGTTGTTTTTGAGATTGCTAAATAGTTCGTCAAACATGGCAAACACTTCCTAATTATATAGATATAGTGTTCCCTTGAAGGGCAAATGACATATCATGCGATGTTTCATAAAAAACAATGTAGAGACGTTACATATAACGTCTCTACAATAACAATCAATATTTTGATTACAAACTAGGCTTTTAACCTTTCTTAATTTCTTGCGCCATCTTTAAATAATAATCCATCTGCTTGTTGTTGGTACGGCGCCGCGAAGCAGCTGGTTCAAAACTAGTTTTTTGTTCAGTTGTAAGCATTGGTTTTGGTTCCGAACGCTTAACACCTTGTGAATCATCCTTTTCTAAGTAATATTGAGAGTCGCTTTCGCTAAATCCGAAAACGTTTCCAAGGAAACCAGAAATACCTTTAAACAGATTACCTACACTCTTCAATGCTACCGATAGAAAAGCCGCAATGCGAATCAATGAGTTTTGTAATACTTGTATAATTCGAGACATGAAAATCCTTTAATAACCACTTGTTAATTATTGTTCCCAGTATAATGATGATTATTAATATTGTTTACAGTCTCTACCAAAAGTTATGTCTTCAAGGTATACATCTTTATTTTTCCGAATATATAGCTAGTGCGTGTGGTATTAAGCGATTTGTTGCAATTAAGGGTTTACCATCGATAACTATATTAGTGCTACCACCACCATCGAGCATTGCTGTTGTACTGACACCAAAATTTCGCAGTGTTGTTGCTGCATCTATTTGACGCGCGTAGTTACTCGAATAAAAGATAACTATATTTTTGTTTACACCCACGAATGTACGCGGTAGGTAACGTGAAGCTGATTTGTCTGCTGTTGCATCTAAAGCGCCTACAACATCAGCATTACTAGAATTAAATATATCTTTTGAATACGGTGTAATGGCGCCACTCTTTTCATTCCAGGAGAACACACGAATTAGACCTGGATATTCTTTACCTATTGCATAACCGTATGTAATTATACGTCCACTGGCTTTTAGACCGAACGCTATTCCTGTTGGATTGTCGTTGGTTGAAAAAAAGGCGCCGTTAATAACGACTCTTGCTTTCTTTGTAGAAGTGTTTCGGGTAGCTGCATCTCGCCAAAACTCAGTTATCACCTTTTTTCTAATCCGCTCTTGAGTGTTTACTACTTCTCCAGTTAAGTTCGTTATTGTTGCATTTACTATATTTACAACCGTGACGTACTCTTGTTTGCCATTACGGTAGTCTTTTTTGTATACTTGCACATTATTATCTTTGATTACAGCTTGAAACCCTTGTGGAGTAGGCTGTGCGTAGCTTGTGCCTGTAACTGTTATTACAACGGCAATAATTACAGAATTGATAATTTTGTTCATATTCAGTCACATATTTAGCAGTAATAAGCGCGAAAACGGGATATAAGACGTGTTTTTCCCCGTTTTTCCAATATCAAATCATTTAGAAAATCGATTGATTTTTCAAATCAGGGCAATCACCCCTGATAATAACCGAGTGGATAAAGCCTGAAGAGTGAAGGCACCTTCATGAGTGTGAAGTAATAATAAGTTAAAAACTGAGAGCGTTTGGCATATATACACTCAAGAGAAAGTAGAATTGTTTACAGATACACCTCCTGGATGATTAAATATGTTTTAATTTTATGAGAAAATTATGTAGATTTGTATAAAGCATTGCGAAATGTTTAGCTTTATATAGTTTTGAGTGATAATCAGTTTTTTAGATGGTAATTAAGGAAACGTATCTATAGACGGATGTGGGCGAGAAATAAAACTAGTTAAAAATACCTATTTAGGCTTAATTGTGTTCGATTTGACGGAGAAAGCGCGTTTACTTAATAACTTTCTCCGCTATTGTTGTTTTTTTTTGCCTACAATCTAACAGACGAGACTTTCGGCTTTACTTCAGGATTGTGTCTAATTATGATTAATACTTTCACCCAAGATTTATTACAAAATCGTCTCTGTGTCGATGCCGCTGGTTGGAATGTTATTGAGACAACATTTGACCGTAACAAATTACATCATCACGAGACTGTATTTACACTAGGTAATGGGTATTTAGGAACACGCGGAACCTTCGAGGAGGGTTATCCAGATGATTGCGCGGCAACATTCATCAATGGTGTTTATGATGATGTTGCTATAGGTAAAACTGAACTTGTTAATGTAGCAAGTTGGTTGCCTTTGGTTATTAAGGTAGCTGGAGAAGCTTTTCGTTTAGATGCAGGAACGGTTATCGAGTATGAAAGAAGACTTGATATGCGGTTGGGTTTGGTTAGTCGGGATATTCGCTGGCGGGCGCCTTGTGGTCATACAATAGATTTGCACTTTGAAAGATTTGCTTCTTTAGCAGACCACCATGTTATGGCTGTTCGTGTTGCGGTCACGTCGGTTAATTTTACAGGTGATATTTCTATAGAAACGTATTTTGATGATGCTGATAACCAAGGAGTTCAGCATTGGGAACTATTAAGTAAAGGCAATAAAAATAATTATATTTGGTTACATAGTCGAACTAGGCATTCTAATATTCAACTTGGTATGGCTACAAAGTTGGTATCAGAAGGTAATAATTTAAATAACACATTTGCTTGCGTACCAGGGCAAACTATATCTTTAGAAAAAATAGTAACTGTATTTACATCACGTGAGGTAGAAAATCCGTTAGTTGCAGCTTTATCGAGGTTAAGGTCGGCGCCTAACTATAGTACCTTGCTTGCAGCGCATATTGCAGCATGGGAACAAGTTTGGGAAAACAGCGATATTGTCATTGAGGGAGATAACCAAGCACAGGTAAGCGTTCGTTTTAGTTTATTTCAACTTCTTGCTGCGGCGCCTTATAGAGATAATACAGTAAGTATCCCACCCAAAACGCTTTCGGGGTTTGCTTATCGCGGACACATATTTTGGGATACCGAAATTTTTGCAATGCCATTCTTTACTTTTACTCAACCGCAAATCGCGCGTAACTTGCTCGAATATCGGTATCATACACTTGCAGGCGCCCGACGTAAAGCCGAAGAAGCAGGTTACAAAGGGGCAATGTACGCATGGGAAAGTGCGGATACAGGAGATGAAACAACACCTCGTTGGGTACCATCAGTCACAGGTGAGCAAATACGAATTTGGTGCGGTGATATCGAAGTTCATATAAACACCGATGTTGCCTATGCGATATGGCAGTATTGGAAAGCCACAGGTGATGATGATTGGATGGTTAATTATGGAGCGTCTATAATTCTTGAGACAGCAGCTTTTTGGGAAAGTCGCGTTGAGTGGAATGAAGCACGCTGTGGTTACGATATTTTAGATGTAATTGGACCCGACGAAAATCACGACCGGGTGAATAATAACGCTTTTACTAATGTTATGGTACGGTGGCATCTCCGTGCAGCGTTACATTTATGGGAGTGGTTACAAGAAAAATCTCCAGATACAGCTTTATATATAGACCAAAAATTGAAATTGAACGATGTTCGACTCGACCGTTGGACAGAAATTGAATATCGTTTGTATGTAAACCAAGATGCTGAAACAGGGTTGATTGAACAATTTGAAGGCTTTTTTGACTTAGAAGATGTAGACCTAGAAGAGTATGAACCACGTACCAAGTCAATGCAAGCACTGCTGGGTATTGAAGCAACCAATGAAAAACAGATTCTCAAACAACCCGATGTTTTGATGTTACTGTATTTACTACGAAATATTGGGCGCCATGAATCACCCAATTTACGCTGCGATACAAAAACATTGCAAGCAAACTGGAATTATTACAGTCCTCGTACCGACCATACTTACGGTTCTTCCTTGGGTCCAGCAATTAATGCCATAATGGCTTGCGACATGAACCAACCAGAAGAAGCATATACTCACTTTTTACGTGCAGCATTAGTAGACTTAGAAGACACACGAAAAAATGCAGCAGAAGGAATTCATGCAGCAAGTGCAGGAGGTGTATGGCAAGCAGTAGTATTTGGATTTGCAGGTATTCGCATCGCACCATTTGGGCCTATTGCCTGTCCCAACCTTCCACCAACATGGAAACGGTTAAAATTCAAACTGCAATGGCAAAATCATGTGTATGAGTTTGATTTAACATCCGAAGATACAACTCAACAACATCAAGAACAAAATTCTATCTCACTTCTTGTAAGCTAAACTCTTCTTGTGGAGCGGGCATCTCTGCCCGCCCCATCCCATCTCAAGTTAATTCAGCCTGCTCACTATTCGCTCCTTGGCTGCATAACAATATTATCTAATTGCAACTCACATTCTTTTTTATATTGGTAGGCGTTCCAAACAAGCTTTGAGCTTTTGTGCAATCACTTCTACATGAGGATCATCAAGTAGTGTTAAATGGGAACCAGGAACATGATGAATATCTATCCCCCCTACAAAAAGGTCTTTCCAACCAAAATCAAAGTCATATTTTACACCTACAGCATTATCATCGCGATTTTCATCGGCAGTCCTAAACAAGGTTAATTGACCAGGATATTTTTGTTGAAAGCAATACTGCGATAATGCGATAGCGTTTGCTTGCATGATATTTAAATGCTTATCTGAGTCAGGTAAATTGAGCGCGATTTGTCGGAAATTAGGCGCCATCTTAGAATAACGTTTGTACTGCTCTCGAAGATGAAACTTGCTCCAAATTTTCATCCCAATAAGTTTTTGTTGAATGTAAGTGGGTTGCTGTAATAATTTCTTGATATGAATAGAAATTCTCTCGATAAGTGGCAATCGTGTGCTGCAACCAGGACGACAAGTATCTAACATGAACAAAAAAGCCACTTTTTCACCGCGTTTTAGTAGTTGCTGGGCAATTTCTAACGCAATAATACCCCCAAATGAATACCCACCAAGTAAATAAGGGCCGTGCGGTTGAATCGTTTGGATATCTTTAATGTAGTGTGATGCCATATCTTCGACCCTAGTATAGGGGGAATTACCATCCAGACCTACTGGTTGTAATCCGTAAACAGGTTGGTCATACCCTAAATACATCGACAACTTACGGTATACTAGTGTTTCTCCACCAAGTGGATGCATTAAGAACAAAGGTAGTTTGGCGCCATTTGGTTGAATTGTAACTAACGATGACCAAGATATTTTTTCTTTTCCAGCAATTTGCTCTGTAATAATTGCGGCAATTTCTTCTATAGTCTCCGCTTGTAAAAGTGTCGCAAGGGGAAGCTTTTTAGCAAACTGTTTCTCGACTTGTCCAAAAATTTCAACTGCGAGTATCGAATCTCCACCTAAATCAAAAAAGTTGTCTTTAACACCAATGGGATGAACATCCAAAGCTTTTTCCCAAATTGTTACTAACTGGTCTTCAATATGTTGAGTACTCATGGGTATTTAATGACTCCATTCAAACTACAAACCCGGTTTATATGCGTAAGCCAATGTGCCAAAAATACTCTTATTTATTAATGAAGCTTCAAATTGACAAATAAGAATAGTGATGACAGGCTATTATCGGGTTATACCAATCAAATTGGATTTTTATAAAGAAAAACGAAAAATTGAAGCGGTAGAAGGCTAGTTAACATATTAAGTCACAATACAGCTTCTGCACTATAAAGTTTATTAACCTGATAAAAGTTTATATAATCTTTAAAATATTACTGATATTTTAAATTTTTGAGTTAATCGCTCGTATTAACATACATTTTGCTCAAATTGTTGCTATCAGCATTGTTTGTGCTAGTACTTTAAGCATAAATTTTTAAGTTTTTGTGGAATTGGGTAAATATCTGATGTATCTGTTAGTTCCAGTATTAATTTGGGGAGACTAATATATATAGATTCCACGAAACGAAAAATTAGATTCCTGACTTATTTAATAAGCCAGGAATTTTTGCAATAAATACAATGAATGAAATTCAGATATGAAAAAACTTTTCAATGTTTTATTAAATGTAATACCTCACCTAATTTTTTGGGGTTGGAATCTTATCTTTCTGTCAGTTGTATATTTGGGTATTTTGCCATTGATTGGCATATTTCTAATCTTAGCAACTTTTGCGGGACAGGTTCCCATTGAGTTTTGTATATCTTTAGCAACTTTAATATTAGTGCCTTTAACTTGTACTGTTGTTGGCGCCTCTCAATTTAGTAGACAACCTGGGGAATTACTGCGATTATTTTATGGTGTAGAGGCACCTTTAGTTTTACTATGTGGGTTACGGTTATTTATATTTCGAGAGCTTACACCTGCCAGTATCCAGATTCTTGGAAGTGTAGTAATTTGTATTACTGCTTTTGCGATGGAAATGTTATACGGATACGTAGGTGAAAAGCGGAGTATAGCATGGGTACAAATGCTAGCACATAGTTTAATGCTGTTTTTCGGTATATACGCTGGCGCCATACTATGTTTTTATGCGTTACCTTTAGCAGCTTGGTCAATAACAGCATTCCTGAAATTTCAGTGGGCTATTGACCTCTGGAACGCATTTACATACTCTCCAGGGTTGGTCATTTTTGGGTGGATACCTTCGAGTTTAATACTATTTGGTTTAACTTGTTCGCTCTTTGTGGCAATGCCGTTAATGTTAGCATATTTATATACCGCGTCAGGAATTAAGATATTAAAAGCATTTGCTACCCAGTATGGGGTAAAAAAAGCATTCGCTGGATTTTTAGGAGTTTCAATTTTCACCCTTACCCTTTTCTTCTCATTCCAACAACAACCACAAGTTCAAGCTTTTTCTTTACTTGCCAATACTCCACAAACCGATAGTAACCGTCAAGCACTACTAGCAGAATCAGAAACGATACGCTTTGGATTGATCAATGCTTATTTATCCAACTACCGTTACCTTAGCAGCGTCAAGGATAATAACCATATTGAGGTAATGTATCGAAACACCTTTGGTTTATCTCCTGCGGTGAGTAAAAAAATTCAAAATCTTTACAACCAATTAATGTCACCATTTTTGTACAAAGGTAAAGAGAGTGACATCGAAAAAGCAGAAAAGCTTTATGCCCAATTTTTCGATACACCCATACAAAAAGGTGAACAAGAAGCAGTTAATCATGCATTACAATCAACTTCTAACCTAGACGAAGCTAAAGCTGGTTTACTAAATCTCAACCAGAGAAAAGTTTGGTTACGAGAGCAAGAAGTTACAGTCAAAGAACAAGGTGATTGGGCAGATATTCAACTTTATGAGGTTTACGAAAACAAAACTAGAGATGTACAAGAAGTATTTTACTCGTTTTCTTTACCTGAAAGTGCAGTAATTACAGGAATTTGGTTAGGGGATACAGCAGAAAAATCAAAGCGTTTTGAATATGTAGTTTCTCCTCGTGGCGCCGCTCAAAAAGTGTACAATCAGCAAGTGCAGCGAGAAAGACCAATTGACCCAGCGTTATTAGAACAAGTAGGACCAAGACATTATCGTTTACGTGCATTTCCCATACCACCCGAAAGAACAGCAATAGAAATTAGTTCTCAACCTAACCGTCCGAAAGAAATGCATCTTTGGTTAACTTACAAAGTCATGCGACATTCGGAAGGTTGGGCATTACCACAATTAGGCGAAAAACGAAATATATTTTGGACGAATCAAACAAAACGTAATTTTAATGGCACCAACCAAAAAATAGATGGTTGGTTACAAGCATATATACCAGCAAGTAAGGCGCCGCAAGCACAAATAAAAGAAGTAAATTTATTAGCTTCCGCAGATAACTACAAAATCACAGCAAAACCTTTAACTCAACAAGATTACAAATTACCCCAAAATCAGCGTTTTGCCATTGTCTTAGATACTTCCCGCAGTATGAGCGCGCACGTTAAGGAATTAGAGAAAACCTTCAACTGGCTTAAAAATAAAGGTTTCGCTAATAATCAACTATCTGATAACGATGCTGATTTATACATCACATCCATCCCAGGAGCAGAACCAAAACGACTCGATGATATCAACCAATTCAAACCAGCTAAAATGACCTTTTACGGCGCCGTGCAATTCAAAGAGATGTTACAACAATTTGACAAACTGCGTGGAGATACAAAGTATGATGGCATTTTGCTAGTGACAGATGAAGGTAGTTATGAACTATCCGACGACAAGAAAAATTTCCCTACCGTTACCTCTCCTTTATGGATGGTACATTTAGGCGCCCTTCCCAAAGCTTACGACGACAACACGCTTAAAGCAATAGAAAATAGTGGTGGGGGTGTATCCACCGATATTTCTGAAGTACTTTATCGACAGGCAACAAAATCTGCCCTAGGCAATAATGTTGTCAGCGTCATCGATGGTTATGCTTGGTTCATGGAGAAATTAACCACTGCTTCCACCCTAGTATCTAATGATTTCGACTCTTTAGCAGCGAGGCAATTAATATTAGGCTTAAGTCGAGATAAAAACTTAGAACAATTAACAGAACTCGATGCAATTCATGAATTAGCGAAAAGGTTTAAAATCGTTACGCCTTACTCTTCGATGATTGTTTTAGTGAATGACGAACAACGGCGCCAATTAAAAGAAGCAGAAGCGCAAAAAGATCGTTTTAACCGTGAAGTAGAATCAGGCAAAGAAAACTTAACGAAACCAAACAATCCTTTGAAAAATACTTCAATTCCTGAACCTTCAAGTGGCGCCGCGCTATTAATTGCAGCCATTATAGTCTTTGTATTTACCAAAAAGAGGCGAGTTCATGTGAATTGAAAAACTGCCTTGGAATATAATTCCAAGGCTAATATGGTAAAATAACTAACAAAAAATAAAGGGTAAATCATCATGACAACAGCTATAAACTTAAACAACCATTCAATCTGGCAAGATTTTGCAGAAATTACTGCTAAAATAGATTTAAATGGTGTTGTTAATAACCATTTAAAAACGGCTCTTCAGTACGTATTATACTAAAAATACCCAATAAAAGCTTAAAGTACTTGCTATACAAACATTGTATGCTTTCAATTGTATGCTTTCATATTACTACTCCTATTTTCTAATGGAGGAAAAAGAAGAGTCAGTTACTTCCTCTAATTCTTTATTATAACGTATTAGGAGTCGCTTAAGGGCATGTATGTAATACAGAACGTGCAGATGGTGTAGCTTCTGGAACTTTGGCAACAAGTACTACACTTCCATCAGTATTTCTAACCCAGCCTTGCGCTTCAACTATAGTATTTTGTTGATTTGGTACTCTATTAGAGATTGTATATTTATTTGATGTATTACTAGTATTATTACCATCTAAAGTTGCAAGTTTAGTAGTGCTGGTTGTACCTGGTAACGGTTCAAGAGGACTAGGGGGTAAACTGCCGCGTCCAGTCACTGTAAACTCACCTAAAGGACGTTTAACATTGGCACCTCTGGGACATATTTGACCAATTTGGTTGCTAATATCTACTAGTTCTGTAGGTAGCTCAATTATTCCTTGCGTGGGTTGAACTTCTGGTTGAGTAATAGAAATTTGCCCTTGAACACCGCGTTCGGAACTTGCGGTAATACTGCTGAAAGTTGATGGTACTGAACTAGGTTCTATACCAAAAATACCTTGCGCGCGAATGTTAACATTACCACCTTTGCCAATGAAAGCATTGGCTGATATATTGCTATTTTCATCGGGTACAGCAACGATAAAAGGTGTATTGATATTAATGTTGCCACCATCCCCACCAGCGTCTGCTGTACCTGCGTTAGTGGAAATTTGGCTACCGCGACGTAAGACCAGTAAGTCTGATAATTGTAAATCTATATTACCGCCCTGGCTACTGGCAGTTTGAGCGGTAATTGAGGCGCCGTTATTAAGGGTGAGAAAACTGCCAAGTATAGATATATCACCTGCATTTCCCGTACCAGCGCTGTTAACTGATATCTTTCCCCCATCTCGAAGACTAAAAAAACGAGGGTCAATAAAGATGCTGCCACCACGTCCGCTAGAACCAGCAGTTGTGTTAGCAAAAATTCCACTTGCGGCGCCTTCATTAACAATAACATCGCTTTGACGGTATATTGAAGGATTTTTTATAGCTTCAGCAACGCGAGGTTGTTGAGTAAAATTTGCATCATTTCCAGCGATTTGGATATTATCTTTAATATTGAGTCTAATATTGCCAGCATTTCCACTACCACTAGTATTTGTAATGACTTGTCCGCCGTTAATAGCTTCAAATGTGTTGGCATTTATAGTAATATCACCGCCTTTACTGTCATTAAAAGTGCTGGCAGCAGCAATTGCACCGTCTGCAACTCGAAACTTACCTGTAGTAACTATAATGTTGCCAGCATCTCCAAATGCATCCCTTTCAGTTAGGGTAAGTAAACCACTGGAAAAACCTAATAAACCACTACCTGTAATTGTTATATAATCAGAAGCATTAATGCGAATTTCACCAGCCTTACCTTTACCACTAGTACCGCTATTAATAACACCTCCATTGGTAACTTTTAGCGTATTAGTTGTGATTTGAATATCTCCACCTTTACCTTCAGCATTTGTTAATAAGTTACTTGTTAAACCACTATTGGCGCCTATTACATTACTACCATCAATCACAATATCGCGCGCATCAATCGTAATATTACCTGCGTTGCCTTTTCCCGCCATACTACTGACTATTTCTCCGCCCGAAGTTAAAAATAGCGAGCCAGTTACAAGCTGGATATTTCCCCCATTCCCATTCCCAGATGCGTTAGTATTGGCAATGCTTGGTAAACCACTGCTAGTTACACCATTAAAGGTGATATTATTTCTGGCATTGAGAAAAATATTTCCAGCATTACCTTGCCCGCCACTAATCGCTTGAACAAGACCACCATCTTTAAATAGCAGTGTATTCCCACTGATGCGGATGTCACCACCATTACCAACAGCAGCAGAACCAACAGAACTACTTACCTGACTATTATATAATATTTGTTTGTTTACAAAACCTTCAAAAGTGACAGTATCGCGCGCATTAATAGTTATGTTACCTGCATTGCCATTTCCATTTGTATTAGTAGCTATTTGGGCGCCATTGGTGACTTTTAGCGACCCTGTTGTTATCTGAATATCTCCTCCTTTACCCGCACCAGTTAATAACTGACTGAAAATTCCAGATGGTGAATTAGATGCAGTACCCTTATCAAGCGTTTCAACACCATCCAATAAAATAGCATCGGTAGATTCAACGGTAATATTACCTGCATTCCCCCCACCAAAAGTATCGCTGCGGATATCAGCTCCATTGGTTGCTGTAAGTGTACCAGTTTTTATTTGAATATTACCTGCGTCCCCACGTCCAGTTGTACCGTTATTTATGTGCGAACCATTCGTGACCAAAAGCGACCCGGTTGTAATTTTGATATTTCCTGCTTTACCCTCGCCTTCAGGAAGTAACTGACTAATAATTCCAGTTGTTCCATTATTGATAACACCATCTAGCTTAACGGTATCGCGGGCATTGATAGTAATATCTCCGGCGTTACCTGTTCCACTAACATGCGTAAAGATTTCGGCGCCATTGGTTAACGAGAGCGAACCTGTGTTTATTTGAATATCTCCGCCTTTAGTTATAGCTTGTCCTATAACAGTGTTTGAAATAAAACTATCATTATCTAGATTCACGGTATCGCGTGCATTAATTGTAATATTTCCGCCGTCACCTTTACTTAAAATATCGCCATTAATAAATGCACCACCAGTTAGTTTGAACGAGTTTGTATCAATCTGAATATTCCCTGCTTTACCCACACCTTCGGGATTAACAGAACTAATCAGCCGACTAGGTAGTGCGTTATTCTTTCCATCAATGCTAATATCGGGGCTATTAATTCTAATATTCCCAGCCGAACCTTGTCCTAAAGTAATGCTATTGAATTCGGAGCCATTTTTTAGCGAGATTGAACCTGCATCGATGGTAAGATTACCTCCATTACCAACAGCCCCAGTTCCGACTTGATTAAAAATGGCTGAGTTACTCAAAAACACCGCATCAGCAGCTTTGATAGACACATTACCGCCATTACCATTTCCAAAAGTAGTAGTATTGAGGCTACTATTACCAGTCATAGCCAGTGAAGCTGTGTTGATATTGATATTACCGGACATACCTGTGGAATTAGGTTGCAGCACGTTGGCAATGAAGCTACCATCACTTAAAACTGTTGACCCTGTTGTATTAATTACAATATCCCCAGCTAGCGAGTGCAGCGTTCCTAGTCCTGTATTTACCCCGGCGCGAAGTCCACTTTCTCCTGCAAAAGTCAAATTTTGAGCATTGATAGTGATGCTACCAGCATCCGCCCCTCGAACATTCACCTCTACTCCATTTGTTAAAGATATATTACCTCGTTGGACATTGGGAACACTAAGATTGAAAGCATCATTTAATCCTACTATTCCTGGCGCTGCCAAACTAGTCAATTCAACTTGACCACTATAAGCTCTAATCGCACCACCATCAATATTAATATCACCACCAACAAGCGCAATACTTTTGCCATCTGGAACTCTCAACCCTGTGACATTTTCACCTGTCGGACTCACTCCTGCGGGTGCTTGAGAAAGGTTTTTTATTCCCGCATTTGGTTGTATCTGATTAAATAGCAAAGCAGAGGGATTTATTGTTAGTAAAGGTGGTGCAAGAGGATTTGCACTGCTGAAAAAGCCTTGATTACCAAATTGAATTGCATTTGCAGTTGTTCCTACAAAAGAACCTCGTACATCTAAGCTGGCATTTTTTCCGAACAGTATGCCATTGGGATTCATTAAAAATAAATTAGCGGCGCCATCAACGCCCAATGTTCCTAAAATATTAGAAGCTTGACCACCTGTTACCCGTGTTAATATATTTACTACTCCAGATGGATTGGCAAAGTACACTCGTTGCCCATCATTTATATTAAATTGTGTAAAGCTATGAAACAAATTACTACCACGTTGGGCGCCACCGCTGATTAAATCATTAGAGGCACCCTGTAGTTGTACATTGGGGGTAAGTTTTGATGCTTCTGCCCCTAAAGTGTTGTCAGGCGTAATTTGTGCCTGGACGCTCAGAGGAGCGAATACCAAAAAGCCGCATAATAAAAGCTGTTGAGGCAAAACTTGCTTTTTACCCATCACGCTTACACCCCGAATGGTTATGAAAATGATTATTCAAGTTTTTTTATTAAACTTATATATATCAGTATTTCTGCCTAGAATCAACTCATACAGCAAATATGAAGCAAGATGTACGATAGTTATCGATGGTGCGGTAGAGACGTGATTAATCACATCTCTACTTACGTAATTTTATATTTAAATTACAACAATTAACAGAGATTTTACTGAGAATTATTTGTATTGATTGCGTCAAGATATCTGACTACTGCTCAACAAAAGAATGATATTCATTCACAACGACTAATTAACATATTTTTTGACATGAAAGTTTAATCTCACCTCATATTTGGGAAATATAGGTAGATGATGGAGTTTAGAGTGTTGAGGTTAAACTATGCTATCTGCTTTGAAAATTCCTGGCTACGAAATTACCGAAGTAATTCATGAAGGTTTAAATACAATCGTTTATCGGGGTGTATCGCAACCAAAGTCAGAAAAAGTAATCCTGAAAGTATTGAAAGCTGAGTATCCTTCTTTAGAAGAGATTACTCGCTTGAAGCATGAATATAGCATTACCCAAAACCTTGACATAGAAGGAATTGTTAAAGTCGCGCGTTTGGAGCAAGCGCGTCACCATGTATTAGTATCGGAAGATTTTGGCGGTATAAGTCTTCACTCATTTCTTGCCCTAGAAAAATTATCCCTCGTGTCCTTTCTTAGCATCGCTGTACAACTTGCTAAATGCTTGATATCACTGCATACTCACCAGATAATCCATAAAGATATCAAACCTTCAAATATTATTATTAACCCACAAAGCGGAATTGTTAAACTCACCGACTTTAGCATCGCTTCACGTCTAAGTCAGGAAGCACAGTTAATTAGTCTGAGTAACTTGGAGGGAACATTAGCGTATATTTCCCCTGAGCAAACGGGACGAATGAACCGTGCGGTAGATTATCGCACAGATTTTTACTCTCTAGGTGTGACATTTTATGAAATGTTGACGGGGCAGTTGCCGTTTCAAAGCGATGATGCTTTGGAAATGGTACATTGTCATATTGCCAAACAACCACCATGTATTTTGGATTTTAATGCAAAAGTACCTAGGGGAATAGCTGCGATTATTACTAAGCTGATGGCAAAAAATGCGGAAGACCGCTATCAAAGTGGAGCAGGGTTGTTAGCGGATTTGGAGCGTTGTTTGGATGAGTTGAAGAATACAGGTAAAATTACTGAGTTTTTGCCAGGGGAGAGTGACCGTATTTCCCAATTGAATATCCCCCAAAAACTCTATGGCAGGGAAAAAGAAGTTGAAACACTACTAGCTGGTTTTGATGCGATTAGTCAAGGGGAAAGTCAACTAATGCTAGTTGCTGGGTACTCTGGAATTGGTAAATCTTCGTTAGTAAATGAAGTTCACAAGCCAATTGTGCGGCAACGCGGGTATTTCATCAGTGGAAAATTTGACCAGTTTCAGCGCGCTGTCCCTTATGCATCGTTAATTCACGCATTTCAGTCTTTGATGCGGCAATTATTAGTCGAAAATGCCACACAGCTAAAATCGTGGAAAGAAAAATTAAGCAGAGCGTTGGGTAATAACGGACAGGTGATTATTGATGTGATTCCAGAATTGGAATTAATTATAGGAGTCCAACCACCTGTTGTTGAGTTAAGTGCAATGGAGAGACAAAACCGTTTTAATCAAGTATTTCAAGAATTTGTTGGTGTTTTTACGCAAAAAGAACATCCTCTTGTTATATTTTTAGATGATTTGCAATGGGCAGATATTGCTTCACTCAACTTAATGCAGCGATTAATGACTGATAGTAATACTCAGTATTTATTGTTAATTGCCGCTTATCGCGATAACGAAGTTAGTCCAACACATCCATTTATCCAGACCGTTGAAGAAATTCAAAAAACAGACACAACAGTTAATCGAATAACTTTAGAAAATTTAAATATTTCTCAAGTACAGCAATTAGTAAATGAGACCTTTAATATTACTGATAATTCTATCGCTCAAGATTTAGCATCTTTATTATTTAATAAAACGTTAGGTAATCCTTTCTTTATAACGCAGCTATTAAAAACACTTTATCAAGAGAAATTAATCAAGTATGATTTTACTTTAAAATGCTGGGAATGGAATCTTCAGCAAATTCAACGTGTCGGCATCACCAACTTGGATATAGTAAAATTAATGGCAAGCAATATCAGTAAATTGCCTGCTTATACTCAGTCAGCATTGCAATTAGCTGCTTGTATTGGCGGTTTCTTTAAATTAGATATTTTAGCAACAGTAAGCGGAAAATCTGCATCCGATATCATCAAATCACTGTGGCCTGCATTGCAACAAGGATTAATATTAAGTCATAATTATCAGGCGCCTCCTGAACAGCTACTATTAATTTGCGACGAGTCACTGCAAAAATTCAGTTGTGACGAGATAAAATTAGAATTTAGATTTTTACATGACCGAGTTCAACAAGCTGCTTATTCTCTAATCCCAGAAGGCAAAAAACAAGCTACACATTTAAAAATTGGTAAGCTTTTACTTAATTATTTTTCCTCATCAGAACTAGATGATCATATTTTAGATATTGTTAATCAATTAAATACCGGAGCAAAGTTACTGGATTCGCAAGTAGAAAAAGAAGAACTTGCCAAACTGAATTTATTAGCTAGTCGTAAAGCCAAAACAGCCAATGCACCTACTGCATCTGCTCAGTATTTAAATATAGGGATGCAATTGTTGCCAGATAGCAGTTGGCAAACTCATTATGATTTGACACTAAATCTGTATGTGGAATTAATCGAGGCTGAGTACTTAAATACTAACTTTGAGAACTTGCAACAGCTATGCGAAGTCGTCTTAATTAATGCCAAAAACATCTTAGATGCAATTAAAGTATACGAACTAAAAATTCGCTCTTGTAATTCCCAATTTCAGGCACAAGCTGCAATTGAGATAGGTCTATATGTACTAAATAAGCTGGGAGTAAGACTTGCTGAACAACTACCAAAAGATATTATTGTTAAGCAATTGGAAAATCTGCCGCAAATTCAAGATACATATCAAATAGCAGCATTAAAAATACTTAATACTATAACTTATGCGACTTATCAAACAGCCCCGGATTTATATTTAAAAGTTATATTCACAATGGTGGATATTTGTATTCGCTATGGTAATTGTGAAATTGCGGCATATGCATACGCTAGCTGTAGTTTAGTTTGCGAAGTAATTGGCGAAATTGGTTTGGGGTATGAATATGGGTTATTATCACTGAAAATATTGGATAAATTTAATGCGATACCTTTTGCTGCTAAGGTTATTACGACCTATAACGGCTGTGTTCGTCATTGGAAAGAGCATGGGAAATTAACGCTTAATGCATTTTTGGAAGCTTTTAATACAGGTGTAGAGACTGGAGATATTGAATATGCGTCTATTGCTAGTATATACTTTTGCATTTACAGCTTTTTAATTGGTGAACCACTTTCATTAGTGGATGATAAGTACAGAAAGTATCTTGATTTTACGCTATCGGTTAAGCAGGAATTTCTTATTCGTGCCATTCAAATATGGCGCCAGCTAGCTTTAAACTTACAAAGTTTAAATCAAAATAGTTGTCGTTTAATCGGCGATAGTTTTAATGAAGACGAATTTTTACCAATATTAATTGAAACAAATCAAGTTTCTTTATTATTTGGGGTTTATTTTGCTAAGTCAATGTTAGCTTATTTATTTCAACAATATGACCAAGCTATTGAGTATTCGCAATTATCAGAAAAATATGCGGCAGCCAGCAGTGCCACAATGATGATTGTACACCATAATTTTTACTATTCGTTAGCACTACTTAAACATTATCCGAAAGTTCCTCGCCAAGAACAAGAGCAATATTTAGCCCAAGTTATAGCTAACCAAAATCAAATGAAAATATGGAGTTTTTATTGTACTGCTAACAACCAGCATAAATATGACCTTGTAGAAGCCGAAAAATGTCGTATCTTAGGTCAATATTGGGAAGCAACACAGTTATATAATAGCGCTATAGAACTAGCATCTGAAAATGGATATATACAAGAAGAAGCGATAGCTTCGGAGCTAGCAGGTGAGTTTTATTTAGCGTCTGGTAATACTAAAGTTGCTAAAACCTATCTTACTGATGCTTATTATGCATATCAGCAATGGGGGGCAACAGCCAAAGTTAAAGATTTAGAATCCCGCTATCCTTACCTTACGCTTCGTAAGAGGGAATCAACGTCTCAAACCACAACTCTCACAACTAGTAGTAAAACTTGTAATAATTATTCATCGCTTGATTCGACAACTATAATTAAAGCATCCCATACTCTTTCTAGCGAAATAGTTCTTAGCAGTTTACTCGCTAAACTTATGCATTTATTACGGGAGAATGCTGGCGCCCAAAAAGTATGCTTTATTGCCAAACATGACAAACAGTTATTTTTAGAAGCGGTTCTTACACAAGAACTGAACGAGGTACAGGTATTACAATCATTGCCTATATATGAGTGTAATATTTTACCATTGTCATTAATTGATTATGTACAACGTACTCTTACACCTCTAGTATTAGATAATGCTACTCAATCGGAAAATTTTAGTACAGATACTTATATTGAAGCTAATCAAGCATTATCTATATTAGTATTTCCAGTTATTCACCTTCATCAGCTCCGAGGCATTTTATATTTAGAAAACAACCTTACTAAAGCCGCGTTTACACAAGATAGAGTTGAACTACTGAGTGTACTTGCAGCACAAGCAGCTATCTCTCTAGAAAATGCCCGCTTTTATACAACCTTAGAAAACCGCGTTGCTGAACGCACGCAAGAACTAGCAGAAAGGAATCAAGAACTGCAAGCGACATTAGAGAAATTACACCAAACTCAAATCAAGCTCATCCAAAGTGAGAAAATGTCAAGTTTAGGGCAGTTAGTTGCAGGTGTTGCTCATGAAATAAATAATCCAATTAATTTCATCTACGGTAATTTAACTCATACTCATCAGTATACTCAGTCGCTCTTTGGCTTACTTAAACTATATCAAGAAAACTACCCTAATCCTGTTTATGAAATCATTAATACTACTGAGGAAATAGATTTAGATTTTATTCAATATGACTTACCAAAAATATTCTCTTCAATGAAGAATGGCGCCGGACGAATTAAAAGTATAGTCCTGTCATTAAGAAATTTTGCACGTCTTGACGAAGCCGAAAGTAAAAGAGTCAACATCCACGAAGGGCTAGATAATACCTTAATTATGCTTCAGCAAAAGTTAGGAGCGATTCAAATAATTAAGGAATATGCAAATCTACCAGAAGTATATTGCTTTGCAGGAGAATTAAACCAGGTATTTATGAATCTATTGAACAACGCGATTGAGGCAGTGGCAACTAAACCAGAAAATGCCCCTACAATTTGGATACGCACTGCTGTAAAAGAACATAATCAAATCGCAATTACCATTGCTGACAATGGCGCCGGAATCAAACCAGAGATACAATCAAAAATCTTCGACCCATTCTTTACTACTAAACCTGTTGGTCATGGAACTGGTTTAGGGTTATCGATAAGTCATCAGATAGTACAACAGCACAAAGGACAGTTGCTTTGTTTATCTGAGTTAGGTGTTGGTACAGAGTTCACAATTTTACTGCCGTATTGATAATGTCTGTACCTTTGGGTTGATGCTTTTGCTAAAAAATGAATCCAACCTGTAAGTTGAAATTATTATCATCTAGGTACTAGATATAATGGCGCCCCCTAAACGCTTACTAAAAAACCAAGCTTGGATAGGTATTGCTCTTTCGTTCTATGCTTTTATAGCTATAGGTATTGCTGAAGGAGGGTTGGGAGTTCTTATTCCTTCTATTCAGGCAACGTATAATTTAAGTGCTGCTACTATTACGTTAATTTTCATTAGTCAGGTTACAGGTTATGTCATAGCTGCTTTTTCCAGTAGTCTTTTAAGCAGTCGTATTGGACTCGCGCGCATGTTATTGTTAGCATCTACGACTTTGACTAGCGCGCTAATTATTTATGCACTTTCACCATATTGGTTAGTGATGGTTGCTGCTGGTACATTACTTGGATTAGGAATTGGGATAATAGATGCTGGCATTAATACTTATATAGCACAACAAGACAATGCTGATTTAATGGGTATTCTCCATGCTTTTTATGGTGTAGGAGCATTACTTGGACCTGGAGTGGCAACTACCTTGCTGGCTAAAAATTTAAACTGGCGCCAAGTATATTTAGTGATTGCTGCTGTAGTAAGTGTAACAATATTTGGAATGCTTTGGGCTGTAATCAAAAACTATAAGCCTTTAAATAAAAAAGCTGAAGCATCAAACACTAATGGTAGAGAAAATTTAGCTGTAGCGTTAAAAACACCAAAAGTATTAATAGCAGGTTTATTACTATTTGTATATGTAGGTGTAGAAGCATCAATAGGTAACTGGGCTTTTAGCGTTCAAAGTCAAGCTAGAAATACACCAGTAACTCTTGCAGGTTACAGCGTTAGTGCTTATTGGTTTGGGTTGACTATAGGAAGACTATTAACAGGACGTGCAGTAAAATATCTCGGCGCCACCCGCGCGCTTGATTTATCTTTAATATTATTAGTAATCAGCGTAGTTGCTTGGTGGTTATTACCCCAACAATTAATAAGCTTACCGTTAATGGGTTTATCTCTAGCTGCAATTTTCCCAATGATAATATGGCTAATGCCAATCTTAGTAGCACCGCAAATAGTACCCGCAGCTATCGGATTTATTACAAGTGTCGCTTCATTAGGCGCCGCTGGTATTCCAACAATGTTAGGATGGTTTGCCGCACGCTTCGGGTTGGGCATTATTCCTGCATTACTCTTACCCCTAGCAATTGTAATGTTAATTTTACACCGCTTATTAAATACCCATACCACAACTAAACCAAACCGTTAGCAACATTATACATACAAAGAAAATCCGTCATCCCATAATCATAACCAAGCTGGTGCAGCAAAGTTGTTACCTGCGCGCGGTGATGCGTTTGATGGTTAAAAAAGTGAGTCAATGCAAACCAAAGTGAATGTTCTCGTTCAACAGTCCTAGATACATTGTAGTATTTCATTGACGCTGATAATATCTCATCACTTAATTCGCTCGTCCAGTTTTCAATAACACTATCAGTTTGCGCGCGTTCATTACGAAGTTCCGTAAAATCACTATATAATTCTTTCCCCAAAGACTCAACGTCAAAAATTAGCTTTGCATCCTGTAGAGATTTAAACTGATGACAAGTACTAGTGGCAAACCGAGCTAACCAAGCTCTATCACCTAAAAGAATATGATTTAACGTACCATGAATCGAATCAAAAAAAGCTCCAAGACTACGGCGCCGTTCTTCCTCAGTTAACGATGCTACAAGTTCGTAGATTTGATTATTTACCCATGTATTATATTGTGCCATCAAGCGAAACTGTTTAATATGAGTCGATTCTGCCATAATTCACCTATCTTCATATATATAATAGATAAAAAACTTTCTTGTGGAATGGGCATCCCTGCCCGTTCCATATCTATAATGCTAATAAAAATTAATATTTTACCACAGAGACACAGAGATCAATTTTCAATTTTTACTTGCCAAGTTTGTAAAGTTGTACCAAGAAACTGGTCTAAATTAGTTAAAGCGTTAAGATATTGAATTGTCGCATCGAGTTCTGTGTTTCTTGCTTGAGCTAGTTCGTTTTGCAATCTAATCAACTGAAAAACTCCAGAACCTCTACCTAGTTTTAATTTTTCCTGTTCAATTTCAAGTTGCTGTTGCGATAATTGAGTTGCTCGTCTAGCAAGTTCTAGTTGATTATAACTTAAATTGGCGTTTCGTACTCGGTCTTGTAACTCAATATCTAGTTTTGTTTGTACATTCTTTAACGTGTTTTCTGACTTTCGTAGCTCTACTTGCGCGCGTTTAAATGCTTGTTCTAAACTTAAATCTCCAAAAGTATGACCTATACTTAACCCTAATCTAGCATCCACAGCTTCATTTAAATTATTTAGCAATGTAGCGTTTAAATTTAAATCCCAACGTTTATTATCTTCTGCTACCATTAAATTTAGTTTAGTTTGGTCTACGCTAAACTGTGACTGTAAATATTCAGGTCGAGTAGAAAGCGCAATATTTCTCAGTTTCTCAATATCTAAAGCTACTGGTTTGACTGAGGGAATAGTTTCGGCTTCAATATTTGTATTTTTGTCAATATCCAAAATTGCTAATAGTGCTAATCTTTTTGATTCTAGGTCGTTTTGAGCAGATAATAATGATACTTGACGGTTAGCTATATCAGTTTGGTTTTGAATAATTTCAACAGGCGCCAGTCTACCTGCTTGAATCAAAGCTTGGTTAATTTCTAGAGAATCTTGAGCATTTTTTAGTGACAACTGCTCAATTTTGACTCGCTCTTGAGCGCGAATTAATTCTCGATAAGCAATAATAGCTTCTGTAATAGTATTATTCAAAGTAGATTTTAAATTTTCTATATTCACTTTTTCAGTAATTCGTGCTAAATCAATAGAAGCTTGATTAATTCGTGTACCAGCATTCTTTAATAATGGTTGGCTCAATCTCAGTTCCATATTTTGCCGTAAACTACTATCATTGATGCTTCCAATATTATTTAGGTTGGAATTTAAATTAGAAGTTTGAGCATCTGCTGTCCAGTTAAAAGTCACTTCTGCACCCGTGGGAATTCTCATCACAACTTTGGCGCCAAGATTAGTAGTTAATGAACCGGAAGTAATTCCATTTCTACCTAGTTCATTCATATTGACTGATACTGTAGGAGTAAAATCTGGCGCAAATTTATCTTCTGCAACAGCTAAATCACCTTTCTGAGCAATTCTATCTAAATAAGCATTCTTAATGCTTGTATTATTCTCAATAACTAAATATACAACATTTGCCAGAGCAAGTTTAAGCTGTGGTTTTTTTGGTACTGATGTTTCTGTCGGCTGAACTGTAGGTTTAATAGGTACAGTTTCAAAAGTACGTGGGAACTGCTCAATAGCTCCGGCGCCTGTCGAATAGCCAACCCCAAATAATATAATTACAAATTGTAGTTGTAGTTGTATAAGTCTTGTTTTAATTAAAAATTGCATAGATTTATCCGTTACATCCGTTATATCCGTTGCCACTAACCTTCACGTAAAGCTTTAACAGGGTCAAGTTGCGACGCGCGCACAGCAGGGACAAAACAAGCTCCAACACCAACTAATAAAGCAGCACCTAAAGATAAAACCGCTGTTTTAACTTCTAATTGATAAGGAAAACTAAATATTTGAGTGACGACTATAGTTACACAATTAACTGATATAATCGCTAACGTTCCTCCCAGTAAACTTAAAAGCGCAGCTTCGAGAATGAATTGTAGTAAAATCTCAAATTTAGTGGCGCCGAGTGCCCTACGTAAACCAATTTCAGCAGTGCGTTCAATTACAGAAGCAATGGTAATATTAGTAATTCCAACACCTCCAATTAATAGAGCAATTATTCCCACAACATTCAGTCCGCGCGAAGCTAACTCAAAAGTTTGTTTTTGCATCAAGATATCTTCTATATTGCTAAAACCAAATACTTCGGCGCCAGGAAAGCGTGACTTTAATAATTTTTCAGCATCTTCTTTCAATTTATTCATATCTTCCTCTTTGCGAGGACGTATCCAAATCGATTGAAAGCTTTGACTGCCTGTTAATGCACTATATGTGGACATTGGCATGACTAATTGACCTTTTGGTTCATTACCAAAGCTTTGTTTTGTTTCTACGACTCCAATAACTTGATAAGATTTTCCTGAACTAAAAATTAATTTAGCCAAAGGTTCTTCCTTCTTAAAAAGCTGATCAGAAAGAAATTTATCAATTACTACAGCAGGTCGAAAGTTTTCCAAATCAGCCTGATTAAAATATCTTCCTTTAATTAATCTTCTACCTGTAGCTGGTAGATAATCTTGAGTAACAGCCAGCATCTCTGGTTTACCTTCTTCACCTTGATAAAGTACAGAATCAGAAAAACCCGCATAGTTAACAGCACTAATTAGCTGATAATTGTTTAAACGTCGGCGCAAAAATTCTAAATCTTCTAATTTTGGTTCCCTACCCTCTGGGGAAGAAATCATCAAACTAACTTGAGGTGCGTCTCGTTTGGCAAGTTGCTGTTTAATTAACGCGCGACTAATATCTCCAACTTGAAGTGTGGCATTTACTGCTGCTACACCCATAAATACGCCTAAACTAGTCAATGCAGAGCGCACCCAATTTCCTGTTAATGATTTACAGGTAACAATAATTAAGTCTTGAGGTGAAAGAGACATAAAATTACATAAAATTTAAAAATACTATAATTTTTCTGGTGTTGGTTGTGGTGCTGCATCTGGTGGCGCCTCTTTAACTGCTTTTCCTGGCTCTAAGGTTGTGTCGGCGCCAGGGAGTATAATTTTGTCACCAGCTTTTAAACCAGATTTGATTTCAACTTTAGTAGTAGCTTCGAGTCCAAGAGTAACTTTTTGCTTCTGTGCTTTACCTTGGTTATCGCGTATCCAAACAAATGGTTCACCTTCGTCGCGTTGAACAGCTTCTAAATTTACAGCAACTACATCTTTTCTTTGCTCAACAATAATTTCGACACTAACTTGACTACCAGGTATTAGAGTACGAGTTGGTTTATCGAGAAGTACAGTTGCTGGAACTTTTGCTTGAGTTGATGAACCACCACCTAAAGATGTCCCACTTCCACCTTCTCCAGAAATTGCTTGGGGCTGTATATCTTGAACTTTACCCGTATATTCTTTAGAGTTGGGTCCAATAACTTTTAGCTTGGCTAATTGACCCACCTTCACCTTAGCTGCATCAAGCGTCCCTAATTGTAGATTGACTAGTTCTTGTGAGGGGTTGCCCAAAGTAATTAAAATATCTCCTGACTTAATACCATCGCCATTTTTCGCTTTGACATTAAGTATTTTGCCAGTAATTGGCGCCGTAACAAAATTATTTTGAACTTGCGTCTCTAAATTTTTGCGGTCGAGTGCTAACTTTTGGAGTTCGCTAATTTGAGTTTCAACATCTGACTCAGCATTGCGAACTTCTGCACGCGCGCTTAAAAGTTTTTCTTGAAGCTCAGTTTGGCGTTTATTTTCAATTTTCAAACGTTGAAATTCCAAGGTTTTAGAATTTAAGTCAGACTGAGCGTCTTTCAATGCTGTTTGTGCCTCTAGTACCTTTGTTTGAGGTTCTGTCGCGCGTTTAGCCTCTAAAATTTGACGTTGAAGGTCAATAGTTTTAGTACGAACATCAAACTCTGCTTCTCTTACAGAAACTTGTGCATCGCGAACAGATGCTTGTTGTGTTACTAAATCATTACCAGGAATAAACCCTTTTTTTGATAAAACTTCCAAATTTTGAAGTTCTCTTCGTGCAGCAGCGAGCTTTTCTTTAACTTCTATTATTTTCTCACGACCGCGCGCTAAATCTAACTCTGCCTTTTGAATATCAAATACTTGTTTCGCTGGAGATAGCGCTTCTTCCTTTGCGGTAGCAAGCTTTTGTCTTGCTTCAATAATTTTTTCGCGACTGCGTGTAAGTTCTAACTCTGCCTTACGAATATCAAATTCTTGTTTAATAGGTTGCCTGAGTTCTTGTTGTACTACCGCTAGCTTATCTTTGGCTTCTGTAACTTTTTCTTGACTGCGTGCGAGAGTTTGCTTTTGTTTACGAATAGCCAAATCTTGATTTGCAACACTACTTTGCTGCTCTTTGTTGCGGAGAACTAATAACCGTTGTCCAGCTTGGACAGTATCTCCGACTTTAACTAACACTTTATCTACCGTAACCTCCCCTGGAGACTTCAAGTCTCGTTGTCCTCCGAGTTGCATAGCACCACTTTCATTAATTGTAATTTCGATGTTTTCTCGGTCTGCGGTCATTATAGGTAGCGCGACAGCATTTGATGATTTACCGGAATTTTGAATGTAAACCCACCATCCACCACCACCTAGCAAAGCTAAAAGTCCCGAACTAAGGAGTAATTTTAGCCCGGTTTTTAGCTTCTTTTTACTTTTAATACTCTCTGTTGAAGCCATATATGGGCTATACAATACGTTATTTAGATTTTTCGTATCTATGTAATTTTTCGTAATAATCTAGCATTAGTTGCTTTACCAAATACCATGTCCGACATCAAACCGTCAAGAATAGACTTCAAAGAGTACAACCCTTCTGAGTTACTTTTACCCCGTCCTCCTATTCTATCTACTTACCCCGCGCGCTGGGATGGGTTTGTATTTGAGCATCATTGTCAACCAGCAGGAGAAAGTGATGAAGTTAGTATTATTAACGGACATGCAGTACTAATTTTTATACATAGAAACAAGCAAGTTTATGCTGAACGCAAACTGGATGGTAAATTAAGCGATGACCCAGTTCAAGAAGGGGATGCAATAATTATTCCTCAAGGAGTTGGGCATGGAGTACGCGCGTATGATGAAGCTGAATTTTTTGCTTTGGTAATGGCGCCGACTAACTTTGAATCTCAATTAATACCTTATTTCGCCACTTCTGACCCATTGTTATATCAAATAGGGTTAGCAATGAAAACAGTATTAGAAAATGATTTGACAGGAAGTCGTTTATATACTGAGACAATGGTCAATGCAATTAGAGTTCACTTAATGCAACATTATGCAACTAAAAAGCCTATTGTACATAACTATAAAAGTGGTTTATCACCAAGTCAGCTAAAGTTAGTAATCGAGTATATAAATGAGCATCTAGACCAAGATTTAAGTTTAAACGAACTCAGCGCACTAACGCAAATAAGCCCACATTATTTCTCACAGCTTTTCAAACAAGCAACAGGTGTACCACCACATAAATATGTAATTAACTGTCGAGTCACCCGCGCGAAAGAACTATTGCAAAAAGGTGAGTCTATATCTCAAGTTGCCCAGCAAGTAGGTTTCGCAAACCAAAGCCATTTGAACTTACATATGAAGCGACAGCTTGGCGCCACACCCAAGCAAATATTGAAAAATCGGTAGAACTTACAAAAAATCGGAAAAACTTAGAAGACATACTGCCTTTACTAAATGTACGTTGGGTGTAACGCAGTGGAACCCAACATTAACTAATCTTTATGAAACAAGAAAAATCATTACCATCAGAAATCTTTTATTCATTATTTTCGCTAGTAAAACCTCGTAAAGCTCAAAATACTATAACCACTTCTAACGAATGGGAATCACATATATTACCTCACAGCCCCATCCAAGAACTGGCGCCAAACCTCTGGCACGTTACAGGTATTTTACCAGCTAGCGGACACCCACCAAGGGAAATGATACTTTATAAACTACCCGATTCTACACTAGTAATTCATAGCGGCATTGTATTAGATGAAGCCACAATGAGGCAACTAGAATCATTAGGTACACCCAAAATAATCATAGTACCTAACCGCATTCATCGACTCGACGCGCGCGTATTTAAACAGCGCTATACTGATTTAATAGTAGTTGCTCCTGCTACTGCCATACCTTACGTTGAGCAAGTCGTTCCAGTAGACGCAATAGCAGAAGAATTTTTACCTCAATACGGTATAGTTTGTCATCAACCAATTGGTATTCGTCCCCAAGAATTAGCATATGAATTACCACTACCAACGGGGAAAGCATTAATTTTTACCGATATTTTATTTAATTTAACTGAGTCTTATTTAGATAAATATGCACCCGAAAGTAAATTGGCTGTAGGTATACTAGGCGCCAGTGGTTTCTTTGGTATTACTAGATTAGGAAAAATGTTTTACATGACCGATAGAAATGCCTATCGCCAGTGGCTTGAATCTTTAGCAAATAATATCACTAATTTACAAGTAATCTCAGTTGCACACGGTGAACCAATAGTAACCAATTGTACCCAAAAATTACATGAAGCTGCCGCCAGATTAAACACCCAATAAAAATCTTCTCTTGTGGAGCGGGCATCCTTGCCCGCCCACTGATATAGGACGGGCAGAATGCCCATCCCACAAGATAAATAGCTACAGTGTATCTGGGTCTATACCCATTTCTCTTAACTTTTGTGCCAGTGCTTGCGCGCGTTGCTCGGCATCTTGCGCGCGCACTTCAGCAACTTGCGCGCGCTCGTCACCAGTAGGCAAAACAGTACCATCTTGATAGCACCAGCGTAACCAAGTATCCTGCCTACCTTCAAATTGTCCATCCCAGAGGGTAACGCCTAAATTTATTTGTTCGAGCCAAGTGTCTGAAGTCTCGAAATAGCGCATTCCCCTAAGTTCATAAATATATAGTTCTTTGTCTCCTAATTGTTTTGTTGGGTCATACACTATGTAGTAACTTACCCGCATTCGCTGATAGATTTTCAGCTTTTCCCCTAGTTCGTCACCATCTTTGTTAGAAACTATTTCAATTGCTACTTCTGGCGGTTTACCAAACTTCCACATCATGTAGCAACGATTTTGCTTTTCCCACCAATTAGCTGCTACTTGCACATCCAAGCTAAGAAAGACATCAGGTACTACAGGAGGTTTTGAGTCAGCATAATAAATACCGACATTAGCTGAGGCTAAAAATGTTTGATTTTGTAAAGAGCTATAAGACGAACCAACTAATAAGCGTTGTTGTTTTTCAGATGCAAAGTTATCCACTGGCTTATCATCTTCAGTAACTAGCTGGTTGGCATCTGGTACGTAGAAGCAATCATCTTGTATTAAAAGTTGCTCAACCATGATTTTATCCACAACTTAAAAGCGTTACTTCAATATATAACACTTACATTTGAGTAGCGCACGATTCAATTATACCCCCAGAAGGATTGCTTTAATCAGAATTCTTCATCAAGCTAGGTTGAAATGGTCAAGAGGAAATCGAAATGCAACGACAACAACTTGGCAAATGGCTACTCAGCGCCGCAGCACTTTCAACAATTATTGTACCCATCGGTGTAGATGCGGTTGTATTAGCTGATGGTCATATGAATAATCCTGCATGGCTACCACATGCAAAGTTACATTGTGCAATGTCATTTTTCGCTGCTGTATCATTAGGAGGCGCCGCATTAGCAATATTGAGAGCGCGCCCTGTAACTGATAAATTTTCAATGGGACTTGCAACATTTCTAAGCTGTACCTTTTATATTGGATTAATTGCAGCAGGATTTTGGCCTGGTACTTCCTACGGGTTTATTGGCGACCCAGTTCTTGGCGATTTTCCTGAACCACAAATAGGAGGAATCACGATTTATCCAAATGTTATAGCCAGCGTAATTACTATAGCTATTGCCCTTGCAGGTTACTGGTTAATAAGTCAAGTTAATGAACCAGGTAAGATCAATCAACCTTTAGCAGTAAAAGATAATTAATCTTGAAGCGCTAATTAGTTTATATTTGAAAAGTTTCCAAATAGACTATAGCTTAAAATCCCCCCTTATCAAGGGGGGTTGGGGGGATTAAACGCGCGAATTGCATACTAAATATTATTTAATTACCATTAGTGATGACTTGCTGACATTTAGTTAAAAAATTCTCAACCTCTGAATGTTGGGGAAACAAGCGTTTTACTAACTGGAATTTTTGTAATGCTTGCAAGTAACGACCTTGGCTGTAAAATTGTAATCCTTTGCGATATTCCTGGTTTACTAATCCTTGTTTGTTGGTAATGTTTGCAGAGTCTAGAAATTCTTGAATTGTATCGCTAGTAAAAATAAAGGTAAAATTATCGTCGGGACCAAAGGTTACTAAACCGATAACTTCGCCTTGCTCATTGAGAACGGGACCGCCCGAATTTCCTTTAGGTACAGGAGCGGTAATTTTTATGACAGGTGTACCGTCTTTCAGGTTTTTCTTGGCAGAAACCTGACCGCTAGTAAAGCTAGCTTCATAGAAAGATTTTTCGTTAAATAAGGGTAAATCTTCTACTAACCCTTAAATTTATTCGGTTGTCTTGATTGGGAAGTTTGAACTCAAGGAATAATGTAGAAACGCAATATATTCTCATGCTTAAGAACTATTTTGAGTGCGTTTATACAATAATTGCTACTTAAGTGATTTATTTGATGATTATGGCATCAACCGGAAGGAGTTAAAAAAGTTTTTAGTATCACTGACTTGAGGATTTTCATTGCCTCCAACTAAGAGCATATACATCCGTTGGTTAACAATAAAAACTCTACCGGTCAAAGTCATTCCTTCTTTTTCATCCCACAGTTTAATTTCTCTACCTGGATATGCACCTAAAGTCAGATTTTGCTGACTTAATAATTTTTTCCCATCCTCTAGCATTCCTTGTACCATCGAGTCTAGTAATTCACTTGATCAAACCTGAGTTAAATCAGTTTTAAAGTCAGCATAGCTAACCATGAACACATTTATCTACATATTCAAAACGGTATACTCCAGAAACTAATGCTTTAGATTGGGTAGGGAAAGTAGTAAGAGAAAAAATAATTAATAATTGGGAATCGTTAGAGGAAGAGAAACAAGCTAGTCAACGTTTATTGGAAGCACGACAGGAAGAGGAAAAAGTTAATCAGCGTTTATTAAAAACACAGAAAAATACTAAAAAAGCTTTGAATAAAGAAAGGAAAGCCAAGCAAAGTTTACTCGAAGCACAAAAAATACAGAGATTGTTTTAGAAGAAGAAAAAAAAGCTAATCAGCTTTTGGATGCAATTGTGTTTATGATATTGGCAAGAGTGGGATTATCCTACTCATTAGCCCGCATATTTATCTGACTTAATTCCTCGCGCACAACTCGCTGTAAAATTTCTTCTAAAGGTTCCCGACGCTGTTGTACGTATTCACGCAAGGCATTATTTATCAAAGTCTGATAGTTTCCACCACCAGCTTTTCGGACTTGTTCGCGAAACCACGTCAAAATATCATCATCTAAACAAATTGTAATCCTTGTTTTACCTTCGCTTGTAGGCTCAATAGCTCCACATTTACCTTGACTAAAATCATACTCAGTATCCATGATTTATTCCTTTTCCTCATACTGCTATTGTAAAAATCAGGTGTGTAGTATAATTACTTATTCTTTCCAATTATAAGATGCCTACTAATTGTGGACTGGTCAGTAATTTAAATGAATAGGCACCGTTGTAATATTGTAGTTCATTAAAATGAACTTGTGCTATCAGCATGGGAATGAAATTCCCATGCGGGTCGATATTAAATCGCGCGCGATAATTTCCTTTCTCTAGTCGCTTTATGCGCGTCAAAAATCACAGCAATATTACGAACTAGTAATCTACCTATCTCCGTCACCCCTATATATTGTTTTGATAAATTAACCAGTCCATCATCTTCTAACAAATGTAATTGCTGGACTTCATGAGCAAAATACTCATCAAATACGATATTGTATTTATGCTCAATTTCTTGTTTATTAACTTGCATACCTGACATAATAGTCATGACAACATCACGACGTAGCATGTCATCCCAAGTTAGTTTATAGCCTTTACAGGTTGCTAAATTACCTGCTTCTATGGCTTGGTAGTATTCTTTAAGTTGCTTATGGTTTTGAGCATAAGCTTCTTGCAGCATACTTACTGATGTGGCGCCAAATCCAAATAATTCAGCTTCTTGATGTGTCGTGTAACCCTGAAAGTTACGTTTAAGCGCATTTTCGTTTTGTGCAATAGCAAGTTCATCATCGGGTTTAGCAAAGTGATCCATGCCAATAAACAGATACTTGCTACTCGTTAACTCCTCAATAGTCATTTGCAGAATTTCTAACTTTTCAGAAGGCGCCGGTAGTGCATTCTCATCTATATTCTTTTGTACAGGTTTTACCCAAGGTACATAAGCAAAGTTAAATACCGCTATTCTATCTGGGTCGAGGGCAATTGTTTTTTGAACTGTTTGATGGAAACTCTTTAAATTTTGATGAGGTAATCCATAAATTAAGTCAACATTGACACTCTCAAACTCAGCTTCACGAATCCAACCCATCAGATTAAATATCATATCTTCTGGTTGAACTCGATTTACAGCAGCTTGAACTTGCGGGTCAAAGTCTTGAAGTCCAAAGCTAATGCGGTTAAATCCAAGTTCGCGCAAAAAGAATATATAATCTCGGTCGATGTAACTAGGGTTTATTTCGATTGAAACTTCAGCATTAGAATCAATCTTGAAGTTCTTCTCAATATGCTTCCAAATATACCCAACTTGCTCAGTACTTAGATAATTAGGAGTACCACCACCCCAGTGAATTTGTACAACCGGACGGTCAGAGTCGATTAATTTGGCAGTTTGCTCGATATCGCGCGTTAAATACTCTACATAAGGTACTGCAATATTCTTATTACCAGAAACAACAATATTGCAACCACAGTAATAACAAGCACTCTGACAAAAAGGTATATGAAAGTACAAAGAAAGCGGAGTTTGACGAGCATTTGAAAGTGCAATTGCATCTTTAAAATCTTGCTCAGTAAAACTTTCTGTTAACTCTGTAGCGGGAGGGTAACTAGTGTATCGGGGTGTGGGTGTATCGTATTTTTTGATTAAATTCAAATCAAACTTCACACCAGGTAATTGAAAGACCATTTGATTCGTTATAAGGTAATGGGGATAAGAACCTAACCCCCCAACCCCCTTCCCTTAAAGGGAAGGGGGAGTGTATTTACTCCCCTCTCCTTGTAGGAGAGGGGTTGGGGGAGAGGTTTTAAATAATTACTTAACAGGCGCCACTTCGGTGCTACCTTGGTTATGGCTACGAATGAGAGAGTTATACATAACTTGACCAATTGCTTGAATCAAACTACCTTCCATATCTTGCGCTGCTAAATTATTTAAATGGAAAGCATAGTTTGCCTCTGCAACAACTCTATCAGCAGTCGCATCATCAAGTGGTAGCGCATTCAACGCTTGACGATATTTATCTTTGAACGCATTTTTATCAGGTATTTGCTCAAACTGATAAAATGAAGTTCCTTGATAACCTTCGAGTTTTAACGCATTCTGAGCAATTTTTTGAAACATCTGACCACCCGAAAGGTCTCCCATATACCGGGTGTAAGAATGCGCTAATAATAATACAGGTTCTGAAGCAGCAATTTCTCGAATTCGGTTGATATAAGTTTGTGCTGCTGGTAATAGCGAGATTTGCTTTTTCCAGTCTTTACCATAGTAAAATTCCAAATCTTTCTCTAAATTTGCTGTACGGTTTAGTTCAGGAAAATAAAGCGGTTTGATAAATGGATGTTCACGGTGTTGCTGTAATGCTGCTTCGAGTGTACTGTAAACAAAATATAAGTTACCCAAAAACTTCGCAAAACATCCTCTATCTACAACACCTTTGAGAAAACATTTTGTGAAACCTGCATTTTCCGCTGTTGTATGTGCTTTTTGTGTACCCGTGCGGAGTTTAATAGCTAAATTGCTACTCATGTTAAATACCTTAATAATTCTAATGCATTGCTAGAAACAAAAAGAACTTACACGAGTATTCCCAGAAACTTTCACAGAGTGTAGAGAGAGATATTCTGTACTGTGGCGCCTGACCACTAACACAGATTCCAGCCATTGCTTAGTTCTACCAAAAATTCTAAGATATTTCTACATGCACAGACAAACAAGTATTCATATAGTTATTCATAAATATTTACATTAATGTACTAGCGCCTTTTGTAAGGTAGGCATTGCTCACCATACGTACACAGCCAGTGAAAATTCATTTTCAAATTTATTTGACAAATTATGGAAATAAAGAATTCAATATGATTAGATGGCTATGTGGCAATCAATCATAGTGAAGGTTTTATATGGTTCAGGTAAACTCAGTTTCACAGACAGGAAAGTTAAAATCAGGTGTAAAGGCGCCTGTTCAAGAGACACTATTAACACCTCGGTTTTACACTACTGATTTTGAGAAAGTCGCGCAAATGGACTTGTCGGCTGACGATAAGGAATTGCGGGCAGTAATTCAAGAGTTAAAAGCAGATTACAATCGTCACCACTTTATCCGTGATGAGGAGTTTAAACAAAGTTGGGAACACATTGATGGGCAAACGCGACTCGCATTTATTGACTTTTTAGAGCGTTCATGCACTTCTGAGTTTTCAGGATTTTTGCTGTTCAAGGAGCTAACACGGCGCCTCAAAAATAAAAGTCCGTTGTTATCAGAAGCATTTGAATACCTAGCACGCGATGAAGCACGTCATGCAGGGTTTATCAACAAAGCAATGGCGGATTTTAACTTGTCACTCGACTTAGGCTACTTAACCAAAAATAGAACCTACACCTTTTTCCCACCAGAGTGGATAATATACACCGTTTATCTATCTGAGAAAATAGGTTACTGGCGCTACATTATCATGTTCCGTCATTTAGAAAAACGTCCAGACTATCAATATTATCCTTTGTTCCGTTACTTCGAGAACTGGTGTCAAGACGAAAACCGTCACGGAGACTTTTTCAAAGCACTACTACGTTCTCAACCTCAACTTTGGGATAACTGGAAAGCACGCTTATGGGCACGTTTTTTCTTAGTAACAGTATTTGCCACCCATACACTCACAGTACTAGAACGGGCAAACTTTTATAAATCTCTCGGTATTGACGCGCGACAATATAATATTCAAGTTATCGAAGAAACAAACAAAACTTCCGCACGCGCATTTCCCGTCATCCTAGACACCCAACACCCAGCATTTATGCCAGCAATGGAACGCTGTTCCAACCTCAACCTACAGTTAAAACTGTTAGATATTAAATACAGCAATAGACCTGCTATATTTAATGTCTTAAAATTCTTCCACAAACTGCCCCTAATGATAGGTGTAATGTGGTATATGCTACGGCTATTCATTATTAAACCTATTGACGCTGAAGCTACACGTCAACAAGTTCATTAAAGATAGGCGCCTGTAATCAGTTATATTTAGAATTCTCTGCGTAAATTTTCTTTTATATTATTATTGCTTAGTATATTTATGATGTTGGGTTCTGCTTGCGCTTTACCCAACCTACATAAATGATATAAACCATCCGTTACATCCGTTACATCCGTTGCTAAATTTCACAACCTTGTAGCCACTGAGAATGGTGTTTTCTCAGTACAGATGTAGCCTCAGCAAAATTATTTACACAGTAAGGAATTTGCATATCTTTAGGACTGGCAAGTTGATCTTGCACATTGACCATATATTTATCTGCCCAGTCTACTAATTCTGACCACATTTCCCCAACTAAAATAAAAGGCATATTATTCAATTTACGTACTTGAAGTAATTGCCATATCATTAAAGCTTCCAAGGTAGTCCCAATACCACCAGGCACTACTACAAATGCATTAGAAAGCAAAACAAAGTGGTGTAAGCGTGTGAAAAATGTTTGGTTCTGATACATTTGTTCTACAAAGGGATTAGCGCTTTGCTCGAAGTCTAAGTTTATGCGAATACCAATAGAATTAGTTAAGCGCTCTTTATCGGCTAAAAAGCTACCTTCATTTGCTGCTTGCATTAAACCAGGCCCACCACCTGTTACAATGTCGCAACCCATTTTTGTGAGTTCACTAGCAAAATATTTCACACCATTATATAGTGGGCTATCTGACTGTAAGCGCGCGGAACCAAATATAGTTACGCGGTAACGTTCACAGCGTGGAGGTTGGATGCTAGTTAAGTTATTTAATACTTGCCAAAGCCCTAATATAGACTCTTCTTTTCGTCATTAGTCATAATGGGGCGGGTTTACGAGATTTTAGTACTGTTCTAGGATATCTGTTAACCCGCCCTTACAGGATACTGTTTTAGGATATCTGTTAACCCGCCCTTACAGGATACTGTTCTAGGATATCTTTTAACCTGCCCTTACAGGATAC
>NZ_MRCD01000055.1:55430-60363 GCF_001904745.1 Calothrix sp. HK-06
TAGGATATCTGTTAACCCGCCCTTACAGGATACTGTTCTAGGATATCTTTTAACCTGCCCTTACAGGATACGGGTTGACAGACAGGCGCCTATTCTACACCAAGATAATAATTATGTGGACTGAAGTAGATACCCATATTAGCCAGGTAACTGGTACAAAATTTCAAACAGGAACAAAACGTTCGATTGGTGGCGGTTGTATCAATCAAAGTTACGCTGTTTCTAATGGTCAGGATACCTACTTTGTCAAAATAAACCAAGCCTCATGTAGTAGCATGTTTTCGGCGGAGGCTTTAGGTTTACAACAAATGTACGATACAGCTACTATTCGTGTTCCCAAACCAATATGTTATGGAACTGCTGGTAATAACTGTTACCTAGTATTAGAGTGGTTAGATATTGGTGGTGGAGGTAATAAAGCTTGGGAAGAAATGGGGCGCCATCTTGCAGCAATGCATAAAGTCAAACAAAACAGGTTTGGCTGGGATATGAATAATACTATTGGCTCCACTCCACAAATAAATACCTGGACAGATAATTGGGTTAAATTTTATACCCAGCATCGTTTAGGGTATCAATTTAAATTAGGGCGCCGAAAAGGTGGACATTTTCAAGGCGACGAAGAATTACTCGCTGCTATTCCTGAACTATTGTCAGGTCACGAAGTACAACCATCATTAGTCCACGGTGACTTATGGGGAGGAAATGCAGGATGTACGAACGATGGTACACCTGTTATTTTTGACCCAGCTACATATTATGGCGATAGAGAAGTCGATATTGCCATGACTGAATTATTTGGAGGATTCTCACCTGGGTTTTACCGAGGTTACAACGAAGTGTTTCCCTTAGACGAGGGGTACGAGAAGCGAAAAGTAGTTTACAACCTGTACCATGTCGTTAATCATTTTAATTTATTCGGTGGCAGCTATGAATCGCAGGCAAATCGAATGATTTCCCAAATTTTACGCTATTCATAAATATATGGAAAAAGACTTTTATTTTCAATACGCGGCAGTTGAAGACAAACATTGGTGGTTCATCGGGCGCCGTCGTATACTCGACAAGGTAATACGGCAACTTAACTTACCCAGCAATGCCAAAATTCTGGAAGCAGGTTGTGGTACTGGTGGTAACTTGCAAATGTTAGCGCGTCACGGACAAGTTGAAGCGATGGAGTTAGAAGAGACTGCGCGTACATTTGCCAACCAACGTCAAGTAACTACAGTCAAAGCCGGAAGCTTACCTGATAAAATTCCTTTTGACTACGAAAAATATGATTTAATTGTGGCGTTTGATGTTATAGAACATATTGATGATGATGTCGCAGCACTTGAAGCTTTGCGAACTCACCTAAAGCCTGGTGGTTGGTTAGTACTAACTGTTCCAGCATTCCAATTTTTATGGAGTCACCACGATGATATCAACCATCACAGGCGCCGTTATCATTTGAAAGGTTTACAGCAAGTTGTTCGTAAAGCTGATTTTGCCGTGCATTACAGTACCTATTTTAATACCTTCCTGTTTCCTCTCGTTGCAGCAGTACGCAATGCCCAAAAATTGTTAAGAATTGATAATAAATCTCAGATTAGCAGTGATTTAACGTTGCCATCGGCGCCTGTAAATAAATTTTTGACTTTTCTATTTGCTAGTGAACGTCATTTAATCAATAAGTTACGTTTACCATTCGGTGTATCAGCGTTACTGGTAGGGCACAAAATATAAAAAAGCAAATCTCAATTATCTATATGTATATCTATATATATAGTGATAGTGATAGCAAAAACCAGTTGAATACTAGTACATATACTTTGGTTTTACCGTGACTCAACCAACTTACTCAATAGTGATCCCCATCTTCAACGAAGAAGACAATATTCACGAGATGTATCGGCGCCTAACTGGTGTAATGCAACAGTTGGATGGTGATTCTGAATTAATTTTAGTCGATGATGGCAGTAGAGATAGTTCACTAAGTGCTATTCGCGAACTTCACATTTGTGATAGTCGAGTTCGCTATATTAGCTTTGCTCGTAATTTTGGGCATCAAGTTGCGGTCACGGCAGGGTTAAACTTTGTACGTGCAGAAGGCGCTATTGTTGTTATGGATGCTGACTTGCAAGACCCACCCGAATTAATTTTGGGCATGATTGAAAAATGGCGCCAAGGATATCACGTTGTTTACGCACAGCGCACTTCACGTAAAAAAGAATCTATTGTAAAAAAATTTACGGCTTATGCTTTTTACCGTATCCTCCGAAAACTAGCTGATGTTGATATTCCTTCAGATACTGGTGATTTTTGTTTAATGGATAAACAAGTGGTTGACGTTCTCAATACAATGCCAGAACGCAACCGTTATATTCGTGGACTGCGTGCGTGGGTTGGTTATCGTCAAACTTCCGTGAAATTTGAACGTGATCCCCGTTTTGCTGGTAAAGAAAAATACACCTTTGGTAAATCGTTCGCACTAGCCATTAACGGTATTGTATCATTTTCAAGAGTTCCTCTGCGTGTCGCTACTTACTTAGGAATGTTATCTGCCGTTATTGCTGTACTAATGATGCTACTCATTGTTTACTGGCGCCTATCTGACCGCGCTACACCTTTGGTAGGTTATACATTAATCGCTGTTGCTCTATTTTTCTTAGGCTCTGTACAGTTGTTTTGTATTGGAATTTTAGGAGAATACATCGGTCGCATCTACGAAGAAGTCAAAGGGCGCCCAATATATACAGTTAAAGAAGTTAGTGGCATTACGTCACAACAGAAACCGGGTTTCTTTGTCGATAGCTTGTAATAAAAACAAAGATTTGCTCTAGAAACCCGGTTTCTTTAAATAAACTTAATATACTTTATATATGTCTGAAACTGCCTGGGTAATTACTCTCGTGAATCTAAAAGAATTCGCTTTACTGTTGCTGTCTATCCTTTCGAGCGTAGCAGGACAGTTATTTCTAAAAATGGGCGCCGCAAAACTAAGTAAAGTAGATCTGTCCAACGCACTCAATCAAATTATCTCCATAATTAGTATACCTGAATTACTAATCGGATTATCCTGTTATGGTGTAGGCGCCATCGCTTACATCCTAGTCTTAACCCGCGTCAACTTGAGTGTAGCTGGTCCTGCGGCTTCACTAGTGTATGTATTTTCAGTTCTACTTGGTTTATTTGTATTCAAAGAGTCCATACCTGTAGGACGTTTGTTTGGACTAGCTTTTATAGTTTGCGGAGTTATTTTAGTCGTTTGGAATAAGTGAGCAAATATAAGTTTCCAATATTAATGTGGCTATCAAGCCGACTGCTAATTATATTTATAATGTTTGCTGTGATGCCGATCATTGCCAAAACATCAAACATAGTAATTAATAAATATGGTTGGTGGGATGTACTATTCGCATGGGACAGCGTATGGTACTACAAAATAGCCACAAGCGGTTACAACTACGGCCCCGACGTGGTGCATAACCAATATGCTGTAGCTTTTTTCCCGTTATATCCTTTACTAAGTTGGATATTAATGCAGCTTGGGTTATCGTTCCCCGTTGCTGGTTTACTTATCAATAACTTTGCTTTTTTAGGCGCCTTAATTATATTCTATATTTGGGTTAAAGAAATTGGGGGTGAAGATTCTGCTCGCTGGGCAACTGCTGCACTTGCATGGTGTCCTTATTCTTTATATGGAACAGTAATTTACACCGAAGGGTTATTTTTGCTGTCTAGTATATCTGCCCTACGCGCATTTTCACGAAAAGAGTATATTTGGGCTGGACTATGGTCCGGATTATCTACCGCAACCAGAATTACAGGAATAGCACTTTTACCAGCTTTCTTCTTGACTGCCTGGAGACAACGGCGCCCACCAATAGCTTACATTACAAGTATTGCCGTGCTGAGTGGAGTAGGACTTTACAGTTTGTACTGCTTGTTGAAGTTTGGTGATGCTTTAGCATTTCTTCATGCTCAACGTGGATGGCGAAGTACTGCCGGGTTTACACTTTCTGGTTGGCTGTTAATGCTCAAACAAATCGTTATTGGTGTCAAGAATACACAACTTGGTTATATTCAAGACTACCTTCATCTGATAAAGTTTGCTATTGTAATAATGAGCGGTTCGTTGTTATATTGGCTCCGAAACTTAATTGGTCAGGAGCTTACACGCTACGGATTTTTTGCTTTGTGGATTGCCTTGTGGATGTTGGCTAATGACCCATTGATTCAAATTGTTTGGATTTTTGGCGGTTTATATCTAGTTTGGCACTATCGCTCATCCTTACCCTTGGTTGCAGCTATCTATGCTTTTTTCTCATATGCAATTGCCTTGAACACAGGGCTAACCATGTCTGTTGACAGGTATGTATATGCCATAGCACCTATATTTATCGCTTGCGGATTTTTATTTGCAAAATATCCGCGATGGGGTTATGCTGTTATGGCATTTTGCGGTTTTATTCTTACTCTTTATTGCGTTCGCTTTGCTCAAGATTTATGGTTGGCATAAATTAAAATACTTTCTGCGTAAATAGCTGAATATGATTATTATTTCATGAATATTTAGTTATAATTTATACTTGTCTAGACTAAATCAATTGGGTATATTAAGTATTGAATATTACTCTTTACTGTAGGATAAAATGCTTAAATATTACTTAAATTCGCATTTATTGAATAAGATATGGCAAAGTGAATCGTGTAAAATACACTAAACCAGTGTTTTTACGGTTAGCATTAGTATTATTTTATAGTATGAATGTAGTTAGTGGTATATTAAATTATGGGTGCCAGTTTGCTGGTTCGTTATTTGTATTTTCGACAAATCACTAAAAATATATTTGTATTTAGCTAAGTAAACAGCTTTAATTTATGTGTAAAAAAATAAATATATTAAATTGGGAGAAACTACACATAAAGAAATTGCGTCTAACGGTTCAGT
>NZ_MRCD01000056.1 GCF_001904745.1 Calothrix sp. HK-06
TTAATTGAAATTTAAGAAATATTCGTTTCAACTTTCAATAAATTCCCAGCATTAGTAGTTACAACATAACCATCATTCCAAGCAGCTACTCCAGATGGTATACCAAAACCAAGGGCGCCAAGGTCAGCAATAACAGAAATATTATCGTTCTCAACCTGTATAAGCTTTCCAGTATTAGAAGTAATAATTAACTTGGCGCCAACTTGAATTAAATTAAATGGTATTCCAAAACCTGCATCAGCCAAATTTAAAAAAGGTGTAACTATCCCATCCAAACTAACACGTAATAACTGACCACGTTCACAACCAGCAATAAAACCATCTTGACTTGCTATTACCGTAAAAGGAACACCAAAACTACTTGTGTCAGCAAAAACAGAAACACGACCACGCTGTACACGAATTAAACAACCTTGAGAACTAGAAATATCAGTAGCAATTGCGACAACATCGAAATCATTACCCGCAGCAACTCCAAAAGGACCACCAAAACTGCCGCATACAGGTTCTAAGTTAGCAACAGTAAAGAAAAATCCACTTTTAGTAACTCGTAATAACCTATCACCAATTTCTTCTCCAGATACGGTAACTAGATAATTTCCATTTTTCTCAACTATCCCAAACGGTATACCATAGCGAGACACATTCGCAAGCGTTGTTACATCTCCGTTCTGACTTACACGCAGCAAACGGTCATCTAAAGTTGGCACAATTATCTTACCGTCCAAGACAGCGACCCCTTGTAAGTTAATAATTGGCAGTCCTTGAGCAATGATAGATACTTGTACCATTATGTTAGGTTTTGATAATTTTACCAACTTTGGATTATAAGTTGATTGGCATTTTTTAAATATAAATCTTTATAACTTCTTATCGGGATAAAAGGATTATATCATTATCCAAACACACGGTTATCACTACTTTTCATTCCAGAAAACCGTATTAAAAATAAAACGCTAAATACGAGATGGCACTGATGGCGCTCAATCGCTGCGTGAATATTGTACAATATATTTAAAAGTTTATGGGATTGTAAAAATGCGGAGCTTTTCTCTTAAATAAATTCAGCAAACCAACAGCGAAGTATTAAATCAAGCTGATATTGAACCTGTTTTGCTGACTGATAAATCGCAAAATAGCTTAGCAAATACGACGCGCCAATTGCAATTTAGAACTATTTTTGATAAATAGGCGCCTGTAATAATTTCGGTTGTATTATCAATAACCCAATTCAAGTTTCTATGTTGAACTATTTACACATCTGCATTTGCGCTTACGCCCCAAATTAAGAACGGGCAAGGATGCCCATTCCACACATTGATTAACATGTTGTTACATGCGTTCTAAAACTGGAATTCCTAGTAAGGATAAACCAAGTTTTAAGGTTCGCGCGGTTAAATCACAAAGTGCTAACCGTGATGTCCGTACTGGTTCTTCTGATTTTAGAACGGGGCAGTTTTCGTAGAACTTGTTATATTTGTCGCTCAAATCATACAAATATTCGCACAAGCGGTTAGGTAATAATTCTTGCTCAACGGTATTAATTACTTCACCGAGTTGTAGTATATGTTTGGCTAGGGTAAATTCAGTTTCTTCGCGTAACAGAATTTTTGCGTCTGCACCGAATTTACTAAAATCAATATTACCTTCACGTCCAATACTTTTGACCCGTGCGTAAGCATACAACATATACGGCGCCGTATTGCCTTTGAGCGAGAGCATTCTATCAAAGCTAAATTTATAGTCGGTTGTGCGGTTTTGGCTTAAGTCTGCATATTTAACGGCACTAATACCAACTACTTTGGAAGTGTTAGCGATAAATTCTTCTGTTTCATTATTTCCTGCTTCTTTTAAGCGTGTTTCTAAGTCATTGCGCGACCGAATTACTGCTTCATCAAGTAAATCCCGCAACCGCACTGTATCACCTGAACGGGTTTTAAATTTCTTGCCGTCTTCTCCTAATACTAAGCCAAATGGCACATGTACGATTTCTACGTCATTGGGTATCCACCCTGCCCGACGTGCTACTTGAAACACCCCGGCAAAGTGGTTTGCTTGTCCAGCGTCAGTGACATATACTAACCGTTTGGCGCCTTCGTTTTGTATCCGTTGTCGTAGTGCTGCTAAATCTGTTGTAGCGTAGTTATATCCACCGTCAGTTTTTTGAACAATTAACGGTAAAGGTTTACCTTCTTTATTGGTAAATCCTTCTAAGAATACTACTTTGGCACCGTCAGATTCTTCTAATAAACCAGCTTTTTCTAAATCTTCTACAACTGCCTTTAAATAAGGGTTATAAAAAGATTCGCCGCGTTCGGTCAAGTTAATATCAAGCAAGTCGTATATAACTTGAAATTCTTTGCGTGACTGTTCGCATAGTAGCTTCCAAGCATGGGTTGTATCTTCGGCGCCTGCTTGTAATCGTACAACTTCAGAGCGCGCGGTTTCTTGGAATTTTTCGTCTGCGTCGAACCGTGCTTTGGCTTTTTTATAAAACTCTACCAAGTCACCAATATCTAATGCGTTTGCAGTTGTTAACGCTTCGGGGTAAACTTCTCGTAGGTAGGTAATTAACATCCCAAACTGCGTTCCCCAGTCACCAACATGGTTTAATCGCAGTACATCATGCCCAATAAATTCTAAAATCCGAGCAATACTGTCCCCAATAATTGTAGACCGCAAGTGTCCAACGTGCATTTCTTTGGCAATGTTGGGACTCGAAAAGTCTACTATTTCCCGCTTGGGATGTTGTGATATTGGTACACCTAACCGCGCATCTGCTTGTATTGCACTAAGTTGTGCTTCTAGATATTCGGTTTTTAACCGTAAGTTAATAAACCCTGGCCCTGCTATTTCTGGCGCCGAACAAATATCTGATACATCAAGTTTATCTACAATTGCCTGAGCTACAGCGCGCGGTTGCTGTTTTAACTTTTTGGCTAATGGTAAAGCTAAGTTTGCTTGATAATCACCAAATTTCGGATTATTTGTGGATACTAACATTACGTCAGTTCCCGCTAAGTCGGCGCCGAACGCCGCTACCGTTGCCTGTTCTACTTTTAATTTTAGTTGTTCTTGTGTAACGTTCATGTGTAAGTATGAAAATTTCTAATTCAGACGTATTGTACCTCTAGCACTTCGTTGTTATTGCTAGATTAGTAAAGATATATAGCTGGAATGCAACCAATTATCCATCAAGTTCATGAAAAATGCTTGCGGCGCCTATTTCTATTCTTTTACCGTCTTCGTCGCCACTTCATAAAATACATGCGTTACAACAAATAATTTTTATTATAGCAGAATATTTGGTAGAAATTATTAAAATAGTACATAACTAGTAAAATGAAAACACGTTACAAGGCAGTGTCTATGGTGCCCCAGGTCAGTGAAGCCACAAAATCTAGAGAACTGGTAATCACTTGGGAAGCGTTGCCCGATGATTTCCAGTTAGAAGATGAGCCAGTGGATAATATAAATCAGCCGCTTTTGGCTGGAGCTTTAAGTGAAATTTTAGATTTTCTGGGTTTTATCCAACCCTACATGTTGATTGCCTTCAATTTTGGTCTTTGTGCAACCTTTAACGGGCAATTCGTAATTAAAGCACCTGATTGGCTTTATGTACCTTCTGTTTCGCAAATTTTACCAGACCGTAAAAGTTATACACCTAACTTAGAAGGGGATGTTCCAGCGGTTGTAATGGAATTTTTATCTGATAAAGACGGTGGAGAATATTCTTTCAAAAGATCTCACCCACCGGGAAAATGGTTTTTTTACGAGCAAGTTTTGAAGGTTCCTATTTACGTTATTTTTGACCCAGATGGCGGTTTATTGGAGTTTCACGAACTGGAAAATGGACGCTACGAGTTAAAACAACCTGACGAAAATGGTCGTAACTGGGTTGCCTCAATGGGTTTGTTTTTGGGAACATGGCAAGGAACAAAACAAGGTAGAACAGGGTATTGGCTACGATGGTGGGATGAAGCAGGTAATTTGTTACCTTGGGGTACAGAACTTGTGGAACAAGAACGTCAGCGTGCCGAACAAGAAAGTCAGCGTGCCGAACAGGAACGTTTGCAAAAAGAACGGTTAGCTGCCTATTTAAAATCTCAAGGTATTGACCCTGATAATTTACCAGCGTAATTTCCGTTTATTACAGTTTGTATAAAAGTACCCTCAATGGGTAATGCTGATTAGAACTAGGCTTCGATAAGCTTTAATTGTGATACGGCAATAAATGGAAACATTCTGGTGGTTTAGATAATTATTGGTAAACTAGTAAGTATTAGTTTAGATTTGTAACATATCACACATTACAGATTTATACTTGCTAGCTACCAATTTTTTATTTGTTTGCGATTTTTGATACATTTGCTTATTGGTCTATATTATTAATTTTGGGGAATTGTAAGTAGGGCTATGCCTCACACACTATTGGCGCTAACCAGCCAAAATTAATAACATGAACCATTAGTATGTTCAAGTAAAAATTTGGATGGTTTAGGCGCAAACACGTTTGTGTTGCTATACTTACGCTGCTCTACACATTATGTGCAGTACGTCTCTTGCAAATGGCGCCATGTAAAGTATCTGTTCACTAAATCATATGTACTATACAATATGAACCGTGGTTCACATTTTGATGTCGGCTTTGGATATTCGGTGGTTATGGGACGTGTCAACTATAATTGCTTGTAGGTCGGGGCAGGTTTAGATGAATTGTGGTTTTGTGAGGATGGTTGGTTAACCTGCCCCTACGGTATTTATCCGCGTAATTGGGCTATCATTTCGGCTGGACTCCAATACGCGCGCGTTGTTTGTATTTTGCCGCTGTCGTTTATCTCGAAGATGGTTATTCCTTCAAAGGTGACGGTTTTACCTGTTTTACTGGCACCTTGTGTTTTCCATTTTACTGCTGCTGAGTTACCTGCTATAAATATTGATTCGGTGCTTGTTGCTAGGTTATCAAATACTGTTTTTAGTCTACCTATAAATTCTCCGAATCCTTCATGCACTTTTGCTGGTGGTTCTCCTACTGGGTCATGACTAATTGCATCAAGAGCAAAGTTTTCAAGTACTCCTTCTGTATTCATTGCTGCTAGGTTGGTATAATATGAAGCTACGATGCTTTTAATTTGTTCTGGAGACATTTTATATTTCCTTAGAAACCGGGTTTCTTATAAAAATATTGTTGTAACAATAAAGATTTTACACAGAAACCCGGTTTCCATGATTCCATCACCATTTACCTGTTGCAGTACGTCTACATTTTCATACTTAGGTCTAACCATTTTGATTGTGTAACTGGTGCGCTGGTAGATATATAATCTATTCCTGTTTCTGCTACGGTACGTATTGTTTCTAATGTAATATTACCGGAAGCTTCGATTTTGACGCGACTATCTTGTTGACGTATCATTTGTACTGCTTTTTTCATCATTTCGATGGGCATGTTATCGAGCATGATAATGTCGGCGCCATGTAGCAATGCTTCTTTTACTTGGTCTAATGATTCGGTTTCTATTTCGATGTTGAGGGGATAGGGAATTTGAGAACGCACTTTTTTAATGGCGGCGCCTATACCACCCGCTGCGGCGATATGATTATCTTTGAGCATTACGGCATCATCTAAACCCATACGGTGATTAATGGCGCCACCTATTTGTGTAGCGTATTTCTCTAATATGCGTAATCCGGGGGTTGTTTTGCGTGTATCTACTAACCTAACAGGTAAATCGATAATTTTTTCTACATATTGTCTGGTTAATGTCGCGATACCACTTAAGCGCATGACTAAATTTAACGCGACTCGTTCTCCTGTCAGTAGAGCATCCATTGAACCATGCATTCGCGCGACTATTAAACCTCGCTCACAATATTGACCTTCAACCGCAAAGGGTACAAAACTAACTCTCTCATTCAACAAATGAAACACCCTTGCTGCTATTGGTAAACCAGCAATTACTCCTGTGGCTTTAACTATCCACTCAGCTTGTCCTTCGACTGTATCCGCTAAAAATAAACTTTGGGTAGTGCGGTCACCTCTACCAATATCTTCTAGTAGCCAGGTAGATAGCATTTTATCAAGGACGATAAAAGGAGGTAACGCAGCATTTGAATTCATCATTGTCAGAGTGTGAGGGTAGGGGAACTGAAATATAGCCGAAAAACACTCAGTCATTTGCAGCTTTTCGCACAAATGACTAGGCACTTTAAATCACAGCCATCAAATAAAGCACTAAGGAACATTCTACTCGCGTAACGATGAAATATACTTTTTTTTCAGAATGATTATTCGGGATAGATGTATACAGAGAAATTGAGTAGATACAAGTACTAACTTTTACCATTAGTAACTTTATCTACTCAACGCATGTGTAAACTAGAAGGAAAAATCTAAAACTTTTGATGCATTTTAAAATTAAGCTTTATGTAGTAAATATATGATTGGTTACGATAATTAACCGATATTTACTTTTTTACGTTGACGTGCAGAGATTATACCAGCAACAGCCAGGGCGCCTAAGCTAATGACAGTGCCAGGTTCAGGAACACTTACACGCATTGATACACCATCACCAGTTTTAGGAAATAATTTGCTATCATGATTACCAAGTTGAATTACAAACGAGCTAACATCGTGGATAGTGATTGTCTGTCTGTTGCTATCGGCACCAGCAACAGCATTAATTGTAGTAGCCTTATCGTTAACTTGCAAAATGCTTGTACCTTTGTCTTCGACATCAAATAAATCCAAGGTTACGGAACCAACATTTTTACCAAAATCAAACTTGAATCTACCAACTTCTAATTGACCGTTTTCAAAAGTGGTTTTTAAACCAAGCATTGCTACAGAACGCATCCACAGTTGATTTAGATTTGGGTTTGTGCCTACATCTTGTTTATTAAATGTAATACCGAAACTTTGACAACAATATAGAAATATATAAGGTTACAATAGTAAATAAGCTAGTAAATATTTTTACTGGAAAAATAAAAATTTTTATACTGTGTATTTAAAGTTTTTTAGAAGCAAGTTGCTCTGCTGATGAAGAGTAATTAATATTACTTGGTTGTTTTCAACATATTATTCTTGAAAAGGCTTGTAAATGTGACACTTTTCAAAGTGGTTGAGTCGCGCACGGGTATTTACTGCTATGTGTAGTATACGCAAATGGTATTATTGTTTACTACAGAGACACAGAGAGGGGTATTTAACAGGCAGGGATGCCTGTTCCACAAGAAGTGCATTAGTTGAAGGCGCCTAGAAATACCTATAGATAGTGGTTCAGTAAGGCTTATGTTGAAAATTCCGCAGTTAAAGTCAAAATACCAGCCTATTCGCCGTACTCCTACGTTGTTACAGATGGAAGCGGTAGAATGTGGCGCCGCTTCTTTAGGGATGATACTAGGATATTATGGGCGAATTGTACCGCTTGCTGAGTTGCGCCAAGCTTGTGGCATATCTCGTGATGGTAGTAAGGCTTCTAATATTATTAATGCGGCGACTCAGTATAATTTACAGGCGAAGGGTTTCAAAATCGATTTAGAAGGATTACGACAGGTTGCTTGTCCTTATATAGTGTTTTGGAATTTTAATCACTTTTTAGTTGTCGAAGGTTTTAGTAAAAAGCAAGTTTTTCTCAATGACCCCGCAACTGGGCGCCGTGCTGTTTCAATAGAAGAGTTTAGCGCGGCTTTTACTGGGGTTGTGTTGGTATTTGAAAAAAGCCAGGAGTTTAAGAAGGGGGGTCATAAGCCAAGTTTATTTTTGGCGTTGTACTCACGGGTGCGGGGTAGCTTTGTACCACTGGTATATTGTGTGCTAGCTGGGTTTTTTCTTGTATTACCTGGTTTGGCAATGCCGACGTTTTCGCAGGTGTTTGTAGACCAAGTATTAATTCATAAACGTGAAGAATGGATACGTCCTTTAATATTCGGGATGCTGTTTACTGCTTTAATTAGTGGTTTATTGACAAGATTACAGTTACAGCTATTACGGCGCCTAAAGATTAAACTCGCGATGAGTATGTCGAGTAAGTTTATTTGGCATTTACTGCATTTACCTGTAAGTTTTTATGACCAGCGGTTTGCAGGAGAAATTAGCAGTCGTATCCAACTTAACGACCGTCTTGCAAGTTTACTTTCAGGGAAGCTAGCAACAACGGTGATTTCTACTGTCATGGTTATCTTTTACGGCGTTGTGATGTGGCAATATGACTGCGTGTTAGCACTGATAGGTGTTGCATTTGTTGTTGTAAATCTTGTTGCTTTACACTGGGTGGCAACATTAAGGGTGGATACTAATGTACGGTTGATGCAGGAACAGGGCAAAGTGAGTGGGGTAGCAATAGCAGGGTTACAAAGTATGGAAACCCTAAAAGCTTCAGGTTTAGAATCTGACTTTTTCAACCGTTGGGCTGGATACTATGCTAAATCTATCAACGTCCAGCAAGATATGGATAGTCTCAACCAAGGCTTAGGAGCTTTACCCGCGTTTTTAACTGGTCTTGCTTCAATGTTATTGTTATGTGTGGGTGGTTTGCGGGTTATGGAAGGCGCCCTTAGTATTGGGCAACTTGTAGCATTTCAAGCATTGATGCAACAGTTTATGCAACCTGTTAACCAGTTGGTTAGTTTGGAAGGAGATTTACAAGAACTTGAAGGTAATTTAAATCGACTCGATGATGTTTTAGGAAATGCGACAGAGGACAAGAAGGAAAGGGGTAACGGAGAAAGAAAGTCACTTATTCTCGATAATCCTAAACTAGAGGGATATCTTGAACTCCGTAATATTACCTTTGGTTATAGCAAAACGGCACCTGCTTTGATTGAAAATTTTAGTCTTTCACTCAAACCTGGGCAACGTGTAGCTTTGGTGGGTGGTAGCGGTTCCGGAAAATCTACCATTGCCAAACTTGTTGCTGGGTTATATCAACCCTGGTCAGGTGAAATTTATCTAGATGGCAAGCTAAAAAACAAGATACAGCCTCAAGTGTTGGCAAATTCGATTGCTACGATTGAGCAAGAGATTATGTTATTCGGTGGTAGTGTACGCGATAACTTAACTTTGTGGGATAGTACCATTCCCGATAGTAATTTAGTACAAGCTTGTCGCGACGCTGCGGTACACGATATTGTTCAGTCTTTACCGGGTGGGTATAATGCAGATTTACTAGAAGGTGCCACGAACCTAAGTGGAGGACAGCGACAAAGGTTAGAGATAGCTCGCGCATTAGTTAATAATCCATCTATATTATTAATGGATGAAGCCACAAGTGCGTTGGATACGGAAACAGAAAAGATTATTGACCAAAATTTACGTCTACGAGGTTGTACCTGTTTAATTGTCGCTCACCGCTTAAGTACAATTCGTGACTGTGATGAGATTATAGTGTTGCATCGCGGTAAAGTTGTGCAGCGAGGAACCCATGATGATTTGAGTAAAGTCGAAGGGTATTATTTAGAACTGGTTAAAAGTGAAGGTGGAACATTATAATAGCACTAATATCTTTACACAATAAGAGACTTCCAAAAATTTAATTATCCTGTATTGTGGAATGGGCATCCTTGCCCGTTTAAATATCAGGGCGGCGCTAGAACACCTACCAAATCGGTCTGTTTGTAATAAACGAATTGCTCCCTCAAAGCTTCTACGAAGGGCGCCGCGCCAATCACCGTCTTCTAAGTGTTCGATTAGTGACATCGTTGTTAGGCACTCTATAACTACAGATGTTTTGCCTATGTACAATGGCACTTTAATGGTGTCATGAATGAAAATCGAAAATGCCGAATATTAACACGTGTTGCTAATTATAGTTTGTATAGTTAATTTATCATTTAACTTTTTCAAATTGGTCTTTACTGGCGCCGCATACAGGACACACCCAATCGTCTGGTATTTCTTCAAACGGTGTACCTGGATTGATATTACTATCTGGGTCGCCTGCTTCTGGGTCATATTCGTACCCGCAAACTATACATATGTATTTGTCCATTTTTATATCCCGGTAAAATTTATTTAAAATTAATTATAAACAAAATCGTCCGCTAGTATTTAGATTCTACGAAGAATAATTGAAGGTTTAGAAAAGTAAAAGTTTAAAATCATTGTTTCAGGAATGTTATAACAGCAGCACCGAAAACACCCCCAAAAACTGCTTGTGATGAAACAAAGCTAATTTCTTCAAGCTTAAATAAAGCATAATTGTCAGTCAGTGACTTGCACGGCGCCGAACTATAACTAATCGAGGTTTACTACTTGTATAGGAGTCGTTATTCTACAGTTCGCTTGATTGGGCAGGCGCCTGTTGTCCTTACAGCATTCTGTGAAGGTATTTATGAACATCATTACTACTCCAATTGCCAATAACACTTTGACTATTGCATCGTTTCTGACAGGCGCCACACTCAGCAGCATCTTGATCGGTTGGTTGATAAAAACCAAGAGTTTACCGCTCAAAACGATGATGGCATATAGTGAGGGACAATTGCGGTTTATACGGGTTTGGGTGAAAATAGCTTTAGTTATTGGAGTAATTGTTCCACTTGTACTGTTAATAACTTCATGGTCGAATTCTATCGTTCGCCAATTTCTGGTCAGCTATATTGTAGTGGTTGTAGTTCAATTGGTCTGTGAAGTTGGTTTTAGCCGTTGGCTTGTCAAAAGTGTTGTTGTTGTTATTGGAACTATTTACACCATTTTTCGCTTGTGGCAAGTTTGGGAAGGATTGCACTTAACTTCTTATAGTCAACCTGAGCTAGGTTTGTTATGGCTAGTTATGTTGTTCTGGGTGGCTAATATAATAATGCTAATTTTCATGGCGATACCCAGTATTCTTCCAGACAAGAATGAAAATCAACCTTTTTCGCCTTGAATATTGTTAAAGGTAAATATCAGGTAAGATACCTATGAAGAAATCGGAATACTGTTCCGAGATACAGTTGCACTTTTATTGTAGTTATTTTGCACTATATATGATATCGGTGCCCTGAATAACTACAAAAAGTTTGCCAACTACAGAATTCTAACTACACCAACAAAAAATAGGCGCCTTCCGATATTGGGGTTACAACTACAAAATCATTACCATTACCAGCACAGGAAAGTTAAAATCATTCACCCCACAGCTTTGACGCTTATAGTAAAACAGGCGCCACCCACCAACACATGCAATTCCAATTAAAGGCGGGGAAATATCCCAACCACATAGATTCCCCTAACATCTATTTAGAATTACTGTTTTTAAGTTGTACAAATGTTGGTGCCAATCGATTGTTCTCGTTAAATTGGCGCGCTCTAATAAATAAGTAGTAAAAGCCTTCAGTCGGTGCGAAGTACTTCAATAAGATGTTTGCTAACAAGGTCGGGTCGGGATAGGAACGGGTGGTGACCAGTATGCAGGTCGATTGAGCGCTTCGCCCTGGCGGCATGGAAGCGTTGTAGGGCTTCTGAGGTGCTGCGGTCTTCTGTGCAAACGAGGTACGTCGAGGGTCTGCCCTGCCATGCCGCCTTGGTCGTCTTAGTCCCGAAGGCGCGTACAGACTGCGCGGTCAGGCGCTCCCACGCCCCGGCTTGAGTTTGTTCGTCTGTCAAGTCCTGCCAGAAGCGGTCGCCGAGTGAGGAGGCGGTGTAGCCGGCAAGGCGAACCGTGCCATCGTCGTTCGGCGCAAAAGAAACCGGGTCTTGTTCGCCGCTCATGATGTCGGCTTGCGACTGCCCGATGTCTGGCAGGTACGAGGTGATGTAGACCAGATGACGAGCGGCTGGGTGGTCGGCGCCTTCCGCGATGACCGTGCCGCCGTAGGAGTGCCCGACAACGATGGCAGAGTCCACATCGTCGAGCGCCCTTGCAAGCGCCTGGGCATCTTCAAGCAAGCCGGCGGTACCGGGTGGAGCTAACTCTCCGCAGGATGGCAACTCGACCGCGCGGCTCACAACACCAGTCTGCTCATGAATTTGCTCGGCAACCCGCCGCCACCACCAGGCGCCGTCGCGGACGAGTGCGCCATGCACAAACAGTATCTCCAGCATTTTCGTGTTTCCATTCAACTAATTTCCCACAAGAACAAGTGGGGAGGCATCTTGATCTAACCCCAGATTTGGCTTACTGTCCAGACCTTGTTTGCAAAACATAGCCGATTAAAGCCGATGAACTGCTGTAATAACAGTGGTGCCGTTTTTCATTGCTCATTGCATCCTGAACTCATATTCTTATAATTAAAGTAAGAGGCGCCAACGACTGTTAAACACTTTTAGTTTTCTTGTTCAATATCCTTATTGCACAAAAAGACAATAAAGCAAGTAAACTAAGCGTTAAAGATGGTTCGGGTACAGGAATAACTTTCCTATCAGTATAAATAATTCCAATTGGGCGTAAAAGTTTATCGTTAGTTGGCACAAACACCGAACCGCTATTACCTTGCGATGGTAATGGTTTACCAAGTAGCGCATCATAACGTAGAATGGCACCAAGGTTTCTGCTGTTCGCTGTATTATCAAACCCAACACTGTAAAGGATGTTATTATTATCTAACGTTAAACTACCAATGAAGTTATTAGAAGGTACGCTATCAGTGTAGTTAGTAGATAAAGTATCAATTAAAGCTCCTGTTTTCGAGTCGTAACGTCTAATATCATTTGCAAAATCGCTCACAAACAAATCATCACCAGCACCAAAAGCTAACCCTAAAAAACTAACAAAACCAAAACTGTCAGGTGATGGTGCTGGTTGGTCTACAAATACGGAAGATGTTTTTGTCGCGACATCAAAGCGTAATACTTGAGAAGGTAAACCAAAGCTAAAATCTGGTTTTCCATCTACTGCCACGCTACCTTGAGTTGTAACGTAGAGATTTCCATCAGAATCAAATAATAAACCGTTAGGACCATTTAATCCCCCAGCTTTACCATTACCTTGTGCGAACACATCAATAAAGGCGCCTGTTTTACCGTCGTAGCGTAAAATTTGGTCTGTTAGAAAACTACTCATACCATTTCACGAAAAGCCTGATACAAATAAAGCCTCTAAAATAAAATCCCATCCAGCAATAGATTGTATTTGAGAAGTAGTAAATTTATCTAGCTGTTTCCAGACAGTTTCTTTTAACTCATCTAATGTTTGGAAGCATTCCCATTTTAATGCTTTTTTAATTTCCTTCCAAAACCTCTCTATTGGATTAACCTCTGGTGTATACGGAGGTTGAAATAAAAGAATGATATTTTCTGGTACTTGCAGATACTTGCTAAAATGAAAAGCCCCGTTATCAACTTGTATTATATGTATATCTTCTGGGTATAATCTAGATAAATTGTCTAAGAATATTCCTCTTCAAAGTGCATCTAAATGTGAGAATTCAAGCGTAAAAATCTCCCCTGTTAAGGGTTCTATTACCCCATATATATAGAAGTTATCTCTCTTCCATTGTGTATAGCCATATGGTTTTACACCTTTACGTGTAATTAATCTTCCCGTGACAGTCTGGAGTCCAAATCTAGTTTCCGAACCACACCAGTAACGTATTTTACGATGTTGTTCGCTGGGTAATATTAAATACTTATTTATTACCCCTAGCATTGAAGGAAGTTTTTTTTAAAGTTCTCTTCCGCACTTTTATCTTGTTTAAGACTACGTGGACGGGGTGCCTTTAATTTCGCTTTCAACTTATAATGTACTACTTCATGCACAACTTTATACGAGGCTTCGATACCAAACTCTGCTAAAAGCCAAGTACGGACTTCCTCGTAACTTTTGAATCCTTCTGGGTCAGACAGTTCTTTTTCAATTTGTGAGCGCACATCAAGTGGTATCTTTTTTGGTCGCCCTGGACTCTTCTTCTCTAAAAGTATATTATTTAAACCTGACTCTCTATATGCTTTTAACCATCTTTGTATAGTTACACGTCCTCGTCCTAGTACAGCAGCTAGATGTTGTACTGTTTTTACTTGCTGTGTTTTAAGTAAGTATAAAGCTTGAACTCGTTCTTTACCTGACACCGTTTTTTGCTTCCTCAGTAGTTCAAGAAGCTCTTCAAGTGTTTCATTTATCTCTAATTTAATAACCCGACTCATTGTTTTTAACCAGTAATGCACCTTCTCTCAAATGTATCACAATTTTAGTGAAATGGTATCACATAAAGATTTCCGTCAGGGCTAAATGCCTTACCATAAGGGCGAATCAACCCACCACCAGTTGCAAAAGTATCAATGAATTTTCCAGTTGTTCCGTCGTATCGAAGAATCGCAGAATTTTCCTTAGCGTCTCCACTCGACACATAAAAGTTACCATCTGGACCAAATAACAAACTATCCGGCGCCTTCAACCCTCCGCTACCCGGTGTAATAAACTCACCCAAAAAGTTACCGCTTTCTTCATCGAATAATACTACATTGTCACCTCTTGTATTTCCGATTAGTAGAGCTGCATTCGCAGTTTCTAGTTCAATACCTAAAGTCAACGTAGTTGCAGTTAATGTAGTTTGGAGCAGAATTTTGCTATTTATTATAGATGTTGTATGGGTGACGCATTAATTAAGTAGAAATACTATAATGACTTTTAGAGGTAAAGTCATTTAAATCCTGCTAAATTCACTGAATCTTGATTTTACATGTGGCACCACTCAAATTGTTATTGTTCATTACACATCCACAAGCAGCTAGCCTAACTCTGTATTAAAGACAGAAAGCAATTCTTATTTCTGTTTTCACTTTTATCTAGGTTTGACCTGACCTCTATTATTTCTTGGCGCCGATAACTCCTACATGTCTTAAAAACAGGACTACTGACAATACTGCTCGGTTAACGTATGTTCTTACGTGACATGTCACATAAGAACAGGGGTTTCACGTTTCGCAATTGCCTTAACCGAGCAGTACAGTAACCTTTAGTCGCACAGCAAGTATTATACATAACAAATGAATATGAAAATCATTCAAATTATCCTTGTAGAATTATTTTATGGTTAAAGTTGTTACCATCAATATTTTGTTTGACATGGAGTGTTGGGAGAAAAGAAGCAAACTTCTCGTTGATGAGCTTAAAGTAATAAATGCTGATTTGATAGCATTACAAGAAATTAATATTCAAGAACAAACAGGTCATTGGTTAGCACAACAACTAAATATGCCTTATATGTACTTGGTTCCTTTCCAAGAACGACCGTATAAACTGGGGCCAGAATATGGAATAGCTATACTGAGTCGCTATCCGTTTGTTTTACAACAACAGCTTGATTTACATAGTCAAGGGCGCCTAGCTCAATATGTACAAGTTAATATAAATAATCAACCATTGATATTTTGTAATGGGCATTATTACTGGCAACCTGGTGCTACTCCTGCACGAATGGAACAATTTAAGTTACTTGTAAATTGGTTAAGTGAGTTATCTTCATTGCCTATAGTTGCCGTCGGAGACTTTAATGCAACACCCGACACACCAGAGATAGAATTTATACGCGAACATTTTATTTCAGCTTATGCAGCACATCACGGTCAAGAACCTGAATATACTTGTCCTACACCTTTAATGAAAACTAAAAATAATTTAAATCGCACAATTGGGAGTCGTGTAATTAATATATTAACAAATCGTAATATTTCACCGTGGCGGGGAACGCTCGATTATATATTTACTAATCAACATTTACAAGTTCATAACTGTGAACTGATACTTACCAAGTCGGCACCAGATAATCAGCAAATTTATCCATCTGACCATTTTGGAATAGTTGCGGAGCTTAAAGTTACCCTATAACTATAATAATTACTTAATAGCTATATAAATAGTAAAAACAGAAACCTAGAAACCGGGTTTGTTTGTTGACAAACCCGGTTTCTTGCTTGGATATTAAAAATATAGCAACATGAGAAACTCTACAGGCGCCTTGTTAAAACCAGACGTTAAAGCTGCTTTTGCTGAATTTATAGGAACCTTTTTCCTGACACTAGCTGCATTTTTGGGTGGTACACCTTACGCACCTGGTTTAACGCTTGCAGCATTTATCTACGCAGTAGGAAGTATTTCAGGCGCCCACTTAAACCCAGCTATCACTATTGGTCTACTTGTAAATCGAAGTATTACTGCTAGTACAGGTACATTATATATTGCGGCGCAAATTCTTGGTGCATTGTTAGCGAGGTCGTTGGGTAACTTAGTCGGTGTTTTGGCGCCGTATTATTTTGCTGCAAACAGCTTGGCAGAATTTGTTGGTTTTGGTATTTTGATGCTGACAGTTTTGGCAGTTTATGAAAAGAATGTTCCTACTTCTGGTAGTGGTATAGCTATAGGTGCAGCCTTAACTGCTGGATTGTTAATTAGTAAAGGAATATTAAATCCAGCAGTAGCAATTGCCATGAATCAAACGCTGTCATCAGCAACTTGGGCTACAGTACTAAGTGGTATTGTGTTCACAGTACTATTCAGACTCTTTGTCCACAGACCACAAAAAACAGTATAAATGTAGGGTGGGCACTGCTAACCCTGTCAAGGTGAGCATGGGTACTAACCATTTATAAGGGTTTTAGCCTTTCACTCATTAAAATTTGAAAGCAAAAAATAATATTTGCGCTCAATTTTATATTTCAGAGTTGGGGGTACAACGTAAGAATAAGGCTTTTATCTAGTACTGTATTGGTACACCAAGACGCGGGCTAGGTGGGCACTGCCCACCTTACTGTTGGTCTAGTTACTACCTAATACTTCCTTTTTAGTCGAGTCTATATTTTCTGCTAGTTCCTTACGAGCAGAACTATTGAGTAAGTAGCGGTAAACAAACCAACCAGTGTAACCCATCCCTATTAACTCAAAAATTGGTTTTACTAAAGGAATGCCATTGATGGCGCCTATAACTGCCAAGCCGACACGTAGTACTACAATGGTGACTACGAGTGCAACAAAGCTGAGAACAGGAAGTTTATACTCTTGATAGAAGCGATTAACGTTGCTTGGTAGCTCTGCGAGAAAATTAGAAACTTGTTGAGTAATGCGTTGCACTTGACTATCGAATTGAGAAGTTGCTTCGTTTTGAAGCTTAGTAGCATATTCTTGTTGTTTAGCTTGTTCTTGAGTTTCCATAATTGACTCCTTTGTTCTAGTTTTTGTTCTAGTTTTCTTTCTACTGTTGGTTATTCACCACCTTAGTCTTAGCACTAGCGACGGTAACTTTCATCTCTACAAATGAGACATTTTTAATGAAAACGAGCTAGGGGGGCAACCTTCCCGAACTGTGAAGAATTTGCAACAGTTTCTGTAACATATACAGTTCCATCTGGGAGCAGCTTCTACTGCCAAGTGACTATTAGGAAGATTCGCTTCTAATTTTGAGCGTACCTGACTTGCTAAGTCTGTAGGGTTTTTTTTCATCACCACCTACGCAGTTATTTCGCTCTTCGCGCACACGAATATCGGCATTTAAGTAAGTCGAGCGCCTAATTTGATTTTGGGCATCATTTTTAGCTGCATCAGTTGCTTCTCGGTCGGTTATTTTAGTAGTTACATCAGTACGGAAATACTTTTTTCATAGTAACTTCAATATTTAGTTATATTATCAATTTATTTAATTATATCTCCTCATATTTAAGCGAACTTATCATCAATCAATTGTATGAAACAGTATCTCTCAAAAGTTAGAATATAGTGTTATGTAACATACATTAAACGCTAGAACTTCGTCACAACTATTAATATTTTATTTAGTACTTTAGTCCTATAATGACTTATCTATAATTGACATAGAATGCTAGAAACTAGTCACAATTTTATAGTTAATCATTATAATAATATCTATAAAACCAGATTTTGAGAAATTTCATTACCTTACATGCTCATATAAACATCAAATTTAGCAAATATTAATAAATATTAAGAGTGTTTTATACCTGGAGATAAGGGCGTTTCATTCTCTAGAAAGATGGCTCATAGGTTTTATATATTTAATATTGTTAGTAAATAACCCTAGAGAAAATAACTAATGGCACTCCATAAAATTAGCGATTTCGACACAGACTACCACAACACTATTCAAGGTAAAGACATTAAAGGAATGAGTGTCTACAGCCGAGGCAGTGATGAGAAAATTGGTACAGTCAGTGATATCCTAGTCGATGACCAAGGACAGTTCCGTTATCTACTTGTTGATTTAGGCTTTTGGATTTTTGGTAAGAAAGTATTACTTCCACTTGGTCGCGCTCAAGTTGATTCAATAGAAGAGCGTGTGTATACTGGGTTAACTAAAAAGCAAGCAGAAGATTTACCTGAATTTAAGGATGATACAGTACTAGACTACGACTACGAAGAGCGAGTACGTGGAGTATATCGTACACCACTTGAAGCCTCGGCGCCTCTGGATGCAGTTGGACGTACCACCCCAATTTACGACCGCAATACTTATAACTATAGCCAAGATGCTGATTTATACGACACCAGCGTACACGATGATACAACTATTAGACTTTATGAAGAGCGCTTAGTAGCTAACAAACAGCGTCGTAAAGCTGGTGAAGTTGCAATTGGTAAGCATGTTGAAACAGAAACCGCACGTGTAGCAGTACCAATTGAGAGAGAGCGAGTAGTTATTGAGCGTGTCACCCCCGCAGATGCGGGTAGAGTAGTTACTGGTGATGTAACAGCATTTCGTGAAGGTGAAGTAGCACATGTAGATATTTACGAAGAAGTTCCTGACATTCGTAAAGAAGCGGTAGTACGAGAAGAAGTTCGTGTCCGAAAAGTTGTAGACCACGAAACAGTCGAAGCAACTGAAACAATTCGTCGTGAAGAATTGGATATAGACACCGACGGTAGATCTGTCGTTAACAAGCAAGACCGCATTTAATCAAAAAACTTAAAAACTCTTTACATATCAAGGAGGTAAAGCGTGAAAATAGTTCAGCATTTTCGTCGCATTTTAACAGCATTTGCATTAGTGCTACTACTAACAACTACCAGTGCATGTAGCTCAGTACAAGCAAAACAGCCAACATCACAGCTACCAGGTGCAACATATAGCAATAATTACTCACAGTTAGAGTTGGGTAATACTGCACAAGGTCAAGACTTTGGTAACTGGGTAGTATCAACCGCAAAAGGAATCGTTTCTGACGCTTTTGTGCGTGATAACAACAAATTAGGTGTTGTAATTACACCTCAAGTTCGTCCTGCAGAAGTAAGACCATTGGCAAAATCTTTAGTACAAGGTTTCCACAAAAACTTTCCAAATCAGGACTTGACGGTTTTAGTATACGCACCTGATAAAAAGCTGATTTTGACAGCTAAATATGATACTCAGTCAAATCAAATCGCGTACAACTCATAAAACGATTTTGATTGACTTCAAACCAAATAAGAAGCTAGTTGACTTTAAATCAAATTTCAATGAAGGGAGAAACAAATGTCTAGCAGCGACCAATACAAACGTCAAATCATGAATGATTTGGCACAAGGAAATACAGAATCTCTTGATGATGCTCCTTCTGACCCTTCGAGAGAGTATCAAAACTTTGACGACTTTGCACAACGTTCAACACACCAAGAACGGCGCCAGTTGTTCGGTCGTATCGACCACAACCAAGTTCCTCCAAGCCAAATGGAGCCAGAACTCAAGAAAGCAATTGAAAAAATTCAGCCCTCGGAAAGAGACGATGTAGCGCGTTCGTTCTTCAAGCACCTCAAAGAAAGAGGACTTGACGACCGTCATCTAGAAAAGCAATTGGGTCTTTCTACTCATAACCCCAACCGGATGAGTGCAGATGATGTATCTAAACTTGCTTCGTTTACATACCACAATCACCCTGACCTCTTCCGTGATGTAATGGCAGAACAACCTGCTATCTTCAAATTCCTCAGCAACCCTGTGGTAGGCGCCGCATTAGGAGCTATCGCTTCTAAGTGGTTTGGCAAACACTAGTATTGGCACAAAATAAACCCCTCTAAATCCCCCTTAATAAGGTACTTTAAGACGCTCTTAGCCCCCCTTAACAAGAGGGGGGTTGGGGGATTAAATTCACATTTATGCTTTGATTGAAAGTGAATTAAAGAACGAATGTGAACCACGGTTCACAAATACACTAACCTGCATATCTAACAAAATAATTAATCAAAATTCTTCCTTGTGAGTGAAAAGCAACCGATGTAATGTCCCTTAAACTAAAAAGGGAATGCTGTAATGCTAATTACTTTTTGGAAGTTTAAAATTTATGCAGCAAACAGAAACAGTAGTCGCGAAGGTAAGTGACTTGCAAGATGGAGAAAAGCGGCAAGTTTCTGTAGGTGACACAGATGTATTGCTAGTGCGAGTAAAGGACAAATTTTATGCAATAGGCGCCTATTGTACACATTATCAAGCACCTTTAGCAGAAGGCGTACTGAGTGGAAATCAGATTATTTGTCCTTGGCATAACGCTTATTTTCAAATAGACACAGGCGACCAACAAGAACCGCCAGGGTTAGATTCTTTACCTTGTTATTCAGTGCGTGTAGAAAATGAGGATGTAATTGTTAGTGTACCTCAATCATGCTCACAAACTAGAACCAGAGCAATGGCTAAGTATAATTTTGAAATCGATAAACGTGTATTTGTAATATTAGGAGCAGGAGCGGCAGGCGCCCATGCAGCAGAAACATTGAGAGTTGAAGGGTTTCAAGGGCGTGTTGCTATGGTAACGCAAGAAGACCAAATACCTTATGACCGTACCTGGTTAAGTAAAGATTATTTTATTGGTAAGGTTAATAAAGACCAACTACCTCTGAGAACACCTGAGTTTTATCAAGAACATAATATTGAAGTTTTATTAAATAAACAGGTAGTACTTGTTGATGCAAAAGCTAAACTTGTAATTTTTGCTGATGGTGACAGTCTAAATTATGATGCTTTACTTGTAGCCACAGGTGGAAAACCGCGTCAGTTAGATGTAGACGGCGCCGATTTAAAAAATATATTTACTTTACGTAGCGCTACCGACACAGAAAGTATATTAACAGCAGCATCAAGAGCAAGTCATGCAGTTGTAATTGGTTCAAGCTTTATTGGAATGGAAGCAGCTTCGAGCTTAATGCAGCGCGGTGTAAAAGTAACAGTCATATCACCTGACTCGATACCGTTTAAGAAAATCTTAGGTGAAGAAATAGGACAAATATTTAAGCAAGTACATGAAGATAACGGTGTAATTTTTAAAGCTGGCAGAAAAGTAACTCGTGTTGAAGGTAATGATACAGTCGAAGCAGTAATATTAGACAATCAAGAGCGGATACCTGCTGATATGGTAGTTGTGGGTATTGGTGTACAACCAGCTACTGACTTTCTCGAAGGTATAGATTTAAATCAGGATAAAAGTGTACCTGTTAATGAACACCTTTTATGTACTGCTGAAGGTATTGAAGATTTGTATGCAGCGGGAGATATCGCGCGTTTCCCAGATTGGCGTACAGGAAAAGATACGCGCGTCGAACACTGGAGAATTGCTGCACAACAAGGAAGAATTGCTGCACACAACATGTTAGGTAAATCAGTAAGATTTCAAACCGTTCCCGTATTTTGGACAATGCAGTTTGATTTTCCTTTACGGTATGTAGGACATGCTAAAGAATGGGACGAAATCATTATTGATGGAGACTTACAAAAACGTGAATTTATTGTTTTCTATATAAAAGACAATCAAGTATTAGCAGCAGCCAGTAGCAAACGTGACACAGAAACCGCAGCTATTACCGAATTAATGCGCTTAAACAAAATGCCACACCCTGACACTTTACGTCAAGGCAACTTTGACGTAGCACGGGCATCTCGCCTGTGCAGTCATATGTAATTTTATAGACTTGTAGCGTCACGCACCAACTCGTGGTTGTGACTTCACCTTTGCGCGCTATCAAAACTATCAAGGGTTATCGGCAATTCCCAAGCATCCATCCGAGCGGATACTACCATCCTGCATAACTGTTCTACAGAAAATAGAACGTCCCAATCTAAACTCAAAATCATAAGTACTAGCGCCGAAGAGATTAGCATCAGTAAAATCGGCAGCACCAACAGCTTCTTCCAAATCAACAGAGCGCAAGTTGCCCGAACGGAAACTAGCTCCAAGCAAGTCGGTACATTCCAAAATAGCCCCTTCAAGATTTGCTTTATCGAATCTAGCCCCCTTCAAACGAGCTCTGTACATCCCAGCTCCTCGTAAATCAGCTTGATCAAAAATAGCCCCTACAGCATCACATTCAAAAGAAACAAGGTGCAAATTACTTCTATCCAATCTGGCGCCAGTATAGTGCCGCCTAATCGCTACAGTCAAAGCTAGCTTCTGCAAGTAGGATAAGTAGTAATATCACGTAAGCATGGCACCTTAAGTGTAAATGCCAACTCGCACTACTGGGACTGTCGTTAAGTGCGAATGTAATTTTTTGTTACTTTCATACACTTGGCAAGCAAGTTAAGCCGCGAGTACAAAAGAAAAAATTTTTAGAATAAGATAAAGTCTCTATACGCTAAACTAATGACAGATGTTTTGAAAACTTTAAAATCTGCTAATTTTTTAGTAGATGCACATGGTCAACGGGTAGCTGTACAGCTAAGTATGGCATCTTGGGAAACTTTGCTTGATTGGGTAGAGAAGCAAGAAGATGCAGCAATTGTTAAAGCTGCTATCCCCAAGTTGAAGCAACTGCGCTCTGGTTCCGCTAGTCAAGAGTGGCTCGATTGGGATGCAGTTAAAGAACAATGGGACGAGGATTAAGGTTTAGCTGATGTATCGTGTTAGGTTGCAAGCTACCGTTTATGATGAGCGAAAAGCACTGCCAGGGAATATTCGGCAAAGAATGAAGAGTTTGATTGATTCTTTGGCAAAAGAACCACGTCCTTACAATAGCATTGAATTAGATTTGGAATAAGTCGATACTGATTGGGAAATTAGGCGGATTCGTCTTAGTATGTGGCGAGTAATTTATGCAATTGACGAAGAGTTTCAGCAAGTCGCTGTTTTAGCGATAAGAAAACGTCCTCCTTATGACTATGAGGATATTTCAGATTTACTAGCAAATTTGGAATAATTTATTATTTGGTTAATGAAATTCGTGTCATTGTTTTATACTATTGAATAGCATCACGATTGGAAAGCAACACCAAAATAAAGTATTTAAGCAGTATTTTAGCAACAAGCGTAGTGCATAAGCATTGTTTGCACAACTCTTAGGCGCCAGTTCCTTTAATAAACAATTAATTTACCTTCTGGGTACTGTCCATCCCAACCGCAAGGCCAATGTCCTAATCGATACCATTCTATTAGATTAGTAAAAAAAGTATCAGAACTGCCTGTTACAATTTCTACAGCAGCAGCAGCAACATCATAGGCTACCGCATCAGCCACACTTATTCCTTCTTCAAGCTCGTGACAGTAAATTGATTTGGATACAGCTTGCAATGCTTTATCATAAGCAATATCCCAAACAGGATTCATACTATCTATATGATTATGGAATGAAGCATTTATCCAATTCTCGTTTTGTAGATGTGACCAAGCATCATCCCAAGAAAATAATTGTTTAACTTCCTGGCTATGTATAGATTTCCCAACATTTTTAAACCAAGCGATTGTATCCAATTCTTCTAGAAAAAGGTTAACTGTTGGATTAAATTGATTAATATTGCTACTAAATATAGTCATATTATTTATCCTCGTAATTAAATTTTAATCGTTATGGAGAAATTATTGTTAGTTTTACACCATACTGCCTTGTAATACTAAATACTACTTTTTGACAATAGTTACACAGTGGTTTATCTACGTATAAAGTTGCTTCTCCCCCAGTTATATTTCTAACTTTCATTTCATTTGCTAGCTTGGCAAGAGCGCGTCCCTCCGCATGAGTAAATGATACAGCACCAAGTTTTAAGTCGCTAACAACATTCGCTTCAAATCTCCCACTTACCCCTTGGTACTCACCTTCAATACCAGGTATATTGGTTATGATTAGTGCGACTGTTGGACTACCCTCTATATTAAGTCCTAGCTCTAACTCTTGACGAATTTCCTGTATACGGGGATTGACCATAACACTTCGTGCTGCTTCAGACTGGAATTGTTCTAAAGCCTTTAATGCTCCCATTTTTCTAACCGTGTCTTTAAAATATTGTTTAGATTGTGGTAAAGTGAGCGCTGCTTCTATTTGGTCTAGTTGACGCTGTATATCCTCGCTCGATTCTCCATCATTGGTAGACATTTGAAATTATGGCTGCTTTTACTCATTGCTATTCCTCACCATTCTTGACTGATATTGCTATCATTAGCAACTGTTTTTGCAAAAAATGCCAAAAATGGCAGGAGGTAGGGTGCGTCAAAGCTATTACAAACTTCAATAAAACGGAAAATTAAACTGCTTTGACGCACCACGCTTGAATGCCGGTGCGTGACGCTACAAGTCCCCTCATATTGAGTGAAATTTTTCCATAGCGTCACACACCCTACCATACCGTAACGTCAGACGCCTACACACCAAAACTTTTAACACAGACTAATAGTAATCTGTGTCATTATTTCTGGGGTGTAGGCGCCTCATTTTAAATCTCTTAACTCTTATCTCTGTTCCTCTGTGTCTCTGTGGTAAAAAATATATCACACCAAAACTTATGACATGAACCAATAGTTTAAGTTACGCGTTGAGATGCTTCGTTCCTCAGCATGACACCGCAGGATCATTCATTTTTTGGCTTACTCATAAGGTTTTCATAGGCAAACGGGTTATGCATATGTTGTTGCTCGCCAGAAATAGTAGTAAACAGCAACGGTTCAGTACGTTCTGCTGATATAAAAGCAGCAAGGGGCGGTTGCGCTACTACTGGAAAGGAGATGTTAAGGATGCTGGCAGAACACAGACATAATATAGATATAAATGATTATGGTGAAGTTTATTCCTTTAAAAGCAATGAGCCGTTGTTACTCGACAACCCTGACGCCATTTGGTTGGTAAAGTCCGGCGCCTTAGCATTGTTTGCTATAAGTGTAGAACATGGTACACCCAAAGGTAGGCGCCGTTATTTGTCTACAGTCAAAGTTGGTGAGGCAATGTTTTCGGCGACATGTTCATTAGATGGACAGCATCAAATTTTGGCTGTGAGTTTAGAAGAGAGTGAGCTTGTACGAATTTCTAAATCAGAGTTTTGCAATTTAATTAAACGAGATATTAATATCATTAATCGCAACATTAATCAAAATACTAATATAAATCTTTATAGAAATAAACAAATTCCAGCAATTCAATTAATCGAAAGATGGGTAAATATTCTTGGAACATCAGTATCGACGATTACATCATCTAAATTACCAACACCATCACAGGCGCCGGGATGTGCTGTTTTAGGAAACGGTGAAGTATTTCAACCACCGTATGAAAAAGTAATTTGGGTAAAAGTATTACAAGGACAAGCTAATTTATTAGGATTAGATAATTTAGAAATTACTCCATATACAGGAAGAATTCCTTTAGAGAAAAATTTATGGTTACAAATGCGCGAGTCTGTTGTAGAAATTGACTCAGCTTGTATAACAGAAAACGAAGGGGGGTTATATTTAGATTCTCAGTTCTTACTCAATGGTTTACATGAGCTACAAAGTTTTGTACTGCAAGCAATAAGTCAAGTCGAACATCAAGAAACACAAGCAGAACTCGCGCGCGCAAAAGAACGCGAAAGGTTAAATAATCAAGCTATAGCTAGCACTTTATCAGAATTTGCTAGCGTATTTGAACCGGAAAAAGCCAAAGTCATACCTACTGCACCTATAAGTACCGAAGATGCAGAGAAGTTATATGTAAAATCTTTGCTGTTTGCTGCTGGTATAGTTGGGAGAGTGTTGGGTATTACTATCAACCCTCCAGCTTCATCTGAAGATTTACAACGAGTTCGCGACCCACTCGACGCTATTGCACGCGCTTCCCATATCCGCGTTCGTCGCATTACACTACAAGGTGAGTGGTGGAAGCAAGATAGTGGGCCACTCGTTGCATATAAATTAGAAGATAATCGTCCTATTGCCTTATTACCCGTTTCTGAAAGTCGTTATGAAATAATTGACCCAGTTCTACAAAAACGGTTGCCATGTAATCAAAAAATTGCTGCAACGTTATCACCTGTTGCTTACACTTTCTATCGTCCGTTACCAGAAACGCAAAATTTTCTGTCTTTGATAAAATTTGCTCTGTATGGACGTTCTAAAGAAATGCTGACAATTTTGCTTGGTGGTATTGCAACTACTTTACTTGGTATGGTGACACCACAAGCAACAGCACTTATTATTGACCAAGCTATACCTAGTGGGGGTGGTGATAAATCACTATTATTTCAACTTGCTTTAGGTTTGGTTGCAACTACAATAGGCGCCACATTATTCCAACTTACACAGGGTTTTGCATTAATGCGGTTGGAAACTTATGCCGATACTACCACCCAAGCAGCAGTATGGGATAGATTATTAAAACTCAAACCATCGTTTTTTCGTGCATTCTCAATTGGTGATTTAAGCGCACGGGTTTCTGTAATCACTCAAATTCGTCAAAAACTTAGCAATACTTTACTTAAAAGCTTTTTCTCTAGTGTCTTTTCTCTACTCAACCTCGGATTACTATTTTATTACAGCATTCCACTAGCACTCGTTGCCACACTTGTAGCTTTAGTTAACGTCGTAGTTACCATTATCTCTGGTGTTCTCACTATTAAAAAAGTCCGTCCACTATTAAACCAACAAGGTAAACTATTTGGGATGATGGTGCAAATTATTGGTGGTGTATCAAAATTTCGCACAGCAGGAGCAGAAGCTAGAGCATTTGCTTACTGGGGTAGTCAATATCGCCACCAATTACAATTAACAATGGCATCGCAAAGTATCGAAGATAACTTAGTAGTAGTTAATAATATACTTTCTGCCCTAACTCCTGCTGTTATGTTTGGATGTGCAACCAGCTTACTTGCTTCATCACAAGCTAATGGTAGTTTCTCCACAGGTACTTTTTTAGCATTTAACGCCGCATTTGGAACATTTATTAGCGGCGCCACTAGTTTAAGCACCACCGTTGTCGATATATTAGAAACACTACCATTATGGGAACGCGCGCAACCAATACTCAAAGCAACCCCCGAAGTTGACACTACAAAAGCAGACCCAGGTAGGTTATCAGGAAAAATAGATATTAAAAATATTGTATTTCGTTACGGTAACGATGGTCCATTAACGTTAGATGATGTCTCCATCAAAGCTGACCCAGGAGAATTTATTGCACTAGTAGGTCCAAGTGGCAGCGGTAAATCAACACTATTTAGATTATTATTAGGGTTCGATGCTCCACAATCAGGAAGTTTGTACTTAGATGGGCAAGACTTAGCTGGTTTAAATATCAATGCAGTACGGCGCCAGTTAGGGGTAGTATTGCAAAACAGTCGCTTAATGTCCGCTTCTATATTTGAGAATATTTCCAGTAACGCTGTTTTATCAATGGAAGAAGCATGGGAAGCAGCACACATGGCAGGTTTAGCTGATGATATCAACTCCATGCCAATGAAAATGCACACCGTAGTTAGTGAAGGGGGTACAAATTTATCAGGTGGACAACGACAAAGACTACTTATTGCCCGTGCATTAGCATTACGTCCCCGCATATTACTCTTCGACGAAGCAACTAGCGCATTGGATAACAGAACCCAAGCAATAGTCAGCGAAAGCTTAGAAAAACTCAACGTCACCCGTATTGTAGTAGCACACCGTCTCAGCACCATACGCAACGCTGATAAAATATATGTTCTCCAAAACGGCAAACTTGTCCAACAAGGTAACTTTGAGCAACTAGCACAACAACCTGGTTTGTTTAGTCAATTGATTAGGCGCCAAAGAATATAACATTAAATTATCTAATCTTGTGGAGCGGGCATCCTTGCCCGCCATAAATATAAAATATTTATTACTGCTAACTCTTATATTCAAATGCCCAAACAAGAAAATGTAAAACTGATTACAACCTTAGAATCAGCGATGACAGGATTAAATAAAGCTGGGTGGGAATGCCCATTTGGAACATTTTTGTGGGAAGTAAGTGAAAAAGAAGCTTTTAACATTGAGAAAATCTTTGATATAGAAGCTGTTTCAGAGAATAGCTTATTATCATCTAATTTAGGACAAAAATATAAGCAATTATTAAATTTACTACATACTCATTTATCAAATTTTAAAATCTACTCAATAAGCTTTAGCGCTCCTGATGCTTGTAAAGTCAACTTTCAAGAACCTTTTGGGATTGGGACAGGCAGGGATGCCTGTTCCACAATAGGTAAGATTTATGATAATTTTAAATATTATATTCAGTAGCTTCACTGAGTTATTTACAATACATTTGTATTAAAAAACGCAAAATTACGGAATACTTAATTAGGTCATAGTTGTATTGTGGAGACATACGCAACTCAGTACTACCTATGACAATTGAGTTTCCCTTAGTGACTAATGGTTCGCAGATAGTGGATTCGGATGGGCAAGTTATTTTACTGCGTGGAGTTAATTGGTCTGGGTTTGAAACAGATAATCATGCACCGCACGGACTGTGGACAAGAGATTGTACAGAGATGCTGGTTCAGATTAAGAAGCTAGGTTATAATGTTATCCGTTTACCTTTTTCTGTAGAATGTTTGAGTTCTAATTGGGTAACGGGGATTGATTTTAAGAATGGTAAAAACCAAGCTTTAAAGGATAAGAAACCTTTGGAGGTGATGGATTTTGTTATTCAAGAAGCTGGACGCCAAGGTTTGATGATGCTTTTAGATTGTCATCGACTTAATGACTTTTACACTCCGCAGTTGTGGTATGGAGATGGTTTTTCTGAAGAAGATTGGATTGATGCATGGACATTACTAGCGAAACGGTACAAAAACCAAGCAAATGTTATTGGTGCAGACTTGAAGAATAATCCACATGGCACCGCGACTTGGGGTAGTGGAGATATTGCAACAGATTGGAGACTAGCGGCAGAACGTTGTGGAAATGCCATTTTATCTGTAAATCCTAACTGGTTAATTGTAGTCGAAGGGATTTCCGGTTCTGTTGCAGGGCAAAAACTTTCAAAACATTGGTGGGGTGGTAATTTAGAAGGTGTTCGCAATAACCCTGTTCGGTTATCAGTTGCGAATAAGTTGGTATATTCTGTACACGAGTACGGCGCTGGAGTTTTGGCGCGAGAATGGTTTCAAAGACCAACATCAGAAATATTAGACCTTCTCAAATACTGTTGGGAAATGGGTTTTAATTATATTGCTTCCGAAAATATTGCTCCGGTTCTAATTGGAGAATTTGGCGGCGAGAGTGTAAATAAAGATACAGTTGAAGGGTTATGGCAGAGAGCGTTGGTTGAGTATATTCAAGAAAACCAACTTCATTACACTTACTGGTCTTGGAATTCTAATAACGGTTATACGAGCGGAATATTACAAGACGACTGGATAAATATTAATCAACAGAAACAAGATTTACTCGCAACAACTTTATTTGAGGCGCCTATATCGGCTGTAACTCGAATAGCTTCAACTAGTATGTTGGACATTGAGATAATTCTTGAATCAAATTGGGATAAGAGACTATGTGTACTTTTTCGAGTCACCAATAATAGTGGTGAGAAGTTGGCACCGAAGTGGAAATTATCATTTATTCCCGGTCAAGTACAAATTAATCAAATTTGGAATGGGAAATTTTACCTACAACCACCAACAATAACTGTCATACCAGAAGATTCCGGAATGGGTTTAGCTCCAAATCAAGTTATTGAGATTGGATATTCTGCCGACAAATTTGGCACTAACTATCAACCCAGTGATGTCAAATTAATACTTATTTAAATTTAATATATTCGTTGTAGAGACGTGATTTATCACGTCTCCACTATATATGATTTTTGTAATCTAAATTTATGACAATTTGCTAGAAAAATATAATATACGAGGTTATGTAATAGTTAGATTATAAAAGACAGCGAGGTAAATTATGGAGTACTTAATTACACTAGCAGAAGAAACTAATTGGCATATTAATGAATCAGACCTTATTGGCCATCTTTTTAAGAAATGGTTGAATATTCAAATTAAGGAAATGACTAATGCAGATGATTTTTATTTAAGATGCTACCCTCCGGGAAAACTGCGTTAACGTACCTCAGCATGACACAAAAGCACACTTTTCAAACAACCTCTAAGCACTGTACAGCCATTAGTATAGTTAGTTTGACAACCACTGGTTGTCAAATCTTACGTAGATTCAGATGTTGGGTTACGCTGTCGCTACACCCAACCTACGAGATCATTCAAATTCCATATGCGCGTGGGTAAGGTTTTAGTAGTATTTTTGCTTGATATACGTGAATATTGTTTACAACTACACCTCCGCGTTTAATTGGAACTTTTGCAATTTCGTTGAAGCTATTGAAGTGAGATTTGTAGCTTGTCATTAAATCTTCTCTAGTGGTGAATGCTTCGGTTGTAATATATAGTGCATCTTTGCCTAGCCATTCATCTGGTTTTGACCAAAATGCAAAGCCGCGTATATCATAACCAATATCAAAACATGTAATTGGGATGTTAGAGATTGGGTGGAGTGCCATTGCAATGAGTCCACCATAATAATAGCGGTTGGTAAATATAAAGTTAGATGTTTTTAAAGCTTCGCGTAATACTTCAGACTCTGCAAAACCACTTCGTACTTGTTGAATGTCTATTAATTCTGTAGAAGATGGGTCATTTTGCGGCGCCACAAGTCCACCAAATATTGCAAAGTTACTAGGTTTTTGCAGTGTACCTGCTGTAATATGCAGTAAAAGAAATAGTAAAATTGTTGAAACTACTACTCCTGTACCAACCAGCCATCGCCACACCGAACGTTTAGAACGATTATACCAAATTACAGCTTGCTGTCCTAGTAGTAAAGTTGCTCCCCAAAATCCTGGCATTGACCAAGCTGGCAATATCTGACGATATCCTCCTATTAAGTTAAATCCTAAAATCAAAGGTAAAGATAACCATAATATAAATATGTTTTTTTGGTCTTTAAATTCTTTAAATTCTTTACAATCTGTATCAATATATTTTTTAGAAAATATTTGACGAATTTGATTAATTGTGGTTTTTAATGTAATGCGCCACAATGGAAACCCTATAGTGGGAAATAAATAACCAATACCAACTAAACATACTAGCAACACATTTAGAAAATTATAGCCGACTTTAGGTACTGCGCGCTCTGACTGAAAAAGAAACGAAACCCAGTCATGTTGAATATTCCAATATAAAATAGGTGATATAGTAAGCAAAAATAATCCAACACCTAACCATGTCCAAACAGAACTCAAAACTCTACGATGCTGTTGACTAGTTAAGCAAAAACCAACTAGTCCAAATCCTAAAATAAAACCATGATATTTACTTAAACAAGCTAAACCTACTAAAACCGAAAGAATAGTCAAACGGTAACTAGGAATATATTTACTTGGTGGAAAATCAAAATCTTCCTTAAAAAACTCGCAAACTGCACAATATAAACTTGCTGACCAGAAAAACATTAGCGGATTATCGGGTAAAGCGAATGTACCAAATGCAAGTTGATATATTGGTGTTACTGTGGCAATTGCCAATGTTAATGTCGCTGCTTTGACTGAAAATAATCTGGCACTTGTTAAATACAATAGTACTAAACTACCTGTATGTAAAATTAGGGCGCCTAAGCGAATAGTAAATTGGGATACATTACCAGTCAACCAAGGTCCGAAACCAGTAGAAAAAGCCACAAGCAACGGATGGTCAAAGTAACTCCAGTCTAGGTGCAGGCTATAAACATAATAATATGCTTCATCAAAGCTCGGATAAAGCCAGAAAGCAATCAAACTCCTAAATACCAGTCCTCCAAGCAGCAAATTAAGCGCTAGCTTGTTAGTTTTCTTAGCCATCCTTTTCTGGACTACTTGCATTCTTATCTCTATATATATATTTCCAACTTGAATAACCTAACGTAAAACTGTGCCATTGTGTAACAAAATATTCGAGTGTACGTTTCATCTTACCAATGGTTCAAATTTTATCTCTAAATCATACAAACCATAGGATGAGGTTTTCGCATCAGCTTAGGGAGTAGTTTAAAAGCACTATATTGATGGAATACAACAATGACACTCAAGGGTGTACTTTTAGATGTTGATGGAACGCTTGTTATAAGTAATGATGCTCATGCACAAGCTTGGGTTGAAGCGTTTGCCGACTTTGGGTATAAGGTGGAGTTTGACCAGGTTCGTCCTTTGATAGGAATGGGTGGTGACCAGGTAGTGCCGAAGTTTGCTGCTGATTTATCGGGTGAAGAAGGTGAAGGTAAAGAAATTGCTGACCGTCGTAAGGAGTTGATAATTAATAAATTTGGTAAAACTCTAACGCCTGCACCTGGAACACACGATTTAATTATGAAGGTGCAAAATCAGGGTTTAAAAACGATGATAGCCAGTTCGGCGACAACTGAAGAACTGAGTGTACTACTAAAAGCAGCAGGTGTTGATGACCTGTTGAGTGAAGAGAATGCAACAACTTCAAGTGATGCGAAGTCCTCAAAACCCGCACCAGACATAGTTGAAGCAGCATTAGAGAAAATAGGAATGGCGCCACAAGAAGTTATAATGCTTGGGGATACTCCTTACGATATTGAATCTGCTGGCAAAGCTGGAGTAAAAGTTATTGCGTTTCGCTGCGGTGGTTTTGACGATAGTCAGTTAAGCAAAGCTATCGCTATTTACGATAACCCTGCTGATTTACTTGCACAATACGACAATTCACCGCTAGCTGCATAAATAGTTGAAGCAAGGTAAATAATTGAGTGCGGCTGTAAAGTATAGTATATAAAGCATAACAGCCGCTTCCAATACTGCAAGAACAGCTTACAAACGCGAAAAATCGTAGGTTGGGTGGAGGAACGGAACTCAAGTTTCCAAGACGCAAGTTGGGTTGCGCCTACGGCGTACTACGTAAACGCAAAGCCTCCTATTTAGTACCCTTGGTGTTCCCACAGGTAGCGTGGGAACTAATTGTTACACAGCCATTTTATACACTAACTACTTCCTTAACTGGCGCCTGCTCTGTTGATTGCTGCACACGGTTGAGCCATTTTTCGGCTTTGGAGTAATTGTCTTTTTGCACTTGTATGATGGCTTGTTTGAAGTTAAGTGTTACTCCCCAAACGTCACTATGGAAGCGCTTTTCTTGTTTCATTTTGTCGAAGAACTCTACTGCTTCAATGTGTGTTAACCCTCCTTCGGTTTTGGCTATTGATAGCATTACTTCAAATACGTCATCTGCCATTTTGGCATCACCGCAGACATAGTAATGGCATTTAGGATGTGATAGTTGCTGCCAAAGTTTTTCTGGGTTTTGCTCCATTAGGTTTTGTACGTACATCTTTTGGGCGCCGACGCGGGAGAATGCCACTTCTAAGCCAGTTAGAACACCTTGATTTTACCAAGATTGTAATTGTTCTTGGTAGATAAAATCGCTATGGTTACGACAACCAAAATAGAGAGTTGCATTACTTAGATGTTGTCCTTGCTCCAATAATGCTTGACGATATTGGAGCAAGGCTATTAATGGAGATACTCCGGTTCCTGGGCCTACCATTAGCATAGCTGCATCTGGGTCGCTGGGAGGACGGAAGGTAGAGGTACGCACACCGATGCGAACTTTTGCTCCAACTTCTAACTCCGCTAGGTAGTTTGAGCATAGTCCTTGACGAACTTTACCTGCGTCAGTTTTAACTTGTAATACACCAACGCTGATTTGAATATGTTGGGGATAAAGTAAAGGAGAGGAAGAAATTGAGTAAAGACGAGGTTTTTGTTTGGGTAATAATTCTATTAAGGCACCAAGGGTAATATTGACACTTGGGAATTCATCGAACAAGTCAACAACGCTCATAAAGTTATCTATAATATTTTTCTTGAGCGCGCGGTTGTCAGGGTTGTCTTCTGGGAGTCGGAGTATTTCCAACCAAGTTTCCAAGCGTTGTTTATCTTCAGGTGCTGCTGCCACTGTATACATATGTGCCAGCAACTCGTTAAACGGTTCGCGTAAAGCTAGGTCGAGTTCTTCTCTAAGTACTTGACCTACTGTTGTTGGCATGGTGAATGGCGCCCTGTCCTCGGTTGCTGTATCATCGGGTGTTACAGATGTTAGCTTAATCGGACTTAGAATTAAGACTACCTAAAGTTACACCCAATTGCACAGCAATCATTCCAACTAGCATACTGCCTAGCCAATAGAGTAGAGCTACTGTTGTATTGCCTTTATCTATTAGGGTAAAAGTTTCTAATCCAAAAGTCGAAAATGTAGTATAGGCGCCGCAAAAACCAGTTGCGATTGCTAACCGAATTTCAGGTGAAAGGGTTTTAAACTTTTGCTCGTTTAGCGTGTAAAACAAAGCAATGATAAAACAGCCAGTTACATTAATCAAAAACGTACCATAGTAGGAAAAGTCTTTACCAATCGTTGCTTTGGTAAATTCAGTTATAACGTAGCGTCCTACAGCACCTGGGATAGCACCTAAAGCAATTGCCATCACAGTACGAATAAAACTATTTTGCATTATTAAAATTTTCCTTGGTAATTAAATAATTGGATATAGATTATAAAAATAGTAACCTTGTTCCTGTGAATCGTTACTATCCCACAATCAGTTTTGCTAAATAACGACCTAATATAATACCAAGTACCGCTAAAATCGCACTGCCTGCCCAGTAAAAAATGCTGGCTTTTTGCTTGCCATTCCGCCACAGCGTGAATGTATCATACCCATAAGTTGAGAAGGTAGTATAAGAACCCAAGAAACCAGTTCTTACCAGCAAATCTATCTCAGGTGAGAATCCTTTAATGCCCTTAAATAATGTGAAGAAAAAACCCATTAGTAAACAGCCTGTGAAATTGATAATAAAAGTGCCGTAAGGAAAGTTTGTTCCTATCGCTTTCTTACAAAATTCAGTCAAATAATATCGGATCAAAGCGCCAGGAATCGCACCGATAGCGATAGCAATTACACCGATAAAAGTAACATTTTGCAACAATTAATACACTCCTTAACAAATTACGTTCATTAACACAGAATTAAATTACCGAAAATAAAACCCTACAGGCTTTAGCGGTAACAATAAAATTTTGCCATTTCCCATCAAATGGATATTATTACTGACATCGTAGGATGTCTTTATAATAATTGGTTTTTACTTATTAAGTATATATAAAATTTTAATTTGAGTTTGTCAATAAGACTATATCAGCATTATTAACCCAAGTTGCTAGTTACTTACTCAGGCGCAAAGCGCCTGAGTATCGCAGGGTACCCCAACCATAATAAAATCCCCTCCAGAAGAATAATTTGGAGGAGCATATGCATTCACGAAATAATTGCTATCTATGCTATCACCGACGACTTGTTGAAAGCTATTGGGCATGAAGATGATGTCCGTAGAGGGATGAGTGATGCAGAAATTATTACAACCGAGGCGCGTGGCAGCGATATTTTTCTGTCGTAATCACAGCAATGCTTGTAGATATATGAGAGACCATAATCTCGTTCCACAAATGTTAAAAAAATCACGATTCAATCGGCGCCTGTACCGACTCCGCGTGCTTCGCACCGGAGGAGGATAACCCGCAACTTGGGTTATTAACTAAACTTTAAATTTTGTAGCCAAAAAATCAATAATGATTACTATAACCATCTTATATAGATTGCGTGATGCTCCCACACTCACCGGGAAGGTGTGGAAGCGTCACTTAGTTAGGATACCAAACCACATACGAAAGCATGAAATTATTTATAATGGTGGAAAAATGTTAAGTATTGAAGAAACAATTGATTTATGTCAAGACTTAATTCTTGAAAAAACTGGGAAATTGCTCAGTTTTATTCAAAAAGTTATACTGCGCGAATCTTTAACTCAAACTAAAAAGACTTATGCTAAAATCGCGGTAGAAAATAACTACTCGGAAAATTATATTAAGCAATTTGTCGCTCCTAAATTATGGCAATTACTTTCAAATACTGTTGGTGAAAGAGTTAATCGAACCAATTGCGATGCGGTGTTAAAAGAACGCTTAGAAATTTTATCTTCTTTCAATGCATCACGGGTGAATCAAACATATAGAATAATTTTAGAATTGCCTGAAGGTTCTGTTCCTTTGCTGTCTTCATTGTATATTGAGCGAGGTATCGAACAAATTTGTTACCAAGAAATTCTCCAACCAGGAGCATTTATTCGCATCAAAGCTCCAAGAAAAATGGGCAAGACTTCACTTATGGCAAGAATTCTTGCTTACGCTGACTCTAAAAATTATCATACAGTGCGCTTGAGCCTATATCATGCGGAAACAGAAATTTTTGCAATGGTTATGTGCAAATATTAATTTACAATTAAGTTGAAATCAAAGATTTCTGATTTTTGGGATGAGGATATTGGTGCTTTAATGAACTGCACTATTTATGTTCAAGAATATTTATTAAATCACATTTCTAGCCCACTCGTTTTAGCCTTAGATCAAGTTGAACAGTTATTTGACTATCCCAACCTTGCTCGTGATTTTTTTGCATTGTTACGCTCATGGTATGAAGAAACTAGAGCTATTTATGCTTGATGTTACAAATAATTCTCAAACGAAATTAATGATTTGTAACATCACGCAACATGAATTTACTACTTAATACTCAGCACTCAGAACTCAGGGCTCTCTTGTGGATGTTTTTGTTGGTAAGTGTTATCGCAGTATAATGCCCATGCGGCGCCAAACATTGCTGATACAGAACCAGCAACAGCGGCAGTAACTCCCCAACCTAATGGGCCAGTCCAGTTAATAATTTCTTTTAATACTGCTGTTGACGCTTTACTTACTACATACCCTGTTCCGGCGCCAACTGCACAAACTAAACCTAATTCCGCTAATATGTCTAAAATGCCTTTGCTTGATAAATCTTCTTCAAAGTAAGTTTTCCATATACGCGAATACATTAAAACATCCGAAGCAGTCAAAAGAAACTGCTTGGGAAGTTCTATACCAGGTGTGGGCGCCACAGAAACACTGGCATTGCCGAGCGCACAAGTTACAATTACCGAAGTTGCTTCTAATCTTTTTTTGCCTAACTTACTCACCGTCTAATCTCCTGCTAGTTTGAGAGACAATGTTAACGACTTAGCTTAATTACATATTAACTGCCATAACAAAGTAACTCAAACTAACCTGAGCTAGTATAAAAGACTACGAAATTTATTTGTTAAAAATGCTCACCCAAAAACATTTTACTCTTCGTCTTTATCTTCTTGGTCTGGACGCTGAGTAGCAGCAGGATTATCTACGTACTCTTGAGTTCTAAAAGCTGCATTATTCGTAATATTTTCGGGCAAAACGTCTTTAGGGTCAACTGATTTATCTGCTGCTGAATTCATATTCAGTTCACCGTTTGCATTGACGTTAGGCTTATCCGAAGTTCCCTTGTGATTTGCGCGACCTGCTGGCATAATAGTATTCCTCTCATAAAGACACCATGTACATACTTAGCCTAAGCTCGTCGTAGTTTGCTACACACTATCACAAGACGCAAATCAAAATCAGCACAAAGGTATACGTATATTTAGTTAGCGACAAAGAGCCATACTTACAAAGAAGTTTTTATTTATACACATTATCTTTTTACGGTATCTGTACTTTATCTTTCTGGTCAATGTTTGAAATATGACAGTTTGTTTCAAGTTGTTTCGAGTTATTTCAATTTAAAAAAACGCTTGTGTTTTTTTTAAAAATATTATACAAAAACTAACTATGTGCATTTACTTGTAGCATTTACCAACTCCACAAGGACTTATTTTACTCAAATGAAGTCGCATATAAGGCTGATATTAAAGGAACATGCCTATTTTGCTAATGCACCCCATTGGCAACAATTGTTACAAAATAAAGCACAAGCTGTTACAAATCTTCATCCTGAGATTGATACGTTTTTTACTAAATATAGGTTGCCAGTTTGGGTGACACAAGAGTATAAGCCTAGTGGGAAAGATTGGAACCAAGAAGAAATCGCTAGTGGGCTTAATCGTGTTTACCGAATTATTCTTCAGCAAGATGTAACAGTGCCAGATAGCCTTATCCAGGAAATGCGGAAGTGCAAGATTGTCGAATCGGTGCAACTTGGTGCAGTAGGAGAAGCACATTTACCAACAATGCAATCTGCTGCAATGAGTATGACAACAGATATGCGCTCTCGCCAAGCAATTTATTTACCTGAAGCGCATCAGTTTACTCAAGGTACACCAGAGATAACTGTTGCGGTATTGGATACGGGTGTGTCACTGCATCACCCAGAATTTGCCCATGCATTGCTGCCAGGACATGACTTTGTTGACATTATTGATGGAGCTGGAAAATTTCTGGGTGACTATTTAGGTGCCGATGAAATACCAGAGGATGAAGTTGGACATGGTACTCATGTGGCAGGTATTATTGCAGCTCAGGGTGAATCAATGCCTAAAGGGGTTGTGCCTAATTGCAAAATACTACCCGTGCGAGTTTTGGGAGCAATGCAACGAGGTAATAAAAGAGTAGGCGCCGGCTTGGTGGATAACATCAATGCAGGCATTAAGTGGGCTATAGATAAAGGTGCTGATGTCATTAATATGAGTTTAGGTATTCAACATGCTGGTGGAGGACTGCCACACCAAGAAGTTGTAGACTATGCCCAACGTAAAGGGGTGAGTATTATTGCAGCATCTGGCAATGATGGTACTGAGCAACTCTACTATCCTGGTTCACTGCCTTATGTTATTGCTGTTGGCGCCACTGATGAGATGGGAAATATTGCGCCGTTTTCTACTTATGGCAAGCTCGATTTTGTGGCGCCGGGTACTAATATTTACAGTACCTACTTGAACAAAGAATATGCCTTTTCCACAGGAACTTCTCACGCTTCTCCTTTTGTAGCGGGTGCAGTTGCTCTATTAAAATCTTACGCTCTGAAAAAGAAAGGTATTCGTCTGCAAGATAGACAGGTGAAACACCTGATTCAACATACAGCAGACAAAATTGATAGTCGCTTTAAGCATCGAAAAGCAGGGTTTGGTAGGCTAAACCTAATCGACGCATTAAAACTTCTTGATTATAAACTTAACTATTGAGAGGGTAAATATGGAATCACTGAAATTAGGCTCAAAAGGTTTACTTGTAAAGATATTGCAATCATATTTAAAGGTTTTGCAACCTAATGTAATTAAAAATATCAGCGATACTTTTGATGCAACAACTAAAACAGCAGTTGAAAACTTTCAGAGAAGTGCGGGGCTTAAAGTTGATGGTGAGGTAGGCGATAAAACTTGGGAAACATTAATTAAACGATTTGAGCCAATATGGAATCAAACAGATAGCGAATTTCAAGAAATACTTAAACAAATTAACACTGCTAAAGATAATGCCAACATTGCGATTAGCGATGTAAATAAGGCGATAACTGGCGCCACTGAAAACTTAGAAAAAATTAATAACGCAGTCAAAAGTATTGATGACGCGAAAAACACCTCAGTCAAAACTATCGATTATGCAAAAGATGATGCTGTTGAATTAATTAATGCTGCTAAAGATAGAGTTATTCAAGATGTTGAGGACAGCCGAGATAACGCAATTGAAAAAGTTAATGAGAGTAAACAAAATGTAATCAAAGATATTGATGCTGCTGAAGATAAGGGGGTTAAAGGTGTTAATGGTGCTAGAGATAGTGCAGTTCAAAAAGTCAATCTTGCCACAGAAAATAAAATTCAAGAGATTAATAGCGCGAAAGATACTGCTGTTGCAAAAGTCAAAGAAGAAGTTGAACCAGTATTAAATAGAGTAGTTGAAGCACAAACTACTATTTTGGAGGCGCGAAAAACAGCGCAAATACAAGCTTATAGAGCTAAGGCTTCTGCTTCTTTAATCAAAGCTAAAGAATCTGCAAGAGGCGCCTCTATTAAGTTGGCAGAAGCAACAAATATATACAATCAAATTAAGGGATTAAGGAATGCTGTCGAAAGTTTAGTTAAACAAGCTGGGGAGTCTGCGGCTAAGGCATCAAGTAAACTTTCAGCAGAAAAAGCAAAGGCATCTGATGAAGCTGCTAAACAAGCAATAGAACAGGATAAATTGGCTAAACAAGAATTAGAAACAGCAGAAACAAATTTTACAATTATTGGGAATGAAGTTAAGAACACTGAAACAGCAGTTCAAGATGTAGAAAATCAGGAGAAAGAAAGTCAGAAATTGACCGAATTAGATACGCTAAAAAGTTCAGTAGACAATATTTCTGAGAAGGAAGAAGAAGCAAAAGCTGCTTATGGTAGAATTAACGAGCCATTAGAAAAACTTAAATTAATTCCAAATAAGATTGAGGAAATAAAACAAGAGGTTGACAAGCTGGCAAAAGCCGCTGAAAGTGGCTTGGATGTACCCAAAATTCCAACTCCGGTAGAAAATCCTAACTTTAAAAATATCTGGGAATTGTTTGATAAAAATACTAATACTACCAGCATAGGCGAAAAAAAGAAAAAAGAATTGCCTCCAGATGAAACAAATTGGGATGAATTTGAGGATTTCTTTGATTTAAAGATAAAGGAAATCAAAGGTTCTGCTTAGTGAATAATTACTGAAAACTTCGGATTGGATTGTATTAAACCCTAATTAAAAGTATTACATTATGGCAACACCCAGCACTGAAACAAGCAACAATTCTAATGGCATTTCTCAAAGCTATGCTGTCGATAGAGCACTGACTTTTAGGGCTCCAACCAGCATTGACTCCTATGCAGCATCTGCTTTGAAGGAAACCGAAGAGTGGATAAGAACGACTAAGTGGGAGGAGTATAAAGGGGAATATATAAAGGAAAACCCAGGAAGCACATTAGAGGCAACTGCAAAAGATACCCTAGCAAAAAAATTATCGATTGATAAGATTGACCAGCTAACCAAGAAACTCGATACAAACGGACTGGGAGATATACCTAGGTTACTGCTATCTAGTTCTAGCATTTATGCTTTTGTACTATTACAGGCAGTTGATTCTGTTAAGTCAGATGATATTGTCGGTTTAGCAAATGCCGTTGTGTTACGAATTGATAATGTTCCTAAGCAATACTTTTTTGCAAGGATACTAGCGAATGTTACCGATGACCTAAACGTTCAAGTTGTCCTAAACGACCCGAATAAAAACTGGCCTCGACTGGTTGAACTCACTCGTAAGCAAGGTATTGATATCCGCGCGGGTCAAGTTCGCTCTGCGGTTGTTGCGCTCTTAAATATTGTCTACAAAGAAGGGAAAGTTCCCTACTATGTTGAACTATATGCCAGAAGCGGCACCGTAGAAGAAAGCTCGTTCACTCCAGCTATTAAGCAATCAATGATTGATTACCTGCTTAAGTTAGGGGTAAAGTTTGGATCGGATGATGACTTTAAAAATAATGATGAATATCTTGCCCTAGCATACAACGAAGCTCAAAAAATGAGCGCCGTTGCCGATGACCCAATTGATACCGCACGCATTAAGGGTGGTCAAGTCACTTGGAATTTTGTAGTAGACAACTTTGATGCTGTTGACCGTCAAGGTATAATTCCAGAAAATATTAAGGCAGCAGGAGCATTAGACTACATATACTTCATTGGTGAAGGAATGCGAGTATTTGACGTAGCAAATGCTTTAGTACTGCGTTGGGCAAGTGGAATGCTTGATGTTCCAGAAGGAAAAACAGCAAGTATTCTCTACCGCTTTCACAAATTACGCAATGAACGAAGCACCTCAGCAGAAAGGGCAATGCTTTACAAGCGAGTATTAAACAGAGGTAACGGTAAATTGCTTTCTAGTATGGTGGCAAATACCGCTTTTGCAGGACTTTGGCATCAATTGATGGCAGAAGTAGTGGAATATATTCGCAAATCAGAACGTAGTAAAGACGTTTGGGTATCACGGGCGCCTTTATATCAAGCAACCAAAAACTTGCAATATAATTTAACCGAGCATATGACTGGTATGTCGCATGTTCAGGTGACAGAAGACTATGCTCATTTGCAAGAAGCACTTGATATTATTCGGTCAGAAGATATTATTAATCACTTTGGTGGAAGACGTAAAACTCTTTGGAGTGTCATTGAGCGAGTAGCAAAAGAAGACTTAGGTACTACAGTGCCAACTGCTCCCCTCAGAACTATTGCTGTTGAAGGAAACAAGATTTTTCAATGGATTGCCGGCTTTGAATCTGAAGGTGGAGTACGGGAAGTTGAGTTTGACATGCTTTTAAGTGCCGCAGAGTCTTGGATTATTTCCCAAGCATCGATGGAGTCAGCTCGTAATGACAGTGAGTTTCACGGTAATAGAAACGGCAATAACGGCAGAAGCCATAAAAATTCTCATCGGTTAGCAGCAGCAAAACCAAAAAAACGAGCTAGCAATGATGATTTCGATGATTGGGATGTTTAAACTCCTTCATTTATCAACTTTGTATAACTAATTTTGTAGGAAGTTATTACCATGCCCAATCAACAAGAACTAAAAGAACAAGCTCGCGCCAAAACTCGCTCTCTTCTTGCTCACTCGCAATCTTTCCGTGCGATGGATAGAGAAGAGCAAATGTCCCTATATAAGGAATTGGTTGATGCTAACTACAACGACTTAGCCGAAGAACAGGGACTAGCAACCGAAATGGCAGCAGGTGATTTAATCGACCCAAACCGACATATTAATAGTCGCATTGGGGATGCAAATCAGGATGCTGCGGATATTTTAGGCAAACTCGTTAACAAAGTTAATTTCCCTGGTTTTGTTCGGGATTTACTCGTGGGTGTTTTTGATGCGAACCAAGATGCTAACGAGCGGCAGATGCGAGTCTTTATGGATTTGATGAAGCAAGCTACTAAGTCACTTGCTGAATATGTTCGACAAGTTGGCGATGAAGAAGCTTTACTACGTTTAGTAGAAAGTAATAATCAGTATCGTTTATCAATGAACAAAGCAGGTGCTGGTCGGCGCCGAGGAGGAGCAGGACGACGAAACACAAACGAACCAACCCAAGGCGCCGAACCGGCAAAACCAGTTCTTGTTGACCAGGCGACGGGTAAAGAAGTCAATATGAATGATGCTGCCATTCAAGCTAAAATCTTGGATGCTAGATTAGCGCTGGCAAAAGAGCGACGGACATTACTGCGGGAAACTTTGCTAATGGGTGTTTCCCGTATGGTAGTAGAAAAAGGTGTAATCCGCGCCAATGTAAAATTTAATATCGATGCCTACGAAGATACCGTTAACGATGATAAAGGGCAAGAATCGAAAAGCGAAAGCTCTTCATTCCGCGCCGGACTTTTCGGTTTGGGCGGAGGTTTCTCGCGGCAAAAATCCCAGGTCAGCATTGCAACATCAAACACTGAAATGGGTTCGGAACTTTCAGCGCAAATGGAAGGTTTTGTGGAAATCCAATTTAAATCAGATTACTTCAAGTTGGATAATTTTAGAGAAATCTTTGATTTAGGTCAAGGACAAGTTCCCCCAGCACAACCTCAAGTGCCACCAACATCACCCCCCCAACAACTACCACCCGCACCTCCACCACAAACCCCTCAATAACCAGAAGCTATGGCACTGGCAATTCTGCGATTTTTAGAAACTGATGGCGGCAAAAGCCGATTTCAAATTGATTTAGGCACAAATCGGTTTTATCAATATCAAATTGGTGGCTTAGATGTGCATGATGTCAATGGCTTAAAAATGCTACAAGACCCTATTTATACCTCCGAGCTACTTAGCTTATCACCTGAAAACCTAGGACGAACAATTTTTGAAGTTCCCAACAACAAATTTGATACAAAACACCGTGCCATCCAAATTACTAGCTTTCGCGACCGTCAACAGGTTGGACCAGCCATCTCAGAAATTGTTACGGTCGCGATTGGAACTACACCTGCAACTTCGTTTAGCTTAACAACAGCAATGGAAACGGCAATGGATAAAGCTCCTATCGAAACAGTACCCTTTCAATATCGAGAAGTTCAACCCGTCAGCGAGGCGATGTTTTTGGGTGGAATACTAAATACAGTCAAAAGTGTTGCGGCGCCTATTCTTGGTGCAGTTACGGGAGCAGCTACTGGTGGAGCATCTGGCTCAGGAATTACTGGTATACTTGGTTCAATACTGCCGCAATTAGCAGGTGTTATCGCGGGAGTGTTACCCCAACTTTTGGGTGGAACTACAGGTACTGCTGATGGAAGCACCCCGACCGCAACAGGACAACCTCCAGATGCTAGCCAGTTAACCAATATTTTAACCGGGTTGCTTCAACAAGTCGGCAGTGCTATCGCGGCGCCGGGACAAACAACACCAGTACCAGTTACCCCAACCGTGGCTAATGCAGTTAACGCACTAGTACCGCAACCTGGAGTGACTGCAACACCCCGACCTCAGCCGATAATGAACCGTGCCCCTGTTGCTCAAAGACGTGGAGTATCTAAAGCGCAGTCTTTAGCATTATCTGTACAAAATTATTATTCAAGTCGAGCCTTTGATGAAAATGAGGATGAGGCAGATATCTATGGTCTTTCCCTATCTTCAGATTATGTAGATGCAATGTCAGCTGAATACGCGGAGTCAATGTTTATCGGCGCAATTCTGCCTGCTCTTGGTGGCATATTGTCTACCGTTGCACCTAAGTTATTGTCTATGGCGCCAACATTACTCTCGGCATTTGGGCCCCAACTGATGAATATTTTTACGTCGTTACTCAATCCTCAAACAGCAACATCTGGGCAAATGAGTATGATGTTGGGTATGGACGGAGAAGATGCAGAGGATGAGGCAGTATTAATTGCTTTGAGCTTGGCAATGGCAGCATCTGCTACGCCAGACTTAATATATCAACGAGTAGGCGCCGTTACCTTAGAATTTAGCGATGTAAAGCCTGTAATAATGCACGGACGTTCACGTTTTTTATATCGTCAAGACCAGGATATTGCATTTCCACTAAAATTAGAAACACCCCAACCAGTAAAAAAAGCACGATTACAACTGCTAATTAAACATCCAAAAACATTAAAAATATTAATCGAGCAGAACTATCAAATTGAAAGTGCCACTTCTGGTGCAGTCAGCGTAGTACCCAGAATAAGTAAAGAGCATCTGAAAAAACTAGCCCCCAATGAAGAGTATTTAGTTTGTGTGTCATTAGTTTGGCAAGGTCGGTCTAAAAAAACACAACAAGTTAAACGTCTGGGAACAAGTACTATACAAACATTTACATTGGTAGGCGAATATTTATTTGACCGTGTAGAAAATGCAGGTGAAGTAATACCGCTAAATAACGTCGAAAAATTCCGTTCTTACTGGCACAAAGTTTGGCAGGGAGATTTAACTGAAAATGTACGGAGAATGAATTTTGATTGTAAATATTACTACGCCTTAGAAACCAAGCGTACTGAGAACGCGCGTATGGAGACAGTGACGCAAGTTTTAGAAGAAGATTTAGCTGGTCGAAAGAGCAGGTTAAAATCAGGTTTAATAATGGCGCCTTATGTTTTGAACGAACTGCTAGGACAAATTTCCCAACATCCTCGGTTAAGTTCAGGAGAACTATCGGCACTGATGGCGCCAGAATTTAGAAAACGTTTTAATTATGCTGCTCGCACCCAGGTGAAATTTCAAGGACGATCCAGAGACACTGTAGCACTGTGGATATATCCCGAAGTTAAATTGCAACAAATAATACTTAAGCGTGCAGAAAATACTAATGCTCATGGTCATGTGCTGGGATTGAGAGAACATCCTGTTTATTTTCCCATGCCTGCAACTGCTCATTTTATTGGAGTTAGTACGTAAATCAATAAGCACTAGCAAGGAGAATAATGTGAAGGATAAACTAATTGCTGAATTTAACCAGCTTAATGCGATGAAAGGGCTACGAACTGCTGCTGCTTTGCAAGGAGCGTGCCATAATTTCACGATTGAATGGATTAGTTTGATGTTTGCCGATGGTGAAGTATCTGATGCCAAGGCTAATAATCGTATGCAACAATTATCCAAGCGGTTAGGTGGTGGAAACGCTGTTCTTCAAAAAGTTTTTGCCGAAGTATGGAAAGAAAACCCGTCTTCATACAAATTTGCCGATAAGCAGATGATTGCGATTCGGGGTCTTGAAGAAGCAAAGCTGATCTTTGATTATGAAGCTTACGACCAAACAAAACTAGTACAAGCACTCAGAAACCCTGATTATTCAGGATTTCTCTATTCTTTTTGGTTTCCTGGTGCAGTTGTGGGTGCTACTGATGCCCATACAATTGGGTTTTTTCGTCCTATGGTTGCTAAAAAAGGCAAACTGCTTCCAACTAACGAATTTATTAGTGCTTTCGACCCAAATTATGGAGAATACTTAATTCCAGAATTAGAGTTTAACTACTGGCTTAACAAACTAAAGGCAGTTTATGTTGGTGTAATTAAGCACCATATGTTAAAAGGCTTTCCATCAAAAACTCCGCCAAAACTTACAACACAGAATGGTAATGCTGTGGTTACTGCTCAGAATTTAACGCAAGTTGCGACTGGAACTACCAATTACGCAGCACAAGTTGCCGTAGGCGCCGCAAATCGTAGAGACTCTCATGAATGGCAAAAATTAACTAGCTTAATGTGCTGGGATGCCATTTTTCATTGTGCTTATTTAGCCAGTATAATCAACGATGATAAATATAAGGCTTTACTAGCTTCACGAGACAAGCAGTTTCATTTGGTTAAATATACTGATTCAACTATTAATAATGCAACTGCAATGCAAGCAATTCCACCAGGTCATGCCATTGGCTTTTTTGTGGAAGAGCAAGATAAAACTTGGCGAATGATTCATGTCATGCTTTCTGTTGGAGGCGGAAAAGCAGCAGGAAATAAAAACGACTGCATTGGTGTCGGTAGTATGCTAGGCTGGGAAGTTTTGGATTTAGCTGGTGGACTTAAATGGGAAGACGGCTATATTAAAGCGCCTATGGGAAACGACTCAATTACCGGGGTAATGAAGTATCGCAATGCTTATGTTCGTCACCGACCGATTACCGCTCTCGCTCAAGTAGAACTGCCTTCTTTAAGTAAAGCATCTTCTGTTTTTCCTTGGGCGCCTTCGGGACTTAACTATGCTTTAGCCAACGAGCCAGTTTTGCTAAATGGAATGAAAGTTATTTTCGACCAATCCGTTGGACTTTACCCTGTAAATCTTGAATCAAAAGAGGAAGCACGTCGTAATGGCGCCTGAAAATAAACCAAATCCACCAAAACTTGATATGTTTGATGCAGTTGCACCAACAGAACAAAATGACCGCAGTCTGTTAATGCCATTTGCTCAACTTGTTGAGAAGCTAACAAATTATGAAAAACAGCAAGTAGATCATAAAACGGGATTAGTTATGACAATTGAGCAGCTAACGGTCGATATGCCAATTGAACTAAAAGTAATTGTTAATAATGATGGCAAAGTTAATATCAAGGGTTCACCACCAACCCAACTTGTTAAAACTACTGTCATGCCTGTTTTTCATCAAATGCGACTACGGATAGTTAGAGATGGCGACTAGTAACAACCGCACCTGGAATTTAGAAACTTTTCTGGATTCATTAATCTATGAGCTAGATAAAGCTCAAGATACGCTTTCTGTCAAAGGAATGAATCGAAAATTAACATATACTGTAAAAGATGTCTCTCTCGACTTACAAATCTTTCCAGAATTTGATGGTGAAACAGTTCGCTTTGTCACTGCTCAACCAGGTGAGACAGGAGCATCTAAAGTAACTTTTTTACTGGGGTCAATTAGAGACCATCAAATTCAAGAAGTTGCTAGAAAACCTCTAACGCGCAAAGATATTTCTCTTGAAGAAATTAATCTGCCGGAACCTGAAAAAAAGGAACTCAAAAAGCTGGGTATTCGTTCAGCTGAAGATTTGAGACGCACTATCGAAGACCAAAATGTCGATATTGAAAAGGTTACAGACAAAAAAGTTGATTATAAGGGACTTGCCAATTTAATTAACCAGTCACGGCGCCAACAACTAGCACCAACAGTTTCCAAAGCAAGTTTTTCTAAATCGCAAGGTAAAACTATTTTGACATTAGAGGGAGAAAATTTAGCCATAGCTCAATCTAGTGAAGAATTTCCGGCTGCTGCTATTAATAGCCAAGCGGTGGAAATAATTTCAGCAAATGCAAAAGAATTAAAAATTCAAGTTGATGATAATAATTTAGAAGCTCAACAAAATCAGTTGCAAATTGCCCTTGACCCTTATGCTATCGTCACTATGAATCTACAATTGCCCGTAACAAAACTGAAAAAATAAAAATTAATAATAACGCAATTAAAAACCAAGCTTATTCAATTATAACACAACACGAGGAAACAAGTATGTCAAACTATTTTAGCCAAAATCGCCTTTTAGCTCTTGAAAAAGAACTATATAGATGGAAGCAGGCGCCACAAAACGAACAAATTTATCAAGTAAGTCCAAAAGAACCTGAGTTAGAAGACACATTAGAAACTATAGAAGAAAATCTAGATATATATAGTGATGAAGAATTTGAGCAAGAAGTTCAAAAATCTTCAGCGCCATTAGATTATAAATATATGGATGAATTTATAAAAATGGATAACTTGTCTTACTCAGCATTGGCATCAGTATTATCAAGCAATCCTAGTCAACGTTTTAACCGCACTATAGCCCAACTTGAAACACAAGAAGATGAATTGGCGCCACTAACACTAAATATAGAAAAAACTATAAAGCGACCAACAGCTAAATCAACTAAACCAACATTAGAATTACCAGAAATTGAGCTTCCAGAAGCAGACTCTATAGAATTTAGCTTTGTTCCTGACAATGCTTTTTCTGATACAGAACCGTCTTATGGTTCTTTGCTTCAGAGCTTACAAGAAGCAAGACTTAATAATTTTGCCGATTTTGAAGATAAAACAGAGAATCAGGAACATTCCTAATTTGGAATAACCATGTCATATTGAACAAAGTGAAGCATCTTAATAAACTTTACAAACGCTAAAAAAGTTCTGCTTTTACCATCTCAAATTCTTTAACTTTTACTCTTGATGGCTATATTATGTCTAACTCCAATGGCTATAATCCTAATTCTCTCCTCACCCTTGAGCAAAGCTTATTAGCACCAAAGCGTGAATCAGAGGAGCATTCAAACCAACATATAGAAGCACAAGCATTTGATTGGGACGAATCTATCGACCTAGATTATTCAGAAGCTGAAAGTTGGCATTATCCCAATTATGGTAGCCAGAGTTTTGACATAGAAGAAGATATACCAACTTACGATGTTCAAGCTTTTGAAGTCGAAGAAGCAGAACCCACACTTGACTATCAAGACCCACTTTCTCAATCTAATTCCCTTTTTGCTTTAGAACAAAGTGTACTGGGAGTTAATGCACCATACCAGCCATCTTTACAATTTTCAGTTGAGGAAGAAGAGGAACTAGAGAGGCAACCCGTCGAATCCCAGGCATTTGATTGGGATGAAGCAATTGCCCTAGAATCTGAAGAATCAGCTTACCCTACTGCTCAATCTTTTGATTGGCTGCCCAGCCATGAAAGCTATGGTTTTAATCTAGACGATGAACCACGAACCTATGAAGTAGAAGCATTTGAGGTAGAAGAACCGCAACCAGAAGCTACAGAGGAAGAATATTCAAGTAGCAAAGAGTATGATTTTAATATCATTAATAATGATAATAATAATCTCTCTAATTACGTAGCAGAAGCATCTTATGATACTCAAGCATATCGTTTTGATGCTGACGACGAACCAGAACCTATTTATCAAAAAAAATCGCCCAGTCCACCTATCAAGGCGCCTGAACCAGTTGAAGCTTTAAGCGATGATGATTTTGATGAATTTGAACGCGCGTCAACAGAAGGACGTGCATCAGATGCAGAAGCATTTACAGCCGATTTAGCATCTATATTACGGGGTGAAAAAGTTTACGAACCCCCAAAAGAAACACCCGTTCAAGCTCAATCGGCGCCATTTTCATCAACACCTCAACCATTGGCGCCTCAACCTCAATCACCACCGGAACCAGTAACACCCAAGCAACCACGTCCTCACGATGTGTTTGACCAAATGGGCAGAAATGTATCTCACGCAACTGCTTTTGATTTGGGTACTTTTTCATTAGAGCAACGCTTTGATGAATTTGACCGGATGTTAGACGAACAGGATAGCGAATCTTTAGCTTATGTTGAAGAAGATTCATCTTCAAATAAACAGGATATTAGTTATAGAAAAATCCAAGATAAATCTGTTCAATATCAAGGTTTTGACGAAGAGGAAATGGCAGCAGATTTAGCTGCTCTAGGTGTGTCTGATAGCTTTAACTATCCAGATAAAGAAATTGCAATGGAAGATGAAACCAGTGAAGCTTTGAGTACAAATGAGGTAACGCAAACTCTTGACCCTGATTCGCCAGAAATGGAGATGGAGCGATTACTTTCAGAAAGTAAAGCCTATAGTGGAGCGCTTGTAGCACCTGCACCTAGTACATTACCTGCTTTACAAGGTTTAATTGATATTTATACTGGTACTGCTAATAACCCTGCAAGACTTTTAACACAAGCTGAAGTCACAGAAATACAGAGATTAAGTATAGGTGGCACCGCAGCGGGGCCATCTGGAACTAAAGCATTAACCGACCGTAGTTTGATGGATTATCAAGCAATGGTTACTTATGCAAATGGTAATAATTTTAACAATTGGGAAACATTGCCTAAACCGACACGTTTGCAAGTGGCAACTTATCAATGGGGCGCCCACAATCCGCCTGGTGCGGATATGAGCAACAAGCCAGGGTATTGGAAAGCTCGTTCTGTAGATGCCAATTCTAACCCTCAAAGCGCAACTGCTGCGGCATCAAGACAGGCTATTTACAACCGTGACCGTGACATTTGGATTTACACTCTCAATGAACCCAGCCAAGCTGCAAAAGCCAGAATTCCGGGTACCCAACAACAACAGCAACAACTACTCATCACTAACACAGCAGTTAGGAGAATTTTACAGCGTATTTTTGCGTTGTTACATCTAGGTTTGACATATCGAAATGGTAACAATCCCTATCAGGCATGGACGCAGCACGTTGCAGTTGCACTTTCTCACGGTGGTAGAGTAAATGTAAAACTTCCTGCTAACTCAGGTGATGACATTTTGAACTGGCTATTTGTAAGTCAAGCAATTAAAGATCAAGCGGGTGTTGGCACTAGAGCCTCCTCTACCCATAACATAAAAATTACACAGGGCGGTCAATTCCAAGAGAAAAAAGAACTTTTTAAGTTTATTGGTATGACGCACTATGCTTTAAATTTGGCAGTAGGTGGAATAGGTAACTTAGATGTTAATGGAAATCCGATTTTACCTAATGGTTCTTACGGACATCTTTATCTTGGCTACCGCAAGCCAGAAGCCAACACAATGGGAGGAATGTTAATTGGTATTGAAAATGATGCATATGGGTCAACAAATCCTCTTGGTCACAAACACGGTCTTAGTGCCAAAGAAGCAGAGATGTCGCCAACGGGTGGCTTAAAAGTTGACAAGATAGGTAGCCCTGCTGGACCTGGAGATACAGGATTTATGCTGGTTGATCTAACAACAGTAGCAAATTTGACAGTTAAATTAGGGAATGTTGTCACTAAACTAAATACAGCTAATCAAGGTGGGGCAGTGACAATTAATGCTACGGCACAACGTCTTACAGGAGCTATAGACCCAACCCTATTTACATAAACTTAATTAAAGGGTGTAATCAGGCGCCGAACAATACCTCAACGAAATAAATAATTTAGGCTTATTACACCACAAATTATCCAAAAAACGTCAATATAAAATAAAAGTTAAACCTTAAACTATGAGCGATAAACTATTTAGCTTGGCAAAGGAGATTGAACAATTAAAACAGCAATCTCAAGCGTTTTTTTTGGAAGCAATAACATTTAATGAAAGTGACTTTCAATCAATTTCAGAAAACCGCTTGGCTCAACTAGAGCAAACTACTTTATGCTCAAGAGACTCAGCCTCGTCAAAACAGCAAAACAGCAAAATTCCAGTCAAACAAAGTGAATTGAAACCTTCAGTATTTGGAGAATCTTTGAGTCAAACAGCTTTTGCTGAACAATTAGCTCGACAGGAGGAAACAAAACTTACCTCAGCTTTCCATTACAAACGGCTTGATATTGGTTATTTTGTTGAAAAGTTATTTTTACCAGATGTTCGTTCGGAATTGCTAAATGAAATTAGTAAATCAATTGCATCAGATCAAAAAGAAGCTTGGCTAATTACTGATGTGGAGCAGGAAATAATTTTAGGGTGTTGGCTTAACGTATGGAACAAAACAGTTCAAGACGCAACAAACCCTAGTATCATACGACCGACTTCCCCAATTAACCAAAACCTATTAAATCAAACTCATCCAAGTGACATCAACTTGATAACGCATTTATGTAAATACATAAACGGTAACAAACTATGCATGTATGTACCAGACCTCCAAAAAGTCAATGCTGTTAACAATAAAGTAAAATACAAACTAACCGGATATTCCAAGAAAAATATAAATTCCATTCACGGAAATCCAGTACACCTTAAAGATTTCTTAAAACTACTAGCAGCAGGAGCGCACTTTGTTATCATTGATAGTTCCAAAGATAATAAACGTACTAATGGACAAGAAATACCTAGTTTTTATGACACATTTCTTTCTAATAGCGCCTTGGCAACCTACCACTCTCACTACGCAACAGTTGTTGGTTCATTACCAGCTTCGGGGGGAAACTTGAAGAGCGCGAAAGTTTATCCAGATTTTATTAGTGGTGACATAACACCTGACATTTGTCCATTTATAGTGTCACTTTTAATTGGTCGTACAGCCTGGTCTATGCCATTTATTGGAGACTATAATAGTTTTTTACAACTGGAAGGATGGCCTCAGACAGGGTTAACTAGTAAAAGACACGGGCAGGACTATAAAGTTCATAGCGATACAAAATGGAATATATCTACATATGGAGCTTGTCCTTATAGCGAAAAGCGTGGAGCAACAGTATTTTTAGCGCACGCAAAATGGAATCCTCAGCCTAGTAGTGAAACAATCATGGCGCCTTATGTAGGTGCAGAAACGGTACAATCATGGCTAGACAAAACCTTGATAGAGTAATTACTAGTAAGTATGAAAAATAGTAAATTTAAATAGTGAAAAATATTTAGAGGTGTAAAATAAAATTTTAGGGAGAGAGGGACTCTATGACAAACAAGGAATCAGAAGCAGTTCCCAACAAAACCCCCGATAATTGGGAAATTTTGCAATCTCTATTTCTAGGAATCGAACCGCCAATCAGAGAACATTCTAAGCTTGATAACTGGGATGTTCTCGAATCTTTGTTTGGAATTGTAGAATCATCAACCGAAAACCTATCCAAAAAACCAAATACCAATCCCAATACTCCAAAAAATGATATCGAAACCACACAGGAAACTACTGAAACAGCTTTATTAGGCGCCCAAACTGCTTTAAGAGAAATCGAAATTGCTAAAACTAGCGCTCAAACTGCTCTCAAAGAAACCGAAGATGCTAAAACTGGCGCCCAAAATGCTCTAAGAGAAATCGAAATTGCTAAAACTGGCGCCCAAAATGCTCTACAGGAAACAAAAGGCATAAAAACTGGCGCCGAAACTGCTCTTAAAGAAACCGAAATTGCTCTTGCCACAGTTGAGGCAGTTTTACGAGAAGCCGAAAAATATAGAACAGAGGCAGAAAAAGCTTGGAGGGAAGCCGAAATCGCTTGGAAAGAAGCTGAAACCGCTAAATTTGGTGCTATCACCGCGCAAGCAGAAGCTAAAGCTGCATTAGAAGAAGCCGAAACAGCTAAAACCGCAGTTCTATCCGCTCAACATGATGCCGAAGCTGCAATACGCGCTATAAAAATTGCTCACGGAAAAATCGGTTCATCTCCTAGCTCAATTGACAAAAAAGCAGTTGCTAATTTTTTAGTAAAGCATCGGTTTAAGCTTCTACTTGCGTCTTTACTTACCTTAATTCCTATACTGTTTTGGTTTAGCAGACCAAAAGCTTTATCTTCCAATAACCCAAGTTGTGGGTTATCAGTTTCTGGATGCGAAACACCTAGATAATCTTGAACAAACTTTAACTTATAGAAGCACCTGCTTCTTCTGTTGGCTTAGTCTTTAATATTCTTCGACCCCAAGGTTTAATAACTGAAACTGCGATAATAACCAAAATTAAGCTTGTTTGAATTGCACCACCAATTAAGGCGCCTCTTTGGTCAAATAAATATAAAGGGTTATGCAGCGCTTGTAGTCGTTCCGCTTCAGAAATACTCGTCATGGCATTAACCCAAGGACCCAGCCAAATAGTACCACTAACAATCAACGTCACTGTTGCAACCCACTTGAAAATTACCCAGTAATGTTTAAAAAATCCCCATATAGTTAGCCAACTAAGTAACCCACCAGTAAGTAACGATAAGTTTGCAGCAGGGATTACTACGAAATCATCAAGTATTTTCAATATATAGTTAATTGCGTAAAGCTCGTCACCATTCCCTGCTCTACCTCCTTTTGCTATCGCGACAACTACCATGCATAGCGCGGCACCGAACCATATTCCTCCTGATGCAACGTGGAATGATAGTAACCAGTTTTTGGGTTTTACACTCAATTTCTTCATATGATTAGCTAGTTAATAATTAGGGAGCTAATTATATTTAAGCTTTTAGAGTATGAAAAAGCAATACACTATGCTGGTAAAGTTTGTGTTGGGTTGTGCCTACCCTACCATAAAGGGAAAACTACCAGTAAAGGGAAAGCTTCGCTTACGTTAACGGGATATCCTACCAGTAAAGGGAAAACTCCTACGGATAACGGCATACTGCGTAAACGCACTCGCTGACACCCAACCTACTTGCTCATGGCAGGCGCCCCAGCACTTACTTTTGCCAATAGTTCAATGAGCATGAGTTTTTCGGCGTAAGAGAGATTAGCCATCAGTTTAGTAGTGCGGCAAAAGTGATCTGGTAGCATGTTCTCTAATAGCTGGCGCCCTTTTTCAGTTAAATGTACAGTTAACATGCGCCTATCTGTTAATGAAGGTTGGCGCCTGATATAACCATCGCGTTCGAGTCCATCAAGTAAACCAGTAATAGTAGCGCGCGTAACTTTTGCACGTTCTGCACATTCAGATGGTGTCAAACCTTGTTCGGGTGCATGAAGTAGCTGCATTAATAGAGTAAATTTACCCATTGAAAGACCGTAGCGAGCAAAATGAGTATTTAAAGCAGCGTAAACCTCAGCAGTAGTATGAAGAAAAGCCAAGCAAGTTTCGACGGAGGTTACATCAAGTTCCGGAACTTGCTTGGCGAGATTTTCTAAAATTTCTTTTTCAACGAAAGGACGTAGTGTTTCCACTTTGATATATATTTATTAATTAGCTGCCTAATTATAAATGATATTTTAGACATGATTAATCTAATTCTCGGCGCCCTTCAAGTGCGCGCGCGAGTGTAACTTCATCTGCGTATTCTAAATCTCCACCTACTGGTAAACCAAAAGCAATACGTGTAACTTTTGTAAAAGGTCTAAGAAGTTGACCAACATATAAAGTAGTTGTCTCACCTTCAACGCTAGGACTAATTGCCAAAATGACTTCTTTAGGTTGGTCTTTACTAACCCGTCGTACTAATGACTGAATAGTAAGCTGTTCAGGGCCGATACCATCTATAGGAGAAATTACACCACCTAAAACATGGTACTTCCCTTTAAATTCGCGAGTCTTTTCAAGTGCAATTACATCGCGCGAGTCTGCGACAACACATAGAGTAGTGTTATCGCGTGTATTATTCCGACAAATTTCGCAAACAGGTTCAGAGGAAAGATGAAAGCAAACCTTACACAAACCTATCTTTTTTTTAGCCTCAATAAGAGCTTGTGCAAGAGCTTCGACTTCCGTTTCGGGACGCTTCAAAATATGCAGCGCTAAACGTTGGGCAGTTTTGGGTCCAACTCCGGGTAAGCGTTGCAACTGTTCAATTAACCGTGCTAGGGGGCGTGCGTAAACCGTAGTCGTATCTCCAGTAAATCTGTACTTTACTTATAATGACATCATTAGAGAATTTTAGCTTACTAATTTTGCTAAAATTCAACCAGCTTCCATAATATTGTAGGTTGGGTAGAGGCTTTGCGTTTACGTAGTACGCCGTAGGCGCAACCCAACATAAAACACGCACGGGAGTGTATATGCTGAAATCCTTCCATATCAGCAACTTTAGACTGTTTCAAAATATAGAAGTAGAAAAACTAGGTCGAGTCAACCTGGTTGTCGGTAAAAATAATGCTGGCAAAAGTGCATTTATTGAAGCAGTGGAGCTTTATGCTAGCAACGCATCACCTAGCACCTTGCTTGATATTGTAGAAGCTCGTCAAGAAAGTTGGTATAGTGAAGCTCTCCCATATTCCCAAAATACAAGCAGTAATTTTTTGCGGCACTTGTTCTTTGGCTATAAATTACCCCGAATTGAAGAAGAAGGTATTACAATTGGCGAAAAATCTTCTGATACAAAGCTTCAAATAAAATTGGCTGCATATCAAAATAAATACGATGAAGAAGGAGGAATAAGAAGGGTTTATCGTGTTTATGATGTCCATGCCGATGAGGATATATCTAATTTTGATTTTTTTGTGATATCCGAAGAAGGTAAAAAAACTAGAAGATTGATTAAATTAGATAGCTATGTTAGAGATATTAAGCGTAGTTATAGATTAAATTACGAACGTCAAGAATCGGAATTTAAATATATTTGGCAAATCGTGTCAACTGGGAATATGCCAAATCGGAAACTAGCTGCTCTTTGGGATTTAACTAGTTTAACTAATTTAGAATCTGATGTTATTTCAGCACTTCGTTTAATTGATAAAAGAGTTTCTGGTGTTGCTTTTGTAGAAGACATAAGTAAAGGAAGAGGTAGCGATAATCGTATTCCTTTAGTAAAACTTGATGGGATAGATGAACCATTACCTCTTAAAAGTATGGGAGATGGTATTAACCGCTTATTTCATATTATTGTTGCTCTTGTAAATGCTCGAAATGGGCTTCTTCTAATTGATGAATTTGAGAATGGGCTGCATTGGAGCGTCTTACCTAAAGTTTGGGATATTGTTTTTAAATTATCAGAGAGACTTAATGTTCAAGTTTTTGCAACAACACACAGTCGTGATTGCATAGAAGGTTTTGATACTGCATGGAATAATTATCCAACACTCGGCGCCTTCTTTAGACTCGAAGCGAATAATGGAGCAGTAAAAGTTAGAGAATATACATCAGAGACTCTTTCTGATGCTATTGATATGGATGTAGAGGTGCGTTGAGTAATTTGTATGAGCAATATATGTAAGCAAGACACCGACAAAGTATTACTTGTTGAAGGAGACAATGATTGCCATGTAGTAATGGCTTTATGCGCTGCTCACAATGTTCCAGAAACTTTTGGTATATATCAATGTAACTCAGATACTGGAGTTTTAAAACGTTTAAATGCTTTGATTATACGTCCTAATCCTCCTCACGTAATAGGAGTTATGCTGGATGCCGATAGTCCAACACTTGAAAGTAGATGGCAAAGCATTAAAAGTAAATTAAAACATTATAATTATACGTTTCCAAGTAACCCTGATATTAACGGGACAATAATTGAAAGTTCAGCCAATGAACCAAAACTTGGATTTTGGCTAATGCCTAATAATCAAGATTCTGGCATGTTAGAAGACTTTTGTGCTGAACTGGCAGTACCCACATCTATAGCTGTTGCTAAAGAATGTGTCGAAGAAGCAAAAACAAAGCAAGCAACAACGTTTAAAGAAGTCCATTTAAGTAAAGCAGTCATTCATACATATCTTGCGTGGCAGGATGAACCGGGTCGTCCTTTAGGACAAGCTATTACTAAACAAGCTTTGCGTGCAGATAGTCACATTGCAATCAAATTTACTAATTGGTTGACACAATTATTTATATGAAATTTGGCTTTTGTTGAAAAAAGTTTGTACACAAATATTTAAATAACATTATTGGAGAATTTTAGTTTGTTTTTCGCCTGAAGTACTGACGATAAAACTTTTAGTAATTCTGCGACTATGTAGGGTTTCGATAAAAACGCTTTGGCGCCAAAATTATTCAATTCAGCCATTCGGTCATTTGATCTTAGTCCGCTTGTAGCGATAATTTCAATCTGTGGGTTTATTTTTTTTAATGTGCAGATGGTGTTAAACCATCCATCTCTGGCATCATCATATCCATTAATACTACACGAATTTTAGTTTTATATTGTGCATACAGTGCAATTGCTTCAATTCCATCACTTGCTGTAAACATGTTGTAATTATTTATTTCTAAGGATAATTTAACAGTTTCCCGAATCGAGAGTTCATCATCCACAACCAAAATTAATTCCTCTTGTCCCGATGGCAGTCCTGAATGGAGGATGGCGCCCAATACTACAAAGGTTTTGCATGAAAAACGATGATACTCTGATTGTGTAGTTCCACTCTACCCAACCTACAAGAATTTTAACGGCGTCTATTCCAAATACAAAAAGCACCCCTACTTCTAGGGGCGCTTTTTTATCAGTTATTTAGTTGTTTTTCAACTATTAACCGTTAATCGCAGGTGCGGTTAATGCAACAGGTGCAGCGTCGCCACTTGCTAAGTCAAGTGGGAAGTTGTGAGCGTTACGCTCGTGCATTACTTCCATACCTAAGTTA
>NZ_MRCD01000057.1 GCF_001904745.1 Calothrix sp. HK-06
CTGCATTTTATAGGCGCCAGTGCAGAATTTGCTGGGGAGCAGATATTTTTTTAAGTATGATTACTCATATGAATTTTATCCCCCCTTAACAAGGGGGGATAAGAATGATAATCAAATCATATTAAATTTTTGTAGAGATGGACATACTCTTGTGGAGCGGGCATCCCTGCCCGCCTCTAATATTGAGTTATGCTTTGCGATTGCTGCTTCGATCTCGCTGGCGTATGTTTGAGCGTAAGACCAAGCATTTGCGCGTGTCAATAGCTGATAAAGTAGGATAATTATCTAAAATTTTGGCTTCACTTAAACCTGAGCGCTGGTAACTTACTAATAACCAAACAGGGATACGAGTTTCTCTAATACAAGCATCACCACCTGATTACATTAACATTGATAAACGGCGCCCACAATCATAAACTGTACCAACAAACCATCCGTTACAGGAGTGGTACCGTTGCAAATAGCCATTCCTCCACAAATAAAAAGGACTAATCAAACTACTAACAAAGAACTGCATTTCACAAGCAGCAACTAATTCTGTGAAAACTCAGCGCCTGTATTTAATGACATGAGTTATTATTTTGCGTAAATCATTAATCATGTAAGCAAAACTTGCAATTGGTCTTAAAGGTGGTTTAATATTAACCATTCGGGTAACGTATCTACTTAAACCGATACCGCTATTGAAAGGAATTAAATATTCTTGAGAGCAGGCGCCAGTGTGAGATTTGATGGTGAATTTCCATAGCTGGGTTATACCAAATCTCCCATCCGGCTTTTTGGATATAAAAGAGTATTTCGGTATCTTCACTACGCACGCATGTTACCGATAGCTCTACCTGTGAGTTCTAAAGCGCGTTCACAAACTATATTTTGATTCGTTTCACTAATATATTAAACGCAACGACAACAACGTAAGCGTTTAAACTTTTTCGTTGCCAAACAGCCATTCGGACATCTCTTCTTGTTGCCAATTAAGTATTCCTACTAGAAAATCATCAAGTTGCTTGGCGTTTAACTTTTGGAGTTGACTAACTATCTGTGGAGTCAAAATATCTGAACCAAATTTGACTCTAATTATAGTCATTGCAGACTCAATCTTGCCTTCTAGTTTGCCTTCTAGTTTGCCTTTTAACTCAGCCTTGTTCATTTCAGCTTCATACCAAGCATCGATTTCTGCCATCGTTCTCATAAAATCTTCGTCCTCCGGAGTTAAGTTATTAGTAGGTATGCCTCGTAGATAAACACAGTATTTAATACATGCATTGATTATATCAATGATTTAGGACTACTATATATATTTTTTTGCTGTTAGAACTTTGCTCCTATCTAACTAGCTACTTCTAGCTTATTGTTATCAAGCTTGGCGCCTTTAATGCTTGTTAGCAGCGCTGTTGACCAGGCAGAAGGTAGAAAAATTATCACAGTAATTTTTAATACTAGCTTCAGCGTTAACTTGAGTCTTTTTCTTCTTGAAGCATCGTAAAAAATATTTTTAAGTAAAAAATACGCCGCAAATAGACCTCTTTGTTTAGTATAGGGTTGATATAATGCTCTACATGCAAGATAATTATAAAGTGTTGCAAGGCTAAGATTAATAACACGTTTACTGAGATTAGGTCTATTTTTATAAGCTTTTGTTAATACTTTTAAACAAACTTTCTCTTGCCTATGAAAATTGGAAGATTGAGAATCTGCACTAATTCGGTATAATACTTGAGGTTGAGGAACGCAAACAAAATCATACTTATCAGCTAAACGTAACCACATATCCCAATCTTGTGCTGCTGGCAGCGACTCATCAAAGCCACCTAATTTTGAAATAGTTTCTTTACAAATTAAAGGATTAGAGCCGTTTTCTAAAAAATCACTGATTAATAATTGTTCGTAAACATCACCGTTTGCTGTAATATGAGTTCCTACAAGTAAGAATTTGTCGTTATCATCAATATTATCAGTCCAGCTATACGCGACTTTTGCATTACTGTTATTTTCTAAAGCTTGAAGTTGGCTAGCTAATTTATCTGGTGTCCAAATATCATCTGCATCTAGAAAACTAATAAATTCTCCTTCAGCAAGAGATAATCCACGGTTACGGCTAACATTGGCGCCTGCGTTTGGATACGTAAATATTTTTATACGAGGGTCATTAATTTTTGAAACTACATCAAAGGTTTTATCTTGTGAGCCATCATTTATAACAATTAGTTCAAAATCGGTAAACGACTGTTTTAAAACAGAATCAATTGTTTTAACGATAGTTTTCTCGCTATTATAAGCAGGGATAACAACAGATATACGTGGCATATAATATTTTAATAGTAGTAATTGTAACAATTGTAGGTTGGGTTAAGCGAAGCAACCCAACCTACATTAATTTTGATAAGTAGCGTTTAAATGAATAAAATGGACTTATCATGCTACTTAAATAAAATTCCATTTCAACGAGTGCAACAGTATCAGTGTTGAATTTTCCAAAGTTTTCAAAAAAGTGCTTCAACACTCGGCGTAAATTCCCCAGAAAAATCTTGATAAAAATTAACGGTTTTTGCCATTTAGTAGCATTTAATAGTCTTAATTGACAAATACATAAACCACAACCACGAGCTAAATTGACCAAATAATCTTTTTCTAGGCGCCAGTGCGGTATTTGGTGGTAGGTATGCATTGTTGGGTTATACCAAATTTCCCATCCAGCTTTGTGCATGTAAATTAGTGGTTCATAGTCATCACCCTGTAGCATTTTTCCTGGTAATTTCCCACTTAGCGAAGGACGTGAGGGTACATTATCGCACCAAGCTTGTTTACGAATAACAATTGCCGCAGCAGGAGGAAGGCTTAAATTTACTGGGTCGTATAGATTTGCTATTTCTCCACGTTCTCTTATTGCTAAGAAGCTTTGGATTTTTTTAAAGTTGTCTGGTGGAGTTACTTCATAGTCACCATGTATTTGACCTCCCCAGGCGCCTGCTTGTGGATGTTCGTTAGCAAAGCTAATTGCCTGCTTTATCCAGTCGGGTGCAGGTAAGTTATCGTCGTCTAAAAAGCCGATGATATGACCTTTGGCTTCACGGACAGCGCGTAACCTGGCAAAAGCGGCGCCTTGTTCTGTTTCTAGAAAGTAATTTAATTTATAATTATAATTCCAGTTAGATTGTAAATTGTGGATTAATTCGGCAGTTTTATCACTACTGTTATTATCAACGATGATTATTTCCCATTGAATGTTTTCAAGCCCAATTTGTAAATGTAAGTGTTCTAATAGTTGAGTTAAACGGTTTTCGCCATTGAATGTGGGAATTGCGACTGTAAAATCTAAATTAGTCATGATGTGAATAATTATTAAATGTTAAAATCCCCCCTTAATAGGGGGGGCTAAGAATGGAAATTATTTTTTAGTAAAAGATAAAAGGGACTAATTAAACTACTGATTAAAAACTCTCTTTCACAGCAAGCAATTAAATCTTGACTAAATCGACTTGGAGATTTAAGAAGATAAAGTAAAATTTTTCGGCAATCATTGAATATATATCCCAAGCTTGCTAAGGGTCTTAGTAACGGTTGAGTTCTCAGCATACGTATATGGTGACGACTCAAACCTATACAGCGAATTAAACGAAGTAAATATTCTCTTTGCAGTCTCCATGCTGGTATTTGGTGGTAGATGTGCATATCGGGGTTATACCAAACTTCCCAACCAGCTAACTGAATATGTAATACTGCTTCTAAATCTTCACTTGCTAAAAGGGCATCTCTACCTTTATGGTTTAAAACCAATTGTTTTGGAACACTTTCATACCATGCTTGTTTACGAACTACTAAGCCGGCACCGGGAGGTAGCATTTTCTTTTTAGGTTCGTAACGGTGTGGTTGTGAACCTCGTTGGTTAATGGCTAAAAAACAAGCTATTTTATCAAAGTTCTCTGGTGGTTCAACTTCAAAGTCACCATGAATTTGACTGCCAAATGCTCCTATGTTAGGGTTTTTTTGAGCAAATTTGTAAGCTGCTGACACCCAGTCGAGTGCAGGGTAGTTATCATCGTCTAAAAAACCGATAAATTTACCCTTTGCTTCTTCTACTGCACGTTGTCTTGCATACGCGGCGCCTTGCTTTGTTTCTAGGTAGTATTTTAATGGGAAGGGGTGGCGCCATGTTGCTTGATATTCTTGGATAAGTTTAGCAGTATTGTCAGTACTGTTGTTATCTATAATAATTATTTCCCAATAAATATTTTCTATGTCTAATTGATTTTGTAATTTTTTAATTAGCTCATATAAATATTTTTCGCCGTTGTAGGTGGGAATAGCTACCGTCAAATTAATTTCATTAGTCATGTAAAAATGATTAAATATTTAATATTTTTCACAATAATTATGTAAATAAAAACGATTGCAAGCCTATGTAACTAGGCTGGATTATGTTTATATAAATATTCGTTTAAAATAAAATTGCACCCAATATATACATTTTCTACGTTGGGTACTGCTTTCAGCTTCAGTATTTTTATGTAATTTTTTTAATTGATGGGCAGCTACTCCTTAAAAAACAATTATTAGCTGCATTCGGTATCTTTCTCCGTTCGCATTCCGCCAACAAGAGTATCAATAATAACACATCTTCTCATATTTCCCATTGTGGGTGTTGTAGAAGTTCTTGACTGAGGTGCAGCAACTGCTATTTTAAAGCCTATTTGGTCTTTTGAGCCTCCTCCTGTAGCGAAGTCTGGGTCTGGTAAAGTGCCCATGTAGTCAAAGGTAATAGTAACAGGATTGCTTGCAGGTGATGTACTTAAGTTAGCAGATGCTTTTTTATTAGTTTTTGAGGAGTTAAGATTTGTGTAAATCAAAAATTGTTGTGATTTTAATTCTAAATCCTCGCCTAAACTTTTCCAGCTTGAATCGCCCGAAACAGGAGCAGTCCTACCTCGGTGGACTACAAACATAGGAACATTGTTTCTATTTTGAAAGCTGACACTATAATCGATTTTTCTATTTTTTGCTTCTTGTTGCGCATCTCTTAGTGCAGATAATAAAACATCGCTTGCTTTATTAATACGTTGTTTTTCTACAAAAGAAAGCCAAGAGGGTGCTGCAATAGCTGATAAAACACCAATAATTATTACAACTACAAGCATTTCTATTAAAGTGAAACCAGCTTGATGCTCTAAATGATATTCACTTTCTGTCAGATGATTATGTGGTTTGAATCTGAATCTAGTTTTATGATGCTTAATACGAGACATTGGTATAATCCACTTATTTACTTCTGTGCTTGTTCTATTTGCTGAAAAAATTGTCAAAGCTACTTTGTGAATAAAAATCCTCGCCCTTGAATTCTGCCGCTTACTGCTGGGAAATATGAAGAATTGTTATCGCTAGGATTATACGCAATGTTATTTTTGTTATACAATCGGACATAGGAGTTACCTCTTAGAAAAACTTGAGCAACTACTTCATCTGCATCGACACAGGCATAGAAACCACTCGTATGGCTACCTACAGCACGGGGAGCTGCACAAGCCTGAAAGGAGTTTGTTGTTGTGCCAGGAAAGTTATAGACATAATCAACTAGAGTAACAACCGGTTGAGCGTAAGTCCCAGTACCTGCTTGCCATTGGTTCATTTTTTCCTTAAGTTTTGCACCACTAATTGAAGAATCTAATGGTGGACGATTAAATCCAACATCAGCGGCATCATCGCCTGTTGTGTTGGCGCCAGCAATATTAATCGGACCTTTTATTTGAAATCGACCTATTCTTGCAGAAGGAGACCAAGTGGAATTTGTGGCGTTAGCAGGGTTTGTTACCAGGTAGTAAGCTACTAGTGAATAAGCAAATCCGTCATTCTTATCTGTTGTGGAAACAACATTTACACTTCCTGGTCTAAATTCTCGTTTCCAAAACACAAGTATAGGCTGACATGTAGCAGCATCATTACAACCTGGAGCTGGTTTTTCAGGTGGTATTTGTCTTCTTATTCCTGACAAAGTTGGAGTCGTCGAATTATAGTCTCTCGTAATTCCATCTGCATCATAAATATAAAGAGCCTGCTGTAAATCACGAGCAATGTAATCATATGCAGTTTGCATTTCCTGCTCAGTATCACTTTTTGCAGCTTCCTTACGGTCTGTCTGTAGAATGTCAATCATAAACGTCATTAGCGGGGTAATAATTAACGCTGCCATAACCATTGCCACTAGTAGTTCTATTAATGTAAAACCACTTGTGCAAGTATTACTTTTAAAGCTTTTCAAACGAATACTTAAAATGAGTTCTAGTAGACTCCTCATACAGAGGTTCCTTTATTAAATAAGATTGTAAAAATTACTATTAATCAACTACACCCTTGAGAATTGGTAGCAACACCACTGTTGGTTCTATCGCAAATATCGCTCCATTTTGGTTCAACTTCATTAATCTCTGTGGTTAATTCAACTAAAGGTACAGTACGTCTACCTAAATTTCCACTAAAGGATGATTGTCTCGCACCACCTGTACTTCTTTCAAATGTACTACTTCTTGCAAAAGCATCAGCCCTGTAAACACGCACTCCTATAGAGTAACCTTTAGTAGAAACATCACTGCTTGGATTGAAGCGAAAAGCTTGTATAACTAAATCCCTAATACTACTGTGTGTGCAATTACCATCGCCATCACTATCGATACAGTATAAATTTGTGGCTGCTGTAGATGTAGCTGTATTGGTGCAGTAGGAATTTGCTGAACAACTGAAAGTTCCAGAAGCTGTAGGGGCAGGAAAATCTTTAAGAGCTGTAGTGCCCACTGGTAGAGCGGCAGGAGCAGTAATTACTTGACCTCTAACACCATCTATATAAGCTCTGGCTGCTTGACTCGCTAACTCAATACGTCTAGTGTTGACACGATTTGCCACCGATAAGGCAAGTACTGGAGCAATTGCTACAAGTAGGATACTGACTATTACGATTGCCATTAGACTTTCAATAATAGTAAAACCGTTTTGCTGAGATTGCTTATTGCATTTTATTTTGGCATAAATTAACAGAGGTTTAAATTTACTAAATTGCTTGCTCATCATCGTGACTCCTTACTTAATTTTGCAATTTGGAAAGCTTTCCTCGAAATACACATACTTAAAGAGTTTTTTAAAGCCCTCTCAAGATAGAGGGCTTTATAATCACGACTCTAGTCAGCAGGTATTGTGGGACACGTACTTGGAAGATATCCACTTCCTACTGCTTTTACTTGATAAGTTGCACCTGCTGCCTCACCTTTTTTATCACTTGCAATACCAGCACAAAGTAAACCTTGAACCCAAGGGTCATCTCGGCCTACTTCTCGGAAGAATTCACTTGGACGACCCGTTTGTGGTTGCGTAAATCTTTGAGCAAACAAGTCAGGTTGCTCAGATAACAAGCCAACATCAAAACCCCAATTTCTTAATGGCGCCCAGTAAAACGGTAATGAACCTTCACCGTTTGGAGTTACATAAGTATCGTTAGGGAAATCAAATATACTAAGGCTACCTGCTAGGTTTGCTGTGCTTGATGCATTTACAGTATTTGCATTATTTGCTCTAGGGACTCCACCAATCGGAGCTGTTGCAAACTTACTTCGTTGCAATTGAATAAAGCTACCGCTTATTCGTGCAATTCTAGGGGTGCTGGTATCATTGTTATTAGTGTCTGTTCTCCAAGCTTCTAAAAAGCGTACAAAGTTTTGCAAACCAGCCGCAATTTCTGCTGGTCTGCCAGGGCTATTTCCGACTACAAATGTTGCATTGTAGGTAGTGTCGCTAGTAGCAATGTTAATCCAGTTGTATCTAAATTCATGCTGAAGTTGATTTATATCATCATTCCTCAAAGTATTACCAGTATTTCTTGCATCGATTATTTGCGTAACAGGAACTAATATTGGTTGTGCATCTAAATCAGCACTTCCATCTGCTCCTGCCGCACCAGTAATATTGTTCTTAATATCGATGGGAGGATAGTAGAAGAGAGAGTTGGCATCATATCTTGGATTTACAGGATTAGCAATTGCTGCTGGGTCATTTACCGTTCTAAACCACAAGCCATTGTTGCCTAAAATGCCGTAATGAGTACCTGCTGTTAGCGTTCCAGTTGCATAAGTACAACCATTGTCTCGAAACTCAGCGACAGGAGGAGTAGTTGCTCCCGCAACTGGGGTACTATAAGTAGTACGTACCGGACAACCAACTCCCATTGGTTTGTAAGGGTCATTAGCGCCACTGCCTGTTTGTACAAGATTATTGCTGAGGTCGCGGGCGAATGCAACTCGACGTGGAAATTGTTGGTCGGCAGCAAGCAAAGCTGGACTTCCTGTATGTCCAGCACCAAGCCTCTGCATTATTGAAGGATTTGTTGGTGAAACTGCCAGACCATTGGGCGCACCAGACCACGTTAGCTGACTGTTTGTCAAAATATTGTTGGTAGTACTTGATGGATTGCCATTAGTGACAGTAGATAAGTTTCTAGCTGCAATAATTGCCTGCCCTAATTGGTGTGTTTTAATATCCCTCTCAGTAAGGTTAACTGTGGGTGCCGTAGTCGCTTGTCCTAAGCGATAACTTTGTGAGGTATTACTTAAAGTGCCATCTCCGTTAATATCAAATCCCACAGACCAATCACCTGGTGAACAATCACTAACTCGCTCCTGACGGCAAATTTCCATCACGTAAAGAGGTACACCTTGATTTAGTCTTCTTTGAATGGGGGTAACACCATTAAGCGCGTAGGAACCAAGAGGATTAGTTGAAGGAGCATGTAAATTAACATTTCTTGGGTAAACTGGATTAGTACCTGTTATGCCAGGGCGCCACCAATCAGCATTAGTAACAAAACTATTTTCTAAGAAGCCATTTCTTAAACGGCTTATCATAGTTGTGTCAAAACCAGTTGTATTGATGGGAGTTGTTGAAAGAGTGATATCACGAACTGGGACACCAGTATTGTTATTTAAATCAAAATCACTTTCACTGCGAAAACCATCAAGGAAACCTTGCGATAGCAATGTCATTGAATCAGCGATGATTGTTGCTGGTCGCCAATAATCACCAGTACCAGGACAACCTGTTCTACCACTCCGACAGGCAAAATCAGTATTAGGGGTAGATCGGTTGTAAAAGTCAGTATCACTTGCTGACGATGCTTGCGTAAATTCTTCTATCTCGGTAGTACTAGTTGTGCTGGTTCGATGCAAATTAAACGCGCCTCTAATGTAGGCAGGTAAATTTGTTGCTAAGATTAAACCCTTCTCTCTGTTATTAAATGTATTGTTATTAACGCTCGGATTCCTTGCTAATGTCGCACCATTAATCAAACGGATGCCATTAGAACGACGAGTTGGGTCTAGTCTATAATCAGTAGGACTCAATAGTTCCGATTGTACTGAAGTATCACTAGAATCACGCATTGCATCATCCCTACTTGCATAGATAATACCACTATTTGGTAGGAAATACTCACCACCAGTAACTGTAGTACTAGCTAATTGACCTAAATCAATGTCCGTGGTTCTAATTTCCAAAGGTTGACGCTGTTCAAGGTCTAAACTGGTAGCACTGGTATCTGCAGTTCCTAAATTCGCAAAACTCGCAGATGTTAGCCTCCCTATTTGCTTAACTTCTCTCGCATCTAAAAAAGATGCTTCGCGAATTGCACCATGAGGAGGCATATTCGCAGCACCAGAAGTAACAATGTTACTTGTAGGGCTATTCAAAATTTGGATAGCACACAACGCGGTATCAATTGCTGAATAATCAGAAGGCTGGAGAGTAGTGGGTATTGTGGTACCTGTAAATTTTGAGAGGGCATCACGTAACGGTTGGTTAACAATACGTCCATTGGGAAATACTAACCGTGCCTGCCTTTCTAGTAATTGTCTGTTAGTGGCAGTAAATAAAGTTGTTCTTCCCTGATATGTATAGACAATACCATTATTTGATTTGCCATTTGCAGTTGCATTCCAAGGTAAACCAGAAGCGTTGGTTATTGAAGTAGAATTTGTCGGGTCATAATAGCTACTTACACAAGCAATCGGGTCTTGGTTGGCACCAGAGCCAACACTGTAGTGATAGACAGCGGTTGCTCGCATCAGTAAATCACCCTTCGCATTACTTGCAGGGTTTGCAGCAGACGACATACGCATGGTGTCGGGCCAAACGTATATGTTTGCTTGCGCGTTAAACTGAGGCGGATTATTCGTTATGGCATGGGAGCTAAGTCTTGGTGGCTCTGTTATCAATGCTGGAGAATTTGGAGCAGTTATCGTACCACTACGAGAAAAAACGGGAGTACCTGTTGTTAAAGGATTTCCACTACCATCGCGATCATCATCTCGATAAATACCTGCACCAGTGATAATTCTGACACCACCAATAGCATCTAAACTATTAACTGGTCTCTCATACGCTTTCTGTTCCCAGAAGCCGTTACGGTCTGAAATCCCCAAGTCAGCAATAGCTTGTACCTGAGTATTACGCCATCGCTGTTTAGCACCACCACCTGTCGGTCGGTTCCAATTTACACCACTAATCAGTTGATTTACGTTCGCCCCAACATACCTGCTGCCCTGTAGCCATAAAGCAGGTAAATTGTTACCAACTAAAACGCGATCCCCAATTGACGTTTGGACACCTTCCTGTTTCTGCAAATCAGGGAAAGTTGCGGACAATTGCGATGTATTTAATGTTACAACAGGATTTGAAGAACCATTTAAATTATTGCTGGCATTTAATGGTTCCCTCCAAGCCTGTGGTGGTTGGAGCTGGCCAGCAGCGAAAGTAGTTGCGTTAAATGCAGAAGTTGCTGTTGTTTCTGATGCATCTGCGGCTACTTCTGCAAAAGGTACTCTTCTAGTGCGATTTCGTAAGTAAACTTCTATTTCATCTCTAATTATATCTACAGCAGCTTGACCATCATCAGTATTTTTGACTTTTTCTGATACGTTGCGTTTTATATCATCAGGATAGAAAGTACTATCATTAACACGTTGCTTTAAAGTTTGACCGTTCGCAGTTCTATCCATACAGGTGGGGCATAATCCCTCTGCGGTTGTCTTCATTCTACTTATGCGCTGATTATAGGCATTGTCATTGAATCCAATTGCTTGACCACCTGCTTGGTCGGTTGACCTGTTAGTACTATTAATTACTGCTGCCATGTTGGGGTTAACATTGTAACCACTATATAAATGAACATTTACAGCACTTTGATTGGTATTTTGTGCGACACTACCCGTTCCAACGTTTCCACCAACTGTGATCAATCCATTTTCCTGATTGTAGAAACATGATGTCTTACTACTTACTTGCCGCAAAGAAATAGTGGCAGCAGGATTTGTACCTCCACCTATTAATAAATTGCCATTGGTGTGAATTCTTCCATTTAAAGCGAGGTTAACACCTGGTGTAATTTCTAAGTCGTTCTCATACCATACTGCATTATTCGGTAAAGGAATCCGACTTCTATCTTGTTGAAATTCTATTGCTGCAAAACCTTTATTACCTGTGTATGGTTCAAATTCACTAGTAGAAAGACTTTCATTCTGCATCTGCTGCTCTGTAATTGGTACGTTAACCGCATAAACAAAAAAACTTTTACCAAGATTTCCATTCTGAAGTTTGTACCAACTAGAGTTACCCACTAACGTCGAAAAACCTGCCGCATTCCGGCATTGCTGGTTTGTCGCATCATTATCCATCGGTGGCGTTCTCGCTTCCAAGGGATTTCTCTTACGATTAAATTCTCCTGAAGTATTTCTACTTGGCGAGCGAAAGTTTATTCCGTATAAAGTAAAAGTATCTTTTTTACCATCATTATCTGTATCAATCGCAAATCTCCAAGCTGTTTTTGAAGTTTCGTCTTCCTCTATGGTATCTACTCTGGGATTTGTATCCGTCGCTCCAGTTGAGGGTGCAGGGTCTCCTGGTTTTTGAATTCCCGATATACCGTTAAAATCGTAAGCTAATTTCAGACGACTTTCATCGCCAAATCTATATTTATCTCTCTTTAATGCATCATATAAAGCCCCATCGGAAGGAGTCCCACGTGGTAATGTAGGGTCTTCAGACAAAGCATTCAATTTGGCTCTAGCACGGTCAATAGCAGGCGTTGTAGCATTAAGAATAACCTGATTAACCCTTACATTACTTGCATTCTTCGACCGTTCAAAAGACCTAAACATAATTGCGACAGTAAGCAGCACAACTACTATCGAAACCATCGCTACCGTAGGCAAGACGAAACCCGCATTCGCTGACCTAGGTTTTCTCTTCGTAAAAACAAAAGTTCGCAAAAGCAACAATAATAGCTTTCTTAATTTGGCGACAGAACCACTAATAATTTTATATAATTTTTGGATAGTCTTTGCTGACTTGCGATTTCGAGACATAGCCCCTTTCCTGTTCAGTAGATAAATGCAGTTTTATCAAAAAAGTTTTTTGTAGTATGCAGTAATGTCTGCTAAACAATCAAACAGACTAATCAAGACTTGCTCATTCAAACAAGACTTATGACACTGCTTTTTATTTCATGAAAACAAATAAAAACAGAACTCAAAACTGTTATAACATTTTTATTTTCATGAAAAACCTTCCGGTCAATGAAGATTTTATTCAGTATTAATAAATTTATAGCTGAGAGAGAATAATAATGCCATGACTTTACCTTAACTTTGTAAAAAAATGTATATTATCCAAGGGCACTTTATAAGGATGCGACTAGGAGAGTAGACTTATGTTACCCATCTGAAAGCAAAAATATATCATTTGCAAGGGAAAATCATTCTAATCAACGGGAGAGATGCACTGTAAATGATTATCACTGTTTAATTTTGGTTCACCAAAGCTCAGGCGCCGGATATTGTTATTGTTCCCAAGTGTTAATCTTCCCAAACACCTAACCCTCTAACCCCCTTCCCTTAAAGGATACTGCTGGCGATTCAGGGGTAACACCCCACAGGTGAACGAGAAATCAAGCATTCTAGGAGTTATAGGCGCCTCAAACGATAAATCAAAAACCCTAATAAATCGTTTGGGTGAGGGGTCAGACCTACCATTCGCCAGCAGTATCCTTAAAGGGAAGGGGGAACAAGAACAAATTTACTTCCCTCTCCTTTTAAGATACTGCTGGCGATTCGTGGGTCACACCCCGCACTTTAACGAGAAATCAACCATTTCAGACACAAGTGGTGCCTCAAATGGTGGCTCAAAAACCCTATTAATTCGTTCTGGTGAGGGGTCAGACCTACCATTCGCCAGCAGCATCCTTGAAAGGGTTGGGGGAGAGGTTCTTAACAAGCATGAAAAATCAAGTTGATTAACCCTCTAACCAACTTCGTAAATCAGCGCGTTAATCTTATATCTCGCTCGCGTAATTTATCTCCATAAATGCGCGCGGTTGGGTTCGCTGCTTGTAAAGCAAATTACAGAAACAACGGGCGCCTCTGCTTAAAATTTTACCCTTATTAAAAGCCCCCGCCTTGGTATCGAGGGCTTGAAAAATTAGATTGCCCTCGCGTCCAACCAAGGTTGTAAATCAGCGAAAGAAGTAAAACCCCATAAATCCTCACTCAAGCTTTCGAGAGTAGGTAAGGGTAAACTTTCTATTCGCACACGCATCTCTTCAGATAAGTCTTGCCCAAATCGTTTCTTTAAATGTCGGGCGATGAGATTAACTGTTTGTTTCTCTCGTCCTTCTTCTATAGCTTCCTGGTAAACTCGTGTTTCCTTGACTGTTATACCCAACATAGTATCTATATCCTTTCGGCTTAATTTTTCAAACTTGCTGACCATTATCGACGTTATCATTTCCATTATGGCGCCACTCAATGGTTCCGGCTCTTGCTGTGAGCGTGAGAGCAAATATCTAGCTTCCGAAGGTGCCGTTTTTTCACTCATAGTAGCCAGAACCATCAATGCTATCCATATTGGGAGTTTGCGTATGTCCCCCAGTTTATTCAAATATACCCTATGTATTTTTCCGCCCTTAAACAACGCCTGATGTGGTATAAGGTCACTTTGCTCCACCCCTTTGGACGGGTAAATAACAACAGCTTGCCAGTCACTGAATTTTTCACGGTTGCGGTAGAAGTATAGGGTACATTCAGCAATTAATCTTTCATACAATATCTCGTCCTTTTGGAACTGTACTTCACAAAAATAAACAATTCCAGGGTCTTTGCTTTCTGGTGGCAAGAATATGCCATCAATTTCAAATTTTGACTCTTTAACAGAAACACAATCAAAACTGTAAGCGTCTGCATTTGATGGTGGTGATTTGAGTAATTGAAATAACGCGCTTGGAGATTGTTGAAAAAGTTTGTAAAATATGGAATCTCGCTTCATTAATTACCCTGGTAACAATATTTTTGGCGCCTCAATCAGAGGTAATAATCAAGCTTTTTAAAGCTTGATTATTAATATAATATTATAAAAATATATTCAAATTCTGAGTGATTATGACAAATATTTTACTGGCATAAATAGAATTATATGAGAATTATATGTTGTTTATAATATACTTTCAATCAGCAAATAGAATCGAGGTTATCAGACAATAATACTAATATTTGTTTAAATTTGATATTAATAATTTGTAATATATCTATGGGTAAGATATTATATTAACGTTTTTTTTTTATTGTTGTTCAATTTCATGAGCATAGTTTTTATATATTAGTAGTTAGCAAGAGCGATAATAATCTTTTTTATATATGTTTCTGTATATGCTCCACTTAGATTTTGTGATTATTTGATATTTTTTAGCAAGGGCGCCGATATAGTTTATTGATACATTTTGCGGGCGTTAGTTCGTGCGCTATGTAGTTACCTGCTGCACAAAGTCCTTGATGGTTTCTTGACGCTTAATGTTTTGTCTAGTACGTTGTATTCTGTAATATAGGCAAGTTTCATTTTCATAATTTTTGTTGAATAACACACGTATCAAATGTCCCAATAAAATGCCCCAAGCGGGCGCCGGATATTGTTATTATTCCCAAGTATTATTCTTGCCTGCACAGGTGCCGTGTGATGTTATTTTTTCCAAGTGGGCGCCGGATAATGGTTGTTGTATGTAAAAGACCTAACCCCCGTTCGAGAGTTGCCTTGAAGGGAAGAGAGAACAAAATTACTTGCCTGCCTATAAATGATGCGCGCTTTTGTTGCGTTCGCTTTATATCAGCTAATTACAGAAACAACGGGCGCCTCTGCTTAAAATTTTACCCTTACTAAAACCCCCGAAGAGCGTATCGAGGCTTGAAAAATTAGATCGCCCGCGCGTCCAACCAAGGTTGTAAATCATCCAAAGATGTAAAATCTAATAAATCCTCACTCAAAGTTTCAAGAGTCGGTAACGGTAAACTTTCTATTTGCGCGCGCGCCTCTTCTGATACTTGCTGCCCAAACCGTTTCTTTAACTGGCGGACAATGAGACAAACTGCTTGTTCTTCTCGTCCTTCTTCTCTAGCTTCTTGATAAACTCGCGTGTGCTTTATTAATGCTGTGTATGACATAGTATTTACATCCTTTTTGCTCAATTGTTCGCGTGTGAAGTAAGTCATTGTCCCATAACCCAAAATAAAAGGGTTGGGAAATAAAATTTATTGAGCCTTCAACCAAGTTTGTAAATCAGCGTCATAGCTAAAATCCAATAAATCCTCAGTCAACTTTCGTAGAGCAGGTAAGGGTAAACTTTGTATTCGCGCGCGCAGTTCTTCAGATACTTCCTGCCTAAATCTTTTTTTCAACAGGCGAAAGATAACATCAGCAGTTGCCCTCTCTTGCCCTATCTCTATAGCTTCTTGAAAAACTCGTGTTTCTTCGAGTGTAATGCCTAACATAGTATCTATATCCTTTCGACTCAGTTGTTGAAATTTGTAAGCCATAATTGATGTTACTATCCCAATTATGGCATCATTCAATGCTGGAGTTTCTTGCTGTGAGCGTTCAAGTAAATGCTTTGCCTCAACAGGCGCCGCTTTTTTACCAAGTTACAAACAAAAGTAAGGTGCGTGACACCACCAACCTTTAAAAATAAAGCAAAGTTGTGGTAGTGTCACGCACCCTACAACCATCCGTTACATCCGTTCATCATCCGTTGCCATTGACTTTGATATAACCAAAAAATGTACTCGTATCTGAAAGACGAGGAAATCTATTTAATAACTCAGTTGCACCTTTTGGAGATAAGAACGACATTGCAGCCAGTTTCAATAAAGCCTTATATAAAAGTTATAGACTGGAATTATTACTGAGACAATAGGCATATAATATCAATTAAATAAAATATAATTGATATGCTACTTTCAATCAATAGCGAAACGGCTCAGTTAATTTGCGGATTTGTTTGTAAATTTCAGACTAAACAAATAAAATGGACTTATAAAAGTACTAAGTAGCCTTTTCATCTCACAAGCTACTAATACATCACTTTTAATAACCTTATAATTACGAACAAAATACACTAACAACTTTCTAAAATCATTCACAATATAAACAAAAAAAGCAAAAGGTCGTTGCCAAGCTTTGAGTAACAACATCCGCAGATAAAACCGTGCTAACCCAACTCCACGCATTAAATTAACTAAATAACTCCTCTCCAGGCGCCAAGCAGGAATAACATGGTCAACCACCATTGCAGGATTATACCAAATTTCCCAACCAGCTTTATGAATATAAAATAAAGCCTCAGCATCTTCGCTACCTATCATCGAATTACCAACTCGACCAACTAAAAACAACTGTGCTGGAACCGACACCTTCCATGCATCCCTACGAACTACTAAACCCGCAGATGGAGGAAACCCCTTACGACGTGGTTCAAATATATGAGGTTTATCACCACGTTCGGTAATAGCCAAGTAAAAAACCAACGACTTCAAACTCTCCGGTGGTTCAACTTCAAAATCTCCATGAATTTGACTAGCAATGGCGCCTGCTTGAGGATACTCTTGAATAAACTTATACGCCTCTAATATCCAAGTCGCATAAGGCAAATTATCATCATCTAAAAACCCAACTATTTCCCCTTCCGCCTCCATTATCGCCCGCTGACGTGCTTTCCAAGGCGCCTTGTTTACATTCCACACAATAACGCAACTTTGCTCTATGGCGCCAACTCGCCTGATACTCCTCAACTAACTTCGCAGTCCCATCACTACTATTATTATCAACAATAATTATTTCCCAGTTCAAATGCTCAACACCAACCTGCATCTGTAACTTCTCAAGCACTTTCGGTAAACGACAGGCGCCGTTATAAGTAGGAATAGCAACAGTAAAGTCAATAGTCATAATGTCAAAGAAAAACAGAAGCTACCCTTAGTATGCCCAGTCATATCATATTCACTAACGTAACCGTAATAAAATTCGTGTCCTGACGTTACATGTGTAGAGACTATATCTATCGAAATATTACTAATGATGTATTTCCTGTGCCATCCCCCTGGATAGGATAATATTATATGAGTGAAAAAAGAATACGGGCATCACACCGATTCTTAACACAGATAGCATTGAGGAAACAATAGTGGTTGCAACACCCGAAAAGTTACAGCATACGCATGAGCATCTACCCAAAGAACAGCGATTAGCTGTATTACTTATGGGTTATGGAGAAGTTGAGAGCTATGAAGATTTTGCGAATTATAACGAACAAGCTTTAAATTTACTGACAGCAAAATTTGCCCCCGTCCCTACTTGGATCTATCCACCTTTGGCTAAACTGTTAGCTATGTTTGACCTGCATGAGTGGGGACACCAGCACCATAATTTTATTTCACCTCATAACGCAATATTTGAACAGCAACGTGCAGGTATAGAAAAGCACTTGCAATCTCATTGGGGTAGTGGCGTCCAAGTCTTTAAAGCGTTTAACTTTTGCGCTCCTTTCTTACCCAATCAAGTTTTAGCCGAAATCAAAAGTCAAGGATTTGACAAAATTCTCATTTACCCTTTGCTGGTAGTTGACTCAATTTTTACCAGTGGTATTGCAATCGAACAAGTTAACAAAGCTTTAGCTGAACTTACAGATACGCAAGAAGAACATTGGGTAAAAGGTTTGCGGTATATTCCTTCGTTTTATAACGAACCCGAATATATTGATTTAATGGCGCGCTTAGTCGAAGATAAAATTCACTCCGATTTAAGTTCAGCTTACTTACCTTCAGAAATTGGCATTGTGTTGATGAATCACGGTTGTCCTCATAAAGCCAAAGGTTTTACTTCTGGAATTACCGAAAGTCAAACACTGTATGACTTAGTTCGCGATAAATTAATCAACCGTTACCCACTAATATCTGTTGGTTGGCTCAATCACGATACACCTTTGATTGATTGGACACAACCTAGCGCTGACCAAGCTGCTAAAAACTTGATTCAACTCGGCGCCAAAGCTATAGTATTTATGCCTATCGGGTTTGCAACCGAAAACCATGAAACATTATTAGACGTTCACCATATCATCCACGCATTGGAGAAAAAACATAAGAATGTAAATTATATCCAAATGCCTTGTGTAAATGATAATGATGACTTCTTAGCAATGGTCGCACATTGGGCAGATAAACAGATTGGTGAGTTACTGGCAACCGAAGCTGTAAGCGTAAACCCTGAACTAGCAGCACATCACCATCATCACCACCACCATTAATTATAGAATTGTGGCACAGGCATCCTTGCCTGTGAATTGGGTTAAGTCTTAAGCAGGTGTTTTTGATAAAAAACCCTCTCCAAACCTCTCCCCTACAACGGGGAGAGGCTTTAATTTTTCCGCTTTCCTCACTCTAAAGGGGGCGCACGGGGGTTAGATTTTTATATTAAAATTTTAAAAAGTAAGCGCGTAGGGTGCGTAGCAGGCATTACAAACTTCAACACAAACTAACAATTAATCTGCTGTTACGCACCATCAACAATTAACTACGACTAACTCGGCGCCGTTCCCCTTGAGGCTTAATGATGGTTTGAGGATTTGTGACTGTAGAACAAATTCTCGATATTACGCTCTGACAATGCGCGTAAATAAGGCAAGTCTTCAAAAAGCGTGATTGCAGCAGCGATGTGTAAAAGTACTTTCATCAATGGCTTTATCCACCGCTGTAAGTCCGCATAAATATCAATAAAGAAGTAATGCTCGTTTTGTGTCAATTCATCATTTGAAAGAAACCCGGTTTTTTTATTAAGAAACCGGGTTCCTAAGATTCTAAGAGACTTTAATAGGTAATTAAGATTATGCATAAACCACTATTTGACTATTGAATGATTACTATACTTAGCTAAAATCAGTATAAAATAGTCGCGCGCTGCTTTTATACATCAGTGAGGGGACATTACTCTCCCATGACATAAGAGAAAGATAGTTATGATTGCTGAAAGAGACTTGTAGTAGGAGTGGAACTTTAAAGAAAGTGCTGTTTTTTACCCAGCATAGATACTTATAGTGGAAGATGTAAGGATACACTTAACTAAAATATATTCGTACTTAATACTTACTTGTCACCTGTAGGCGTATGAATGTTGTTGTTAGTACATTACTCTTTCGTTATGAGCGTGCAAATGTTTTATATACAACATTAAAAACGTTGTATTGCATACGATAGCAAAACTAACATGAGGTAAACTAATGATTCATAACTAAAACGTTTTCTGACTGCATACCAATATAGTCATATCTATCTGTCCGTTTTATCTGTTTAAACTTAATGTAAATCCTACACGTATACATCTACTAATGACTCAAGATTCTCAACCGAAACTTTTAAAGATGGTCGAAATGCCTACTAACTGGCAGTTTCAAGACGACAACGCGCGAATACACTGCTTGAGTCAATTTGCTGCTGCCCATGAAAGTTCATTTGAGTTTGCCGAAGCACTTAAGTACCATCAGCACATCTTAGAAATAGCTGTACAGTTAGACGATAAAAGTCAACAAGAAGTTTCCCTATACAACACAGCAAATTGCTTTCGTCAGTTAAGTAAGTTTAATGAGTCAATTGATTATTTTTCACGTTTGATACAAATAACACGTGAGACGGGAAATCGCGTACTCCAAATCGCAGGATTTTGGGGAGAAGGTACAAGCTACCAAAACCTGGGTCAGTATCAAAAAGCAATTGACTGCTTTCGACTTCAGCTAACTATTGCTTGTGAAATGAATGAACGCAACTGGGAAAAAAGCGCGCTTTCGTCTCTAGCTAACGCTTATCAGTTTTTGGGCGATTTTCACAAGTCTTTAGAATATGAGCAAAAAGCTCTCTCTATCGCACGTCAGCTAAAAGACACTAAGGGTATTGGTGATTCACTAGTTAACCTTGGTAGTGTTTACCTCCAACTGCGTGCTTGGGAAATGGCTATCGGTTTTTGCTCTGAAGCATACGCTATCGCTCATCAGAACGATAATAAAGATTTAATGATGGTTAGTCTTCACACTCTGGGACAAGCTTATAAAGGGCAAAACTTATATGTGAAAGCAAAAGATTTTTTAATAAAAGCACTATCCATTTCTTGCTCGATTGGTGATAAACGTGTCAAAAGTGCGATTTTACAGGGATTGAGCGATGTTTGCAGTCAAACTAGTCAGTTTGAACAAGCAATTAAATACAATTTAGAATCTTTAGATATTAGTCGTGAAATTGGCAATCGATATGGTGAGGCTGCTGCTTTATCTAGAATTGCGATTACATACCAAAATCTAGGTGATACAAATAAAGCTTTAACTTTTTATCAACAGTCGCTTTCTATTTTAGAGCAAATCGGCGCTAAGCAAAGTCAACAGCAATTATTTTTTAATATTGGTACTATATATTACCGCGAACGCATGTACGCAAAAGCTATAGGTTTTTTACGCACAGCGTCAATTCTTGCCCAGGAACTCAAAATTAATGCCGAAAGGGCCAAAGTTGAGTTTGTACTTGGCGCCGTTTTCCAAAAACTGCGCCAACATCGTGATGCAATTCATCACTACCGTCAAGCATACCAAATTTATAAAGACTTAGGCGACTCTACACAAGCCAAACATATTTTACAAACTATGTATAAATTAGGCGCCGAACCTGCTTAATTTACATGTTCGTAACATATTATTAAACTTGTGGCTTTATTAGGGTGTATTTATTACTGTATTCTCATAAACGATTGAAAAAATGTGGGACGGGTGCTACTGCGTTGCCCCGTAAGTCGTTTTTGGTAATTAGTAGAACTTATAAAGTGCTGAATTTTACGCTTATTTGTAGGCGAATATTTTATTTTTATACAAATAATACTTTTAAATTTTAATGTATGCTGCTACAGTTTTAAGCATGTTTAATTAATGTAGTAGGTGATACGATTTTTATGACTCATATGAAGTTTTGTAAAAGCTGCCAAACTGGCAACAGTGGATGGTCAGATTTGTTATTGATTGACTAATCAGGCAACTTTATTAATGTATCTACTATTAATGTATCTACGCACGCAATTTTTGAATGTGAGATGCGACCTCAAAACACGCACCACAGAACGCCTGTTAATTAATGAAATTCAGCCGTCATCTTAAAATTCACGATTAAATTCGCACAAACGTCGTTCTGATACGGCGCCTTGAAATTAAAGGGGCAGTCTCTGACGCAAAAAGTAGGTTTATAATGAATTGACGGTTTATTAACTACAGTAATATTTACGATATTCACGCTACTTACACATGATAGGTCAGTTACTCGCAGGGCATTACAGGGTTATTAAAGTGTTGGGTGAGGGAGGATTTGGACAGACCTATATTGTTGAGGATATTCACCTACCCGGTCATCCGCAATGTGTCCTCAAGCATCTCAAACCTTCATGTACCGACCCCCAAATTTTAGAAACATCGAGGAAATTATTTCACCGTGAAGCTTCTTGTCTTCAGCAGTTGGGAACTTTTGACCAAATACCTCGATTGTTAGCTTTTTTTGAAGAAAATCAAGAATTTTACTTGATTCTTGAGTTGATTATTGGACACACTCTTAGTCATGAATTAATTCCTGGGGTCATGTGGACTGAGGGGCAAGTGTTGTCTATGCTTCTTGAAATATTAAATATTCTTGAAGTAGTCCATTCGCAAGGTGTGATACATCGCGATATCAAGCCTGATAATATTATTCGTCGTGCATCAGATCAAAAATTAGTTTTGATTGATTTCGGCGCCATTAAGCAAATACGTTCAACAGCAGTGGCATCGCATCAGCAGCGAGTAACTATAACTGTAGGAACTCCTGGCTATATGCCTTCCGAGCAAATTCGACGTTTACCGCGTCCTAGTAGTGATATTTATGCTTTAGGAATGATGGGGATTCAAGCATTAACAGGTGTTAATCCCCGCTCTTTACAAGACGACCCAAACACAGGGGAAACTTTATGGCAACATTTAGTCCCTGTCACACCTGGTTTAGCTGCGGTATTAGACAAAATGACTCGTTATCACTTCAAAGACCGTTACCAAACGGTACAAGAAGTAAAAGATGCACTTCAAGACTTACGAAACCTCGTTGAGGCGCCAACTGTTACAATAAAGGCGCCTTCTTCCACACCACAAACTCATGATTTGCACGAGTTAACGCTCTCGTGGTATGAAAATGGAGAACTAAAAAGTTGTACGATTGAAGAAAATCGCGAAAGTAAAAATCAGGGTCGAATTCGGATTGGACGCGACCCCCAATTGTGTGATGTCGTTATACCCGATGTTTCTGTATCTGGGTTGCACGCTGAAATATTTTTCAACACAGTAAAGCAAAAATTTTACCTGCGAAACTTACGCCAGCAAAATCCCCCAATTGTCGATGGGAACTTACTATTAGCAGGCGAAATGCCATTAGCGAATAAAAGTAACATCCGCTTAGGTAGGCAACAGTTGAAAGTAAGCGCAATTACAGTCAAGCAAGTCCCAAACTCTGAACCAGTTAGACCTTCAAATGTAGATATTGCACAAATAACACAAACAACACAAACAACTAATAACGTTATTTCTCATACACCAGAAATATTGCGTCAACCAGTATCAGAGCCAATAACCAAAACAGCACCACCGCAAAAACTTGTTTACTCGCACCGCAGTGGATCGGACGCATCTAACCCAGCAGTTATTTCAGCACCAAAGCGAAAACCCTTGATATTAGGAATGAGTATGGCTGCTGCTATTAGTACAGTTGGTGGTTTAGTTTGTCTTCAAACAGGTAGTGCAGGCAAAAATTATTCTGAGCAGAGTTTTATTTCACAGCAACCAAAGCTCTGTAGAGTCATTACTCCTACGGGAGGTAATTATGCTGCCAAACTTCGTCCCGAACCGCAAACCGAAGTTGGCGCCATCAAGCAATTAAATCCTGGCGAAAAAGTCTTATTTATGAAGGTAAAAGGCGATTTCGTTCAAGTTAGATTAGCTGATGGTACTCAAGGGTGGGTATTTATCGACCAAATGCAGCGCTGCGACACATTACATGGTAAAAGTTGATACTCGTAGAGACGCGATAAATCGCGTCTCTCCTATAAAAAAACAATTTTTTGAAATATTTTTTGAAATGTTATTCGGTTACGCAGTATGATTTTTCCTTGACTGCAAAGTTAATTAGAGTGTTTCGTTGACTTTGCGATTTCAAATATTGCCAGAGTCCACCAAACTCAGTAATCATGCAAAAAATCCTTTGTTTTACTACAGCGCTGTCTTGTAGCTTACTCGCACTCGTAAGTGGATGTTCCTCTAACTCAAACTCGAATGCATCTTCAGCATTAAATGGCGTTGTCAATGCAGTGGCGCCAATTAAAAAACCAATACCCTTAATAGTAGCACCAGAAAACCCTGACCCAGCGACAACTGCAAAAGTTGAGCAATATCTAAAATCCATAGCACCACTGGGTTCCAATCAACAAACGCATGGAGTTTGGATGCAATCGGGTGATAAGCTTTTAGCAAATCATCAAGGAACCGTCCCAATTACCGCTGCTTCCATATCTAAAGTAGCCACAACACTGGCAACATTAAAGACTTTTGGTCCCGACCATGTATTTGTAACGCAAATTGGTACAAATGGAACAATTGAAAACGGTGTTTTGAAGGGTGACTTAATAGTTCAGGGGGGACAAGACCCATTTTTTGTTTGGGAAGAAGCTATTGGTGTAGGTAATACCCTTAACCAAATGGGTATTAAGCGTGTTACTGGTAATTTAGTACTTGTCGATAAGTTCTATATGAACTTTAGCCGTAGTTCAGATACAGTCGGAAGATTATTTCAAACAGCTTTAAACAGTCGTCTTTGGAATCGTCAGGTTAACAATATATACGCAACGCTACCAGCAGGTACAGCAAAACCGCAAGTAATAATCAACGGTAAAGTCAAAACAGATGCAGCAGTACCTCCAAACTTCAAATTATTAGTACGTCATAACTCTTATCCCGTTGCTGAATTACTCAAAAAAATGAACAATTATAGCAACAACGCAATGGCTGATATGTTTGCTGATGCAGTAGGAGGCGCCTCAGTAGTATCACAAAAAGCGTCAGAAGCAGCATCCGTACCACAAAACGAAATTTATCTTATCAACGGTTCTGGCTTAACCTACGAAAATAAAATATCACCACGTGCAGCAGTAGGAATGTTTCGAGCCATAGAAAAACATCTTCAACAATACAACATGACAGTTGCCGATGTATTTACAGTCACAGGACAAGATAAAGGAGTATTAGAACAGCGAAAAATTCCCAAATTCTCTGTAGTCAAATCAGGCAGTTTGGATACCGTCAGTGCCTTAGTTGGAGCATTACCCACACAAAGCCAAGGCACAGTATGGTTTGCAATAATGAACAAAAGCGGAGACTTAGTTAAATACCGCAAAGAGCAAGACACATTTCTTACCAAAAAAACAACAGAATGGGGAGTAGCTACAGCCTCACCAACCGAACTGGCGCCAAGTCCAGCACGTCAAGGTAAAATATCCAGCAGTGAAATAGTAGGCACCCAACCACAATAACCCTTGTAGGAGCGGGTTAACCTATATCCTCCAATACCATTAACATCTCGTAAACCCGCCCCCACAAACACAAACAACATAAACCCCAGATATCAAATGGTTGGATAGCACAGAATTAATTCGAGAAGACCGTAATAGATGATAATTGGTATAAAAGGAATGCGCCTATAATTATTATCCAATAATGTAAATTCCGCATGAAAATAAGGCAGCTGCTCGCTTCGTGAGCTAAACTGGAAAAAAACTGCTGGAGGACGGACTGCAACCGCCCTCGATAGCAGAGGAACGCTAATGTGTAAGTTATCATGATGTTTCTGAAAAAATCTTCCGGGTAAATCCTGAAGTATTTGACAAAGATATCAGTATGTTTCAGTAGTTTTACCGTGGTAATGAGAACGGTAATAGTATTAGTTTTTTAGGTATCCTTGATTTGGAAGAATGGCGCCGTCGTAAAGACGTTACATGTAACGACTCTACATCACTAACCTAATTTGTCTATGATACATTGGGCGATACGTTGTGCGGCGCCTGCTCTACCCATTCTTCGCAAACCATTTTCGGCAATTACGTGCAATTTGTCAGGGTAAGCAAAGAAGTGTTGCACTTGTTTACCAATATCAGCAGCTTGTTCGACTAAAATTACCGAATCTCCTAAAAGCCGACTTTGGGCTTCGGCGAATCCTTTTGTAAATTGTGGACCCTTACCTGGTATTGTGAATGCTGGTTTGCCTAACCCAATAAATTGCTCTGTTGCTGTTCCTGCCATTGCTATTGCCATATCAGCCATATGCAAGCAGTCGTTATAAGCGTTTTGTGTTAAGACGAAATATACATTTTTTTGTTTGAATGTTAAGGCTTTATTATCAGCAAATTTGAAAGGTAGTTCTTCTAATGAAATTTGGCGCCAACCCTGTGAAGTTAGAGTATTAGAGAAAATATTACAATCGAGACTCGGAGTAATAGCACCTAATAATACCAAGCTTCTAGAAGTATGTGTAGCTGTGTCAGCGCGCATTATTTCCAACAGCGAAGATACACCAATCATGATTTGCTCCCAGTTTGCATATGCTTCGGGAGCGCGCGAACCAGGTAGTAATGTCACAACTAAGGGACGAACTATCTCTTTGTGTTCTGCGTCAATACTGTAAGTACGGTATGTAGGAAACGACGGTTCTAGTCCATCCATCATTGGGTTGCCTAAGCCAAATGCTCTTACACCCATTTTTTGCAAAATCTCTGTTGTTAATAAATCTCTAGGAAACACTGCTTTACAACGGCGCCGCGTCATTAACCAACGTTCCCAAGGATGGTAAATTGAACCTGAAAAGTTTTCCCAGTAGGCACCTTTATTGTTTCTCTTTAATAATTTAACTTCATCGCGCACGTAATATTCAGACTTTGCGGTTCCTACAAACGCATAATTGACACCACTAAAGAATCCAAACAGTAGCGGCACAATATCACCGACTGCCAAAATAGCACTTTTTTTGCCTGAAGCGTTTTGTACCTTCACCCATTGCTTCATAGTCTTAATTTGATTCAGCGTTAACTGTACCAAACCACCCTTAACATCTCGTACCAACTGCTTCGAGTCCATATACACAAACCCACCACTAGGCATTGCTTGCACAGCACCAATAAACTCCATATCAAATTTTTTATATGCATGTCCTTCCCCCACCAACGGGAATATGGAAATTTGCGGCGAATCTTCTAACTGTAGTAGTTCTTGTACAACCTTACTCGCGATTATATCCTCGCCGTGACCGTTGCTCAATACCAGTAACTGTAGCTGTGAACTCATATTTTAATAATCACTTAAGAAATAGGGAGTGAAAGTGGTGTATGTATTGGAACATTTAGCACTACTTAACTGTCTAATTGAGTTAAGAGGAAAAATGGGGAAGACAAGCATTTCTTTGGTGCTGGAAGTTAGTAGAATCCCCATTGCTTTACCTCGCTACAACTAACTCCCAGTTAAATCAGGCAAATTTTATGCGAGTTTCTTCGGCTGCGATTTTAACACTCGTCAGTGTTTCTGCTGGCAATTTTTCTAAACAAGCAATTGCTGCTCCTACTAACCCAAAGGCGCCTGCAACCACAAATAATAATGTAGTAGTGCCAACAATAGAAAGTACTTTGTCGGCAGTACCAGAGACTATTGCTCAACCAGAAACCAATGATTCCCCACAATTCTCCCAGAATACTGGCAGTATGCAAAGTCGTATTAATAACAATTCGACTGTAGTTATTAAAACTCAACCAGCTAGAAATACAGTAAAAGCACCCGTCCCTATTCCTGTTCCCTCAGTACAAGCAGCTCAACCAAAAGCACCCGTCCCTATTCCTGTTCCCTCAATACAAGCAGCTCAACTAAAAGCACCCGTCCCCATTCCTGTTCCTTCAGTCAGAACTAGTGCAAAACCTGCACCTACTATAAAACCAACTGTAAAACCAACTGTACAACCACCTATATCAGAAGACCCAAACCTGGTAGTGCCAGCAGTTGATGTACAAATAGTCGGCGCCAGTCAGGAATTACAAGATATTATTCGTCAAACTATTAAAACTAAAGTTGGGGGAGACACAAGTATTGCTCAAACCCAGAAAGATGTTACAGCAATATTAAATACACAATTATTTAGCAGCGCACGTGTAAATAGTACAACTACACAAACTGGATTAAGAGTTGTGTACCAAGTACAGCCTTTGATTGTACGGTCTATACAGTTATCTGGTGCCAAAGCTTTAACATATCAAGTTGCACTCGAACAAGTCAAAGAACAACTTAATAAAGATATTAGTCCATCAGCTTTAAAGCAAACGGTACAAAAAATCAACCAATGGTACAAAGATAATAACTACAGTCTTGCGCGTGTTATCTCGATTCAACCCGACCGACAAGGTATATTAACAGTCAATGTTGGCGAAGGGGTAGTAAGCGACATCAAGTTTAAGTTTGTAAATGACGAGGGTGAAACAGTTGACAGTAAAGGTAAACCCGTAACTGGACGTACAAAAACTGACTTCATCGCTAAACAATTAAAGTTAAAGTCGGGTGACGTATTTAAAGATGATATTGTCCGTCAAGATGTAATGCGTTTATATGGAATGGGTTTATTTGAAAGCGTAAATGTCACACTCGACGGTGATGCAAATAAAACCGATGTAGTTTACTTAGTCAAAGAAATAAGTGCCCGTTCGATAAATGTAGGGGGAAGCTATAACGCTGACCAAGGTATTCTGGGCACAGTCAACTACCAAGACCGGAACGTTGGTGGTATAAATGATACTTTAAGTGCAAATGTTCAAGTCGGGCGCCGTGATTTGCTGTTCGATAGTACTTTTAACAGTCCTTACCGTGAAACTGAACCCAACCGCATTGGTTACACTATCAACGCTTTTCGTAAAAACGGACTTTCAGACATTTTAAATGGTGATGTCAAGTTAGCGAATGGTGACAGAATCCGCGAGAGCAAAGTGGGTGGTAGCGTCAGCTTTCAACGTCCTATTGATGATTGGAATACTTCATTAGGGTTTAACTACGAACGTGTTAGTACACGCGACCGTGATGGCAAAATTACCGCAAAAGACGAACTCGGTAATCCTTTAACTTTAAGTGGAACGGGTATTGATGACCTAGCGACTGTTTCATTGACAGCTATAAAAGACCGTCGCGACAATCCTCTCAACCCTACTAACGGTTCTATTCTCAAATTCAGCACCGAACAATCTGTTCCTCTGGGTAACGGTAATATCTCGATGAACAAGCTTCAAGCTACTTACAGCCAATTCGTACCTGTCCAACTTTATAAAAGTAAGCAACCCCAAGTTTTCGCCGTTAATCTCCAAGCAGGTACAGTATTAGGTAACTTACCTCCGTATGAAGCATTTTCATTAGGTGGTCCAACCTCCGTGCGTGGATATGACGCTGGTAATGTTGGTAGTGGTCGTAGTTACGTATTAGCTTCTGCCGAATATCGTTTTCCTATTATCCAAGCTTTAGGTGGTGTACTTTTTGCTGATTATGCTTCTGATTTAGGTTCTGGAGATACTGTTGTTGGCAACCCTGCTGGAGTACGTGGTAAACCCGGAAGTGGATTTGGTTATGGCGCCGGTGTTCGATTTGACTCTCCTTTAGGCTTACTGCGTGCGGACTACGGTTTTAATGACCAAGGTGAAAGTCGTCTTCAAGTTGGAATTGGACAAAGGTTTTAAGGAGTGTGGGAGTGTGGGAGTGAGAAATAAAAGAATGTATTGTTCTCACCCTCTCACCATCTCACCCTCTCTATTTGCGTATAAAAACTGGTCAATTTACCTACCACATCTATAATTAAATAGATTTGATAATTCAAAGAATACGCGGAGCGCCCAATTTATGACAGGTAAAGGACAAGGTTTTGGATTTGGTTTAGGTAAAATGAAGGAATTAGCTGATGCCTTTAAAAAAGCACAGCAAGTTCAAGAAGGCGCCAAGAAACTCCAAGAAGAGTTAGAGGCAATGTCAATTCAGGGCGAAGCTGGTGGTGGTATGGTTAAAGTAGTTGTTAGCGGCAACCAAGAACCAAAACGGGTTGAAATTTCTCCTGATGCTTTAAATGAAGGAGCAGATGTACTCTCTGATCTAGTTACTGCTGCGATGAAAGACGCTTATAACAAGTCCACAACAACAATGCGTGAGCGGATGGAAGAATTAACTAGCGGTCTGGAACTACCTGGATTTTAGTCTCATAATATACCCGGCTTATTTTAGTCGGGTATATAAAAATCTATTCCGATTTCGGCATTATCATCAACCACAAGCAACTACTAATTTTCATGACATACAAGCTACTATTTGTCTGCCTTGGTAACATTTGCCGCTCTCCATCAGCAGAAAACATCATGAACCATTTAATTAATGAGAATGGTTTAAGTCATAGTATTGTATGTGATTCTGCGGGCACTTCTAGTTACCATATTGGCAGCGCGCCTGACCGTCGCATGAGTGCTGCTGCTGAAGCAAAATTAGGCTTTAAACTTCAAGGTCGAGCTAGACAGTTTTCTAAGTCCGATTTTGAAGACTTTGACTTGATTTTAGCTATGGATAAAGACAATTACGCTGATATCCTATTTCTTGATACTTCTTCAAAATATCATCATAAAGTCAAATTAATGTGTGACTTCTGTTCACGACACACCCTTAAAGAAGTCCCCGACCCTTATTACGGTGGCGCCGAAGGATTTAACCAAGTAATTGATTTACTCGTTGATGCCTGTGAGGGTCTACTAAAACACGTAAACAGTAGGTTGGGTGGAGGCTTGGCGCCCACGTAGTCTGCCTTTATCCGTAGGATATCCGCTTATGGTAGGCGCAACTCAACATTGACCATTTCTAAACTACTAATGCTTGCTATATATTTTTCTCTATTATACAAAACGTATCTTTATCGTTACATAACTTATTAATTTAATATTTTCTTTATAAATATGCTCAAAGAGAGTTATCAACTGATAATAGTGTCATAGTATGAAAATTAGGAGTACTATTCCTTTTCAACAGTGGTAACTCATAGTGCTGATGATGTCGAATTTGTAAGTCGGGGTTTAGAGTCCATGCCCTTGACAATTCTTGTTGTGGATGATGATTTGGGCACTCGTTTATCTATCAGTGATTTTCTAGAACTATCCGGGTACTCGGTGATTGCTGCTGATGATGGCGAACAGGCTTTAAAAATGGTAGAAAGCTACCACCCCGACCTGATAGTCACTGATATTGTAATGCCGCGAATGAATGGTTACGAACTCGTGCGTCGAGTGCGGCAACAACCAATGTTCCGTTTATTACCTGTAATTTTGCTCACAGCACGGACTAAAACCCAAGAACGAATTTTGGGTTATCAATCTGGATGTGATTTGTACTTACCTAAACCATTTGAACTTGAAGAGTTAGCTGCTGCGATTCGTAATTTATTGGAGCGTTCAAAAATTATTCAGTCTGAATATCGTATGCAGCAGTCGGAGGAGTTATACGATTCAAATCAACATACACAATTAGAAAAACCCCAAGAGAAATACCAGTTATTTGAACCTTTAAGCAAGCGAGAACAAGAAGTACTTTTGCTAATTAGCGAAGGACTTTCAAACGCGGAAATGGGCGATAAGATTCATCTTAGCCCACGTACTATTGAAAAATACGTAAGTAGTTTATTTCGGAAAACGGGTACTAACAACCGTGCCCAACTCGTGCGTTTTGCGATTAAACACGGCCTTATAGAATAGTGCTGAGTAGAAAGTTCTGAGTGCTGAGTAGTAACTCCTAACTTATTATACTCAGCACTCAGCACTCTTATGCCATTTGAAAATTGCCAATCATTTTAACTTCTGGTTCTAAGGCAATTGACCAATGTTCTTTAACATTGTGTTGGATGTGACGAATAAGATTAAAAATGTCACAAGCACTGGCGCCGCCACAGTTAATAATAAAGTTAGCGTGACGTGGTGCCACTTGTGCTTTACCAATTTGGTAGCCTTTTAAACCTGATTGCTCAATTAACCACCCTGCTGAATATGGTTTGGGATTGCGGAAAACGCTACCACAACTCGGTTTATCGTAAGGCTGTGTATTTAAACGGTGTTCTTTATGGTGCTTTGTGGTGGCAGTAACTACTGCGGGGTCGGCGCCTGGTTGAAGTTGAAATGTTGCCTGAGTAACAATATTTTTGCTACCCTGAAGCTTGGATGTACGATAAGTGTAACCCAAATCTTCGCTCGTAAAAGTTCTAAGTGTACCGTCTTCACATAAAACTTCAGCACTGACAAAGATATCTGCGATACAACCGTTGTGGGCGCCTGCGTTCATAACAACTGCACCACCAACTGTTCCAGGAATACCTACAGCCCACTCAAATCCTTCAAAGCCATGCTCTGCTGCTTCCCAAGCTAAACCAGGAATAGCTTCACCTGCGGCAACTGTAACCAAACCTGTTTCGGGGTCAAAATGACTATGACGTAAATGGCGAGTTCCAATTACCAAACCGGGAATACCACAGTCGCTAACTAACAAATTAGAACCAGCACCCAAAACTGTTACCGGAAGTGACTGTTCATAAGCATACCTAATACTGGCTTCAAGGGCAGTAATATCACGAGGTGCTACATACCATTCTGCTGGACCACCAACACGGTAAGATGTATAACCTGCCAGTGAAACTTTTGGTCTTACAACACAATCAGTTCCAGGTAAATAAATCACTTTATTATCAACTTGAGCCGTTTTTTTACTACTAGCAATAAGTTTCTCACTGTCGCAGATATATGTATCTGCTGAAAAGATTGTCATATTCACCTTCTTAGAAATTTTTTGAAGCCAATAATACCGTAAATATACGGTTGATAATTTGTAAGTAACGAACACGTCTAACCTTAGCCAGGTTAAAAAAGCTACCACTAATAGGTGATGAGCCAGAATAACTACAGAGTATCTACAGAATGTTTTCTGAAATTTTCTGGCATCAAAATTCTATTCAAATAGCTTACATAGCTTACGATGTTGCTTGTGCGGGCTGACGCATCGCGGTAATTAGTTCAGGAATGACAGAGTTTAGGTTTCCTGCTCCTAAAAATAGCGCTAAATCGCCAGGGCGTAAAGATTTGAGCAAATACTCGTATACTGTGTCTAAGGTTGGCTGATAATCAACGTGCAAAGTGTGTTTGCTGATTTCTTCTGCTAATTTTTCGCCGCTGATTAGTCCGTTATTTGGCTCCCCTGCGCTATATATATCAGTAATTACCGTTAAATCAGCGCTTCGGAAGCTTTCAGCAAATTCATCTAAGAAGGTAAGTGTACGACTATAGCGATGTGGTTGGAAAATTGCTACTACTCTTTGTCCTGGACGTGCTTGTAAGCGTGCTGCTGCTAAAGTCGCACGTATTTCGCTCGGGTGATGAGCATAATCATCTATAAAGGTGATACCATCTACTTCACCTCGGAATTCAAAACGGCGCCTAGCACCTTCAAAAGTTGCTAAACCCTTGGCAATTTCACCAAATTCTAACCCTAATATTCTACCAACAGCTACTGCTGCTAAAGCATTACTAAGATTATGACGAGATAATAAACGTAAATTCAAAACACCTAAAGCTTTACCGCGTTCCCAAACTAACGCTCTCGAACCATCCGCGCGATAATCTACATCTGTTACATAGTAATCGGCGCCTGTATCTGGATAAAGGCTGTAAGTTACAGTTGGTTTGATACGGTCACGCACTGTTTCACAATCAATGCTGCCAACTAAAATTTCACAACTGTTAGTAAAGGTTTGGAAAGTGTCAATTACTTGCTCTAAAGAATCGTAGTGGTCTGGGTGATCAAGTTCTATATTAGTAATAATACCTATATAAGGCGAATGTTTTACGAGTGAACCATCCGATTCATCAGCTTCTGCAACTAAATAGCGACTTTCTCCAAGTCGAGCGTTACCAGACCAAGCTTTGACTTCACCACCTACTAAAATAGTTGGGTCAAGGTTTGCTTCAAGTAACATGTAACCAATCATGCTACTAGTTGTAGTTTTACCATGAGTTCCTGCAACTGCAATACTTTCGTATTCAGAGATTAGCGCCGCAAGTACATCACTTCGATGGAAAATTGGGCAACCTTTCTCGATTGCTGCTTTGTATTCCAAATTGCTTGTATTAATTGCTGTTGAGCATATTACTTGTGGTAGATGCTCATTACTTAAGTTCGATACAGCGTTTTTGTCGTTTGGTTGAAAGAATTCAAGATTACTTGCTTCTTGCTTACTAAATATATGGGCGCCAATTGCTTCCAATTTATGGGTCATATGATTAGGACGTAAGTCCGAACCCGACACAGGTAGATGACGTTTTGCTAGCACATAAGCAAGTGCAGACATTCCGATTCCGCCAATACCAATAAAATGGAAAGGTCTACCGCTAAAATCTACTGTTTTCTTCATTACAGAACTCCTCTTACACCACACCACACTAAAAGTACAAATATCACGGGTATCATAACAGGTATTTTACTTGTTACCTCGTAGGCGCCTTATCACAAAAGCGCAGTTGTGCATTAGACTATATCCTCCTTTACATCTGGTTTATTGAAAACGATTTTACATGTATTCTTCATGTTTTTCTCTAACTGAATTAATAATATGTTTATTCTGATATTTCCAACACTATCGGGAAACATACAACTGTAAATGCATTCTCCATCTATATGATTGATTTTATGAGAAGGCAATAAAGCTCCTTTTTGTCAAAGTCACGGACAATCAATAGTAACCGAAGTACCTGAAAACGACCATCCCTTAATATTTAAAGGGTAGCTCTACATATGTATACTGGTTATAATGACCTTCATCCGCACTCTGCACTCCGGCTTTAGACAGCAATAACTTATATAGGAATATAAGCATAGATGAAACCAGCTTTATCCCTCTATATATTTAGTAGCTGTTGATACCTCCTGACGACCGTGTGGAATACTTAGGGTGTTAGGACTTAGAACGCTCTGACTTTTTAAAGTGTAAACGAGTAACTACTCTTGGTATTTACCCAATAAACTAGTGTTCCATTTGTCTGTTGACTCCAAGTGGTGAGAATATAACTTAGAAACAGGCCAATACGCAAGCAAATAACACAACAAGTACAGAAATAAGTTAAACTGTTCAGGCTCATTTAAACCAATTTATCTGTTTACGCCGTTAGATAGAGGTACGTCAAGTCAACGGTATTACAGAAACCAGGTTTCTACGCAAAATCATTGTTTTCATTACAGTTATGACAAAGAAACCAGGTTTCTTAGGTTTCTTAAAGAGGTTTCTATATTTTTTTTTAAGATTTAACGCTTAATAGTTATAAATACTCCCCCTTTGCGGTATGATTGTGGTCATAAGTAGCATTTTTTAGGCATAAATACAGAGGGCAAGACACTGTGATTAGAGTTGCAATCAATGGTTTCGGTCGCATTGGACGAAACTTTGCGCGTTGTTGGGTAGGCAGAGAAAACAGCAACATCGAACTTGTTGCGATTAACGATACGTCTGACCCAAAAACGAATGCACACCTTCTCAGGTATGACACAATGCTTGGGAAATTAAGGGGTGCTGAAATTTCTGCTGATGACAACTCAATTATCATCAACGGAAAAACTGTCAAGTGTGTGTCAGACCGCAACCCAGAAAACTTGCCCTGGAAAGAATGGGGAATTGACCTTATTATCGAAGCGACAGGTGTTTTCACGGCAAAAGAAGGCGCCATGAAGCACGTCAATGCAGGAGCTAAGAAGGTTTTAATTACTGCCCCTGGCAAAAACGAAGATGGTACATTTGTAATGGGCGTTAATCATCATGATTACGACCACAATAAGCATCACATTATTAGTAATGCTAGCTGTACCACAAACTGTCTGGCGCCAATAGCAAAAGTGTTGAACGAGAAATTCGGCATTATCAAAGGCACCATGACAACCACCCACAGTTATACTGGGGACCAACGCTTGCTTGATGCTTCACACCGCGACCTCAGAAGAGCGCGCGCTGCGGCTATGAATATTGTACCAACTTCAACTGGTGCGGCAAAAGCTGTAGCATTAGTATTGCCAGACTTGAAAGGAAAACTAAATGGTGTAGCACTACGTGTTCCTACACCCAATGTTTCAATGGTTGACTTTGTAGTTCAAGTCGAAAAGCGTACTATCACTGAGGAAGTGAACGAAGCTCTCAAACACGCTTCTGAAAACGATTTAAAAGGTATTCTCGCTTACAGCGACTTACCTTTAGTATCTTCTGACTACCAAGGTACCGATGAATCTTCCATCATTGACGCTAACCTCACACTCGTTATGGGTAGCGATATGGTAAAAGTCATGGCTTGGTACGATAACGAGTGGGGTTACAGCCAGCGCGTACTCGACTTAGCAGAATTAGTTGCTGCTAAATGGGCTTAATTAAATATTAAAGTGTTGAAATCCCCGGTCAAGTGTAAGAACTTGGTCGGGTATTTCTTTTTTATCGTCATGGACTACTACATTCAAGTTAGATGTGATTGTCCCAATTATTGCTGCATTTTTACCAAATTCTTGAACTAATATTTCAGCTTCGACATATGGTAAGCACAGTACTAATTCAAAATCTTCACCCCCGTATAATACGTATTCTAAAGTTTGTATAGGTGTAAGCCAATTTTGAAAAACTTTGGGCACGGGTATTTTTTGCCACTCTAAAACGGCGCCCACATTACTGGCACGGCAAATTTGTAACACCGCATCCGCGAGTCCGTCACTACTATCCATTCCACTAATTTGGCTAAAGTTAATATCCTTACGTATAGGCAGAATATCAAGACGAGGTTGAGGACGTTGGTGAGCTTTTATTAAAGTTTGTTTATCAGCTTCGTTTATATTTTCTGCTATTTCTGGGTGTAGTAATAACTCTAAACCCGCACGCGAGGCGCCGTGAACACCTGTAACAATAATCGCATCACCGACTCTAGCAGTGTTACGTCGAATAATATTTTGGGGATGTGCTTGTCCAAATGCAGTAATAGAAATAGTTATAACAGGCGCCCGTACTAAATCACCACCGACTATCGAAGCATTATCATTATATTGTTGTAAGCACTCAGTCATTCCACAATACAAACGCTCTACCCAATCAACTTCGATATCACCTGGCAAAGCTAAACCAACAGTAATACCTAATGGAGAGGCGCCCATTGCCGCTAAATCTGATAAATTAGCAGCAACAGCACGCCAACCAACATCTTCAGGTGATGTAGTAATTTCACTGAAATGAACGTTATCAACTAATACATCAGTTGTAACTACTAGAGATTGTTCAGGTTTTGTAATTAATACAGCAGCATCATCGCCGATAACATCTGACGGACAAAACTGCTGTATAACTTTTAAAAGACCTTGCTCACCAATATCGCTTACTTTCATTTTCAACTTATAATGAAATTAATAAAATTTAGCTGTCTTACCAAATATTGACAAAAGTTTAACAAAATAAAGTTGTTATGATCAGAAAGTAATGAAAGTTAGAGAAATTATACAAGTTTTAGAAGAAGATGGGTGGTATCAAGTACGTGTACGTGGAAGCCATAGGCAGTATTTATAAACAAGCTGGATTAAAGTGAAATGAACAAGAAACTGCAATACATGGTCATAACTCACATCTTGCAGCATTCTCAATAAGCTTAAAGAAACCGGGCTTCTGTACGAAAAATCAACGTTTTATAGCAAAGTTTTTGTCAAGAAGCCCGGTTTCTAGGCAGGCGTGCAAGATGTGAGATAATTGAAAAAGGCGAAACAAGTTACGGTGCTTATGTTCCAGACTTACCAGGTTGCGTAGCTGTTAGCGAAACAAGGGAAGAAGTTCTAGAACTGATTAAAGAGGCAATCGAATTCCATTTAGAAGGATTACAAGAAGACGGTCAACCAATTCCCGAACCATCTTCCACTGGCGAGTTTGTAGAGGTACAAGCAGCGTAGCTTTATTATAAGTTGTACCTAAATTTTCTTAATTTTCAAACTTTGTAAATAAGCTTGAGGGTTATTGGGGTCAAATTTAATACCATCAAAGAAAGTTTCGATACCACGAGAAGAAGTTTTGGGAATGTCAGCATCGGCAACACCTAAAGATTTAGCAACTTCTCGCCATAAATCTTCTCGGTTACATGCTGACACAATTTTTTTGACATCGGTATTTGCTGGAATTTTACCCCAACGAATATTCTCAGTCAGAAACCAGGTATCATGACTTTTGAATGGGAAGGAGATAGAAGTTCCTTCACTCGACCAAAATTTAATTGCTAAAGATGGATTTTCTACGACACGACCATCACCATAGTCAAATTTACCTTTAACTCGCCCTTCAATGTCAGATATCGAAGCGTTGACATAATTTTTTTCTGCCAAAATTCTACATAACTCATCTTTATTTTCTGACTTATCGCACCATTGTTGAGCTTCCATAATACCAGCAAGTACGGCTTTTACCGCTTCTGGATTTTTGTCTACCCAATCTGCTCGCATTGTAAAAACTTTTTCAGGGTGATTTTTCCAAATTTCTCCAGAAGTCACCGCAGTAAAACCAATTTTTTGATTAACAATGCGCGCGTTCCAAGGGTCAGTCGCACAAAAAATATCCATAGTACCTTGTTTCATGCTGCTGACAACTTGGGAGGGAGGAATCACAACAATAGAAGCATCATCTTCTACATTAATCCCCCCAGCAGCTAACCAATAACGTAACCACAAATCGATAGAACTGCTAGGAAATGTAATCGCGCATTTAATTTCGCTGCCTTTACTTTTAGCTTGAGCAAAAACATTTCTTAATGGTGAGCTATCTAAATTAACTCCAAGTTTTTGATATTGATTAACAACAGAGATTGCCACACCATGAGTATTCATTCGTGCTAAGATATACATAGGAATTTTTTGGTTTCCTTTGGTAATCTTACCTTCAGAAATTAGTTCAGGAATTGGACTTTGGAAATGTCCACCATCAATGCCACCACCACCAGAGCCAATTTCAATATTATCTCGTAATGCAGACCAAGAAGCTTGCTTGGCAACTTCAACATTTTTGGCGCCGTGTTTCGCAAAAAAGCCTTTCTCTTTTGCTATTATCAAAGGCGCACTATCTACTACAGGTAAAAATCCTAATTTAATACTTGTGCTTGACCCACTTGAGCTTTTAGGAGTAGTAGCAGTTGTGCTACCAGTTTGATTATTAGTACATCCATGTAGCGCTAAACTCGTTAAAGTACTAGCAGTTGCCGTTAACAAAAACTGGCGCCGAGACAAGTTACCATGTAGACGCATAAAATCTCCATTCTTCATAGCAAATATTTGACAATGTAGAGACGTAACATGTTACGTCTCCACAGTAAACGTAGGGTGGGCATTGCCTACCATACAGATAAATTTTCTACACAAATATTTAAATCCTCTCTGAGGATTTTTAAACTAACACAATAAAAGTAGCGGAAATAGATTTAACTTCTAAATTAATTCCATAAAATGCATACAATAACCTTAGTGTTAATTGCTAGTACTTAATTATCAAACAGTAAAAGCTAGGAACACTGAATAACTAAAAACAAATGCATTCTTAATTGTTCAATTTCCTCTCAAAGCTGACGAAGTTAGCTGACGGGCTAGAGTTGAGAGATACTCTCCTATAATAGGTTCGCCCCAATTTAAGGTTCCTCCGCTCCTTTCCTCGCTTTAATTACTTTCTTTTAGTTAAGTAATCTGTGCAAAGTTCTGGATTAAGCTGACTGTTATTGCAAATAAATTTAACATTGCTGCCCCCTGCTCGGCAACAGATGAATCCTAAGTAATTGGTTATACTTATAGTAAATTATTTTTATGAATCATAAATTTGTTCAGATTGCCGACGCTGCTTTGTTGGGAATCTGATTTTTCAATGACGAACGCAAATTGTAAAATGTATTTTGTAGAGACATGTTCACGTTCATGTAGTGTTCCGCAGGAAACTGTCCCGAAGAGAATATATCATGTCTCTACATTATTAATTATGCTCCTCAATTTTATCACCAGCTTTTAGTTGGTCTAAAACTTCTTTGCCAGTTCAAATGGAAAGAAGAAAATTTGCGACGAACCACCATTTATATCGCGTTCCGCCATGCTAATGCTAAGGCGCCAAACGATATATTAATACAAAATTACTACTATAGTGTTCATTGCAGCTAAATCTAATAAATTCGTAGATGATGTAGTAATTTTACTGAAAGGTATATTATCAATTAATACATCATTTGTTACTATTCTCATACTTATCAGGTTCCGCTATTATTACTGCCGAAGCATCACCGATAATATCCGACAGCAATCATTAAAAAGTTTTTTGTTAACTAACAGCAGGCTATTGTATATTAAAACGTTATAATTAACGTTATAGTAAGCAAAATAAACTCACGCGCTACAGGCGCATTCATATGTAAAAATATTTTACAAGTCTCAAGTAGACTTTCAACTATGGAGCAGTCTAGCCTATTTTTGATAGCTGACGAACAGCCCATTTCACTTGGGCAAGCATTAAGATACTTAGAGTCTTCGGGGAAACTAGAGTCTGTCCTCTGGGAAATTATGCGTCAGCATATATTAGAACAGGAACTAGAAACTTTAGAAGATATTGAAATTAGTTCTGATTTAATTGAACAAGTGGTAATTGATTTTCGATTAAATAATCAGCTTACTGACTCTGCAAGTTTTCAAACATGGTTAGCTCAGTCAGGCTTAGATTATCCGACTTTTCGCAAACAAATAAGTTCGGGTCTGAAGTTAGAAAATCTAAAAGCCCAAGTTACTGAGTCAAATATTCAGGAATATTTTATTGAACGCAAGCTCTTTTTAGACCAAGTAGTGCTGTCGCGCTTAGTCGTGGAAGAGCAATCACTTGCAGAAGAATTAAAAAGTCAAATTATTGAAGACGGGGCTATATTTGAGCAGCTAGCCCAAGAACATTCTGTAGCAGAAGACCGGGTTTTTAATGGCATGATGGGAGCAATTAGTAAAGGCACATTGCCAGATGTACTTAGGGCTGAAATTGATTTGGCAAATCCGGGAGAGTTGATTGGTCCACTCGAAGTTGACAAGCTCTGGTATTTAGTGCGGGTTGAAAAATTACTACCAGCTTCATTAGACGAACAGTTAAAGCAACAACTAGAATCGGAGCTTTTCGAGCAATGGCTAGAAGAGAAAATTCAAAATACTAATGTCCAACTTCAGGTGAAGTTCTAGGGATTAATCATGAACTTAGAATGGGATAAAAAGCCTTTTTGCTTGCTAGCTCCTGAGCAGCAAATTCGATTAAGAAATCAAGCAGAAACTAGTTTTTATCAGACAGGGAAGATAATTTGGTCTACAAATGAACCTGGAAGCCAATTTTTAATTATTTCTGGAAATGTACGTCTGAGAGAGGATGGAAAAAGTAAGTCATTAGCAACTTTAAAACCAGGAGATTGGTTTGGGGATTTACTAGAGCTTTCTGGGCATTTTAAAGCTGTAGCATCGTCCGAAGTGGAGGTGGTGCAGTGGGATGCAGCACTATGGAACCAAACTTCCTTGTTAGAAGTAAATAACTTTTGGCTGCAATTACGCGCGCGCTATCAGCCAATAGAAGCTAGTCTTCCTCAACCAGTAAGGGGTTATCCATTTATCTTAAGTCCCAACACTGCCGCTGCTTGCTTAACAATGGCATCTCAATATCTACAAAATCCTATCTCATTAGAGTTAGTACAGCGTCAACTGAGGGGACAGCACCCTAACGATGTAATGGAAGCGGGTGAAAAACTGGGACTGCAACTGCGACAGCTACAAGTTTCCTGGAATGATTTGCGCGCGTTAACTTTTCCTGCTTTGCTATGGCGTCTGGAAGAATGGATTGTTATGTATGGCGTTAAGGGTAATCGCGTAATCATTGCCAATCCTACCAACCTTAGTCAAACTTGCGAAAGCATTCCCCAGAAAATGATTGAGGAAAATTGGGATGGACGAGTTTGGCAAGTAGAACCAATTCAAAAGCAGGAGAAATTCAACCTGAGTTGGTTTGTACCTGCAATTTGGCGCCATCGTAGGTTGTTAGGAGAAGTATTATTACTATCGTTTGCGCTGCAATTGTTAGGGTTAGCGACACCAATTATTACTCAGTACATTATTGACAAAGTAATGGTATTTGGTAGCCGTAACGCTTTAGATGTAATGGCAATAGCTCTTTTGGGTGTTGCAATTATTGAAGCAATTCTAGGTATCCTACGGCTATTTATTTTTACTCACACTGCTAACCGTCTCGATTTAAGTTTATCGTCTCAATTGTTTCGCCAACTAATGCGTTTACCCTTAAATTATTTTGAGTCACGTAGAGTTGGCGATACTGTTGCTAGAGCGCAGGAACTCGAAAATATTCGTCAATTTCTCACGGGTACAGCTTTAACTGTCATTCTTGACAGCATTTTCTCGGTAGTGTATCTAGCATTAATGTTTTTTTACAGTTTCACCCTGACTTTGGTTGCTCTAGCAGTAATTCCGTTATTTGCTGGTTTAAATTTCATAGCCACACCGATTTTACGTTATTGGTTGAATGAAACTTTTAATCGCGGCGCCGATAATCAATCATTTTTAGTAGAGACAGTAACAGGGATTCATGCTGTAAAAGCTCATGCGGCAGAACGTAAATCTCGCCGACGTTGGGAAGGCTTATTCGCGCGTTACATTCGCACCAGCTTTAAAGCTTCGACTACTTCTAATATAGGCGGTAATATCGGCGACTTTTTGACTAATTTTTCCTACTTAATTATTCTTTGGTTTGGAGCGGGGTTGGTTATCGAACAAAAGCTGACAATTGGCGCCTTAGTTGCTTTTCAAATGCTAGCTTCTAAAGTGACAGACCCTCTGCTACGTTTAGTACAACTTTGGCAGGAATTTCAGCAAGTTTTACTATCTGTAGATCGACTGGGAGATATTCTCAACACGGCGCCGGAAGCGGAACCAGGTTCTGGTGTTGTTTTACCACCACTGCACGGTCAGGTAACTTTTGAGAAAGTATTTTTTCGCTACCACAATGACCAAGAAGAACCTGTTCTCAAAGGCATTTCTTTTACTGTTCAACCTGGGATGTTTGTAGGAATTGTCGGACGTAGTGGCTCTGGTAAAAGTACCCTTTCAAAGCTTTTACAACGACTTTATCAGCCAGAATCAGGCTGTATAATTATAGATGATTTTGATATTAAAAACGCTGATATAGGTTCTTTGCGACAACAAATAAGCGTTGTTTTACAAGACGATTTCCTCTTCGATAGTACCATCTCGGAAAATATCACTTTAAGCGACCCAGATATTACAACCGAACAAATAATAAAAGCAGCACGACTGGCAGCAGCTCATAATTTTATCACCGAAATGCCCAAAGGCTATGAAACTAGCATTGGTGAACGGGGAATTGCATTATCTGGAGGACAGCGACAACGCATTGCTTTATCGCGCTTATTCCTCTCTCAAGCTCCAATTTTAATCTTAGACGAAGCGACAAGTAGCTTGGATAGTGAGACAGAACAAAAAGTGTTGCAAAACTTACAGGAAGTAAAAGGCGCGCGTACAGTATTTATGATAGCCCACCGATTTGCACCGTTGAAACGAGCCGACTTGATATTAGTACTAGAAAAAGGCGAAATTGTGGAACGAGGAACCCATGATGAGTTGCTGGAAAAAAGAGGTATGTACTTTGCTCTGTATCAAAGACAACTTGCCAGTGTGTAAACCTCTCCCCAACCCCTCTCCTTGTAAGAGAGCGGCTAAATATTCTCCCCCTTCCCTTGTAGGGAAGGGGGTCGGGGGGTTAGGTTTTTAAGAAAATTAATTTAGGAGTTTGCAGAAAAAAGAACAAATAAAAGTGAATAACTATATAAGAGCTAATAAATACATAAGAGTGAGTAACTATGGTTGATACTCAAGACCCTTGGCGTAAAAAATCGCGCTCCGGATTTGTTTCAGAAAATCCGCTTTCTTCAGCACAACTTCGTGCAGCAAATCCGCTGTCTTCAGCACGTGTTCATGCCTCGGCAACCTCTACACATCCCAAGCCTCAGCCCTCATTACCTGAGCGTAGTCCTGCTGTCAGCCTGCGTCGGGGCGATACTCTCTGGGAAGTTGCCCAGAAAAAACTTGGTAATGGTACTCGTTGGCACGAACTTCGCAAAGCTGATGGTAGCAAATTTACTAGTCAAGAAGCTAGGCGCCTAACTGTAGGGACACAAGTTAATCTTCCTACTAAAACAACAGCGCAAACACTATCAAATGCGACCCTGCGCTCAAATACACACTATACATCTACACAAGTTCTTGGTGCAGAAGGTATAAGGCACCGTGAATTAAATCCAAGCTCGACTCCTTCAACTAGAAACACCCAATTGAGCGCTTCTCCTGCACTATACTCTAGAACCTCCCTATTTTCTTCAAATCTGATTAGTGCTAAAAATCCAGTGCGCCGTGAATACCCCAACAGTTCCAGTTACCAAGCTAAAAGCACTGGGTCTAGAGATTCATCTAATACTTGGAATAATAATTCATTAATAAATGGAACTGTCAAAGGAATTGCTTTAGGGACTCCTACCGCAAACAGATCAACACCCCCAATGCCAAAGACCAACTCGCTAGATGCTAACCGTGCCATTGGTAGAATAACTGAGAGAGCTTGGAATGAACATTTTAATTCCAGATCAGATATTGTTAGAAACATTCATCAAACAACCTGGAAAGATCGCAGCACGAAAAAAACCTTACCATTTTCAGATGCTAAATCACGTCGTCCAGATAATTTTATTAAACTGAATAACGGTCGAGGAGTAGCAGTAGAAATTAAGGGTACACCCCTAGCGGTTGAAAGCTCTGAAGCATCTAAGCAGCGAGCGCGCGACCGCACTGCTCTTAGCAAACGCGCACTTCTTGGTAATAAAAAGAAGGGTTTCCATGAAGTTCATAGTGCTACCACTAAGGTTGGGCTTCCCATTGTCGGATCAGGAGGCAATACTGCCCTACCAGGACAGACACAAAAACACGTCATTATAAAACCCAGAGGTGGCGCCCAACCTCTTCCCGCTACTTGGAGTGAACGTGTTAAATCACTTGGTGGTTATAAAGATTCACCGACTTCAACTGTAAGAACAAGAGGCGCCAACAGGTCTCCTCAAACAAGAACATTTGTTGCCCCAAAAACATCTAACGAATCTCGAGCAGCTAGTAAGATACCACAAGTAGCTAAAGCAGTTGGCGAATCGAAAGCAGCTAGCATGGCACTTCGAGGAGCGAGTAGAGTCGCTGCACCAGTTGCAATTGGACTTGATACATGGCGCCTAGGGGACGCTTATAAAAAAGATGGATTTGGGAAAGAATTCCGGAAAACAGCGGGTAGTGTTGCTGGTGGATGGGGTGGTGCAGCAGCAGGCGCCGCTATTGGGTCTTTTGCGGGACCTCCAGGAATGATAGTCGGTGGAATAATTGGTGGTGTTGCTGGCAGTGAATTTGGCGACGATATCGAGCAAGGAGCAGAAAAGTTAGGAAAAGGAATAGTTGACGGAGGTAAAAAAGTGTGGAATAAACTTTTTGGTTAACTTATTACAGTAGGGTGGGCACTGCTCGCTCTACTTACGAGAAAACACATCATCAAATTTCCGCATCATCGGCTCAAGCAACAAGCTTAAAACTGTCTTTTGTCGCATGACAATATTGCCTTCTGCTTTCATGCCAGCAGTTAATTGTTTATCTAAACCCCGCTTTTGAAGCTGAAATGAATCAAGTTTAATTCTAGTAGGGTAAACCTCCTTACTAGAATTCTTATCTCTTGTAACTGCATTCGGACTAACGTCAATTACCTCACCATCAATAGTGCCAAACTCTTGATAGCTTAAGGCTTCTATTTTAACTTTTGCCTTCATTTTTGCATGAACAAATGCTTTATATTGATTTGGCAAATCAACTTCTAATAAAGGTTGTTTTCCTTCTGGTAAAATTGATAACAAATCTTCACCGACTTGCACTATTCCCTGACCTTGATTTAGTTTGATGTTATAAACTTTGCCTGAAATTGGGGCTGTAATAACTTGATTCTGGAACTGATTTATAGCTTGTTTTATTCTGCCTTCAATAGACTTCAATTCTTCACGACGTTTGCTCAACTCAGAAAGGGCGCCAGTTTTATAAGATTCCTCCAGTTGCTTCATTTTTGGCTTTTGAGCTTCAAAGCTTTTTCTTGCATTATTTAGTTCAACTTGAGCGTTTTCACACCTAACGTAGGGGATACCACCGTAGAAAGGACATTCCTTGTCTGCTTTACGTTTAGCAAAGTTCAAGTTATTTAATAGACGCTGATATTCTATTTTCGCCTCATTCATGCGTGCTTTCTGGTTTTCTTCAGCTGCTTTAGTCGCGCGCTCTATATCTTGTTTAATTGATTGAGATTGCTGCTTTAGCGTTTCAATTTCTGCTCGAGACGATTCGGAGTTAAGTACTACTAATGTCTCACCCTGTTGTACAAGCGAACCTTCTTTAACTTTAGTTGAATTAATATACTTAATTTTGCCACCACTAGGCGCCCGCACTGGCTGCACGTCTTGCTCACCAAGAATCAACTTACCATGAGCTTCAGCGACTTCATCGACTTTATTTAAACCTGCCCAGGTGATGGCGCCAAATACTGCCAAACTTAAAGTTATCCCCACCAATCTTGTGTAAAGCGGTGGTAACTCTTGCACTGCTTTACCTAATTCGTAATCTAGGTAAGCGTCTGGGTTGGCAAATTGCTCTTTAGTTTGCCGAGCTTGAGATGGAGAGGAAGCAAAGGGCAGTTTCATTTTTGCCACTTATTGTGTAATGTTCTTGCAAATTGTAAAAACACGCATTGTAAAGACGCGATAAATCGCGTCTCTACATTATTAATTATGCAACTGGTTCAACTAAATTTTCTAAACCATCAATAACTTTTGCCGATTCAATTTTATCACCAGCTTTGAGTTCGTCTAAAACTTCCTTACCTTCAGTAACATAACCAAAAATGGCATAGCGACCATCTAACAAATTACGTCCAGCAGGTGTTAACTCTGGTTCAAATAGAAAGAAGAAAATTTGCGACGAACCACCATTGACATCGCGCTCTGGACGTGCTAGAGCTAAGGCACCAAACGAAGAGAAAGGTAATACAGGCATATCTGTATAACGCCCAGCTTCTTCTAAAGTAGTACCATAAGTAGGCGCCTTATCACCTTCTACCAAAACTTCAAACGGAACCGCGCGGTATTTCTTAGTTTTAGGGTCAATAAAACCATCAGCATCTTTGGGTTTACCAGTTTGAAGAACATAAGACTCTTCAGAACGAGTAAATTCCAAACCGTTATAAAAACCACGTTGAACCAAATCAACAAAATTACCAGCAGTCACAGGTGCGCTATAACCGTCAACTTCAACCGTCATATCACCCTTATTCGTCTGAATCGCTATTTTCGCGTGACCCTTGAGTTGAGGCAAATTACTATATTCGCTAGGAATTTCGTAAGGGAACGCTTTAACCATCAGTTGTTCTAAATCACCGACTAAATCTAGAACAGCAGCACGTTCTTCACGAACCTTTTCTTTATCTTTAACTTCTGCAACAGCACGGAGCGATTCAACTTTTGTTTTGATTTGCTCAATTAACTGCTGTGCTTCAGCTTGACCGGAAGCAGGAACCGCAGCGAGAATTTTATCAGGCTTATCAAGAACACGCGATGCTTTCTTTACATCATTATTAACTGCACTCCAACGCTTGTTAGCACGTAGCTGGTTAGAGATATCTTCTATACTTTTTTGCAATTCACGTACAGGTTTGTTATCGATAGGCAGTGCGTAACGTAACAGCGCCTTACCGTCAGTGATGGCATTTCCTGCTGGCAGCGCAGCATAACTAGGGGGAGTCCACCCAGTAGTAATACCTAAAATTAGAGTTAGCGACAGCACTAATTTTAGGCTGCCCTTCAGTTTGCTTTTTAATAAATCGAACATGGAGACTACTCAACGAGCGCATTAATTTTCTCAACTGGGTGTTACCCATTAACAATCTTCCCACAGACGCGATACCCAAGCGTCTCTACAATTGGAATAACGATTTAAAAATCTTGCTGCGATAGCACCGTGTTTAGATAATTTTTACCACCTAATCTGATTACGGGCTTACGTTTTTATGATACTGATATATTTTTATTTTTCAATTTATAGTAATAATATATTATAATATTGTCTAAAGCGAGAACATAAAGGCACTTTGCTCACTGGCTTGACTTTGGTTGCCGTTCAATATCAAACTTATACTGTAGAAGAGTTTTATACCCTGAACTTGCCCGAAGGTCAGGAGTATGAACTGGTAAACGGAATTGTTACACCAATGTCTGAACCTTCAGGAGAACACGAAAATCTCAGGTCTGAATTACTTGTAGAACTGCGGTTAGAAAGTAGACGGTCACAACTTGGGTTATTAGTGCATCCTAAACCTGTGCTGGAACTAGGACTAAGAGACACCCGTAAACCTGATTTAATCGCTATTGACCGAGACTCCTGGAACCAACAAACTTTAAGTGAAGCTATATTAAAACAACCTCCTAGTGTTGTAATTGAGATTGTCAGCACTAATTGGGAAGAGGATTATCGTAACAAACCTCTGTGGTATGCTGCCTTTGGGGTAAGTGAGTTATGGATTGTTGACCCTTTATTCACCATTGCCCGTTATCCAAAACGCAAAAATCCTAAAATTCAAGAACCGACCATCTCTATCGGTAAACTGGTTCCTTCACCCAGTATTTTAATTGAGCGAGAATACGAATTTGAAAGTTTTACAGGTAAAGATTGTATTAAGTCGCAATTCTTTCCAAATTTAAATTTAACTGTAGAACAAGTTATTGCATTCGGTGCCGGAATTTAGTTAGAAACCTGGTTTCTTGGCTCGTTTTAAGTTTCTACAGCAAATTCTTGTGAGTCTACATCCCAATTTACCCAACGAATAGCTTCACGCGCGGATGTCATAGTTGGTGGAACACGAGTAGCATGAATATACGCGGTACTTGGACAAGTCATTTTTAAAAGGTAAATTGGTTCAACTTAGAAAAATCTGGCGCCTTTAACATGGCAACGGATGGAATGGATAAGCTTGATTTACGCTTAAAATCTACATGGGAAATGCTATATCGGAAGTTTGTCGGCATTATTCCAGGTGAAGAAAATCAACAAGGATATGGCTGCATTAATGGCATCAACATATTTCAATATTTCAAACCTTGGCAGGTATTCGGTTTAGACCCTAAGACCGCAACAAAAGATGATGTTAAAACTGCTTATTATCGACTTTATAAAATTTATCACCCAGACAATGTTAAGACTGGAGATAGACAAATTTTTGAATGAATTAATATTATGTATAAGAGTATTATTGCTGGTTTATAATCGTGTCGTTTGATAGAAAAATTATTTATATAGAAGAAAGTAGCATTGCTCAAAGTTTTGAACTTCAGCAAGAAAAATTTTCTTGTGGGGTGGGCAAGGATGCCCACCCGCATATTTGGGAACGGGCAAGGATGGCCATTCCACCAATCTATCCTAAAGAAAGAAGCGCACGTGGTAGAAATTGAGTAATGTGAGGCTGGTTGCTTAAAGTTAAGGATAAAGGTCTGTGGTTCCAATTCGCGATAATAATCCTACGACAATCACCCCATATGTAACTTTTGGGCTGATTGCGATTAATGTTTTAGCTTTTATATATGAGTCGAGTCTCCCTCCTCAGTATTTGGATGGGTTTATGCATTTATTCGCGGTTGTTCCACGCGAGTTAAGTTTGAGTTTTGGTGGAGCGACAATTAATCAGCCTATACCTGAATGGAGTACTTTGATTACTTCTCAATTTCTACATGGGGGTATATTGCATTTGGGCGGAAATATGCTATTCCTGTGGATTTTTGGTAATAACGTCGAAGATAAGCTTGGTCATGTTAAGTATTTAATTTTTTACTTAGCATGTGGGGTTTTGGCATCGCTGACTCAGTGGTATTTTGCCCAAGGTTCAAATATTCCGAATTTAGGAGCAAGCGGCGCCATTGCTGGAGTTATGGGCGCCTATATTCTACGTTTTCCTCAAGCTGAAATTCTTGGTGTTGTACCTTTAGGTATATTTTTCCCGACTTTTAGAGTACCTGCGTACTTTTTCTTAGGATTTTGGTTCCTGCAACAGGGATTTTATGGTGTGGCAAGTCTGGAAACAACTACTAATATAGGTATGGAAAGCGGTGGTATTGCATATTGGGCACATGCTGGTGGTTTTGTGTTCGGCGCCATTCTTGGTCCACTGTTAGGTTTGTTCAGCGATAAAAGAGCAGAAGAAGAATATTTTTACAAACAGTAATCTTGTAGGTCGTCACTGACGACCATACTATGTTCTTCCTACTAAAGAAGCGACGACGGTAGTTAATTCTGCTGCTTCAATTGGTTTTGGTAGGTGTAATTGAAAACCTTCTCTAATTGCGCGTAATCGGTCTTCTGCACGAGCATAAGCTGTTAGTGCTGCTGCAGGTATGTTTCCTCCAGCGTTAGATGGTAACTCACGAATTTTACGGATTAGCGCGTATCCATCCTCACCAGGCATTCCTATATCACTGACTATTACATCAGGTTTACACTCAGATATTAATTCAAGTGCTTCAGTTACAGAAGCAGCAGCTTGTACTTGTGCATAAGATTGTTCAAGGACAGTTACTACAAAGTTGCGGGTGTCAGCTTCATCATCCACAACTAGTACACGTATTCCTTCAAGTGAAGGTAAGAAGCTTAATGCTGGAGGAAGTGTATTTGAAGGGGATATAATGTGGAGTGACGTCGAGTTAATATGCTCATTATTTAATAGCGGTAATTTAACTGTAAATGTGGCGCCCAATCCTTCTCCTTGACTTTCAACTGCGACGCTACCACCATGAAGTTCTACTAAATGTTTGACTATTGCTAAACCTAAACCTAAACCCCCATGTGTTCTTGTACTCGAACTATCTGCTTGTCGAAAACGGTCGAACACATAAGGAATAAAATCAGGTTGAATACCAATACCGTTATCTTTAACTTGAATTAAGACTTGCTCTAAGGCGCCACAATGCTCACAATTGACTGTTGATAATCTAATTAATTTAATTTCTACTTCTCCTCCAACTCCCGTAAATTTAACCGCGTTGGATAGTAAATTCCAAGTTACTTGCTGTAAACGCTCTGCATCAGCTTTGACGAAAAGTTTAGGGTCAAAAATTGAAGCTTGTCGCTGGGAAAGTTTATCTTGTGAAAGTTTATCTTGTGAAATTACTTTTTGACTCGCTTGCCAACTCGAATCCTGAATTGTAAATATTACCTCTATGTGTTTTGCTTCAGCTGCAATACGCACTGTTTCAATTGCTGCTTCTACAATTGGTACGATATTACACGGTGCGACATTGAGCCGTAATTTACCACGGATGATACGCGAAATATCAAGCAAATCTTCAATTAGTTGCTTTTGAGCGCGTGCATTACGTTCGATGGTTTCTAATGCCTGCACTTTTTTCGTCGCATCAAGATTTGGGCGCCCGATAAGCAACTGTGACCAGCCTAATATAGAATTTAGAGGTGAGCGTAATTCATGCGATAAAATAGCCAAAAATTCATCTTTCATGCGGTTTGCATCGCGCAGTTGGTCAGCTTGCTGCTGTAACGAACCAAGCAAACGTGAGCGTTCTATGGCAACAGCAATTTGGTCACACACTGCTTGCATCATACCAATTTCGTTTTGGCTAAATTTAGTACGCGAACGACTTCCAAAACCTAGCGTTCCATACAATTGCCCCTGAGCTATTAATGGATAACTAGCAAAAGCTGTAATTTCTAAATCTCGAATCAATTTAGTTTTAGAGTTAGTACTATTCTGTACATCTTCTAGGGCAATAAATTGGCGTTCGGCAGTAACAGTTCCACATATCGCTTGATTAAAATCTAATACATTAATATTTTTTGCGACTGCTTCTGTAACACCACTATACGAAGCTAAATGTAACTTCTGTTTGGGTTCATCAACTAAATAATTAAAGTAACAATCTAAACCTATTTGTTCTGATAGTTTGTGGAAAACACTGTCAAGTAAAGCTATAGGTTTTTGACTCGATAATAAATCGCTCGCAGTTCCAAAAAGCAATTGAAGCCGCTTATAACCTAAAGACAAAGCTCTTTCGACTTCTTTGCGCTTACTAATATCTTGAAACATTAACACGCAAGTAGCAGGGCGCCCATACATTTCGCTTAATGTATCAGCAAATATCAGTAATGACCGAATTTCACCATTGGGGATATGCCAGTCCATCTCCACACTATCCAACCTTTCGCCACGTGCAACTCTTACACCCGGCATTTGTTCATCTGGTATACGTTGCCCTGTGGAATCTGTACAATAATAAACTGTATGATATTCTTCGGCTGATTTACCTTTGGGAAATTCACCCCCAGCTATTTCATTGGCAGCACGGTTAGCAAAAATTACTTTGGCTGTTTTTGGTTCAATCAAAAGTAGTGGTGTCGGCATTAAATTAAGTAAATATTCAAGCCAGTTTTGCTGATTACGTAGCGTAATTTCGACTTGTTTACTCGCAGTAATATCATTATTAATAGCAAGAATTTGGTGAAGTTCGCCATTTTCTTTCAAAATTGGCACATATTTTATCAACGTAGTAAATGTTCCACAGTTAGGTAAAGTTATCGTTGCTTCTGTAGTTTGTGTGGTCAGACTTTGTTGTGCTTGTATCAGCGCTTTTAAATAAGTATCTGTAACAGGAGATGGAAAAATTTCTTCATCAGTTTTTCCAATAACTTCTTCGCTCTTATTATTCGTGACTCGCAGTGCCGCTGCATTAACAAACTCTAGTTTTCTTTGCGCGTCATAAATAACAAACGCATCAGGAATATTGTCTACAGCTAAACGGAAGCGTTCTTCGCTTTTTTGCAATGCAGCTTCAACTTGCTTACGCTCACTCAAATCAAGAATAAAAGCTACTAACTCTTCGCGTTTTTCTCCGGTCAGCGTATAACCAACCAATATTGGAATCCGAGTTCCATTTTTACGAATAAGCTCTTTTTCGTAAGGCTTGCAAATGCCATACTTCTTAGCTTCGGCAATGCGTTCTGTTTCTAAATCTATATATTCGGGTGGTGTAATATCAACCCAACGAATTTTCAGAGCTTTTAAATCTTCGCGTGAATAATCAATCATCCGCAAAAATTCATCATTGGCAAGACTAACGTTACCGTATATATCACCAAACAGAATTCCAATTATATTCGATTCAAAAAAACTGTGAAGTTTTTCTTCATTCGCATTCAATGCCGCTTGCACCCAATCTCGCTGACGACTTAGTTTCTCGATACTTGCTGCGCTGCGCCATATAATAATAGTGAAAATTACAACTAAAACAATTGCATAAAGTCCAAACGCAAACCCTGCGTCAAAAACCCCAGCACGTATTCCCCTATATACCCACCATCCAAGAATGAGTGGAACTACAACAGCAGCTAGCAGCAACCGCCTTACTAAATACCCAGCGTAGCTATTGCTTGTGATTAATCGCATCAATCTCTTGCTCCGAAGCTAGCACACAGTATACCCACATACAGCACAAATAACGTGAATGCGCTAATCATAAATGCGATTGTCTTTGTATTGTTGTAACAAAAGCAAAATGGTATACGTCATAAAAATTGGGAATTATCTCCTTTTTACATTTAAATTGATACAAAAAGTGTTAGGACGATGACATATCATACAAAATCAAGCAAAAAGCTGTATTTGCTTCGATTACGACAAAATTATAAACCTAATCTAAATTACATTTGCTTTTATTATAAATACCATGTACTTAATTAATATTCTATTTGATAGATTTACTTTTTTTACATCTATCAATATGTATATTTTGGAGAGATATATTCAAAGATGTGTATTCTAGTTTACGATTTTAACGACAAGCAATAAATAGATTTTTACTAATCTAATTTTTTGCTCATCTATACTTTGATATAGACTTTCATATAAAAAATCTATACTAAGATAGATTTCAACGTTAAAGATACTATCTTTGGGGTAAAATCTTGTTTAATTTCATCAAAACTTTATTAAACTTAAAATAATCTAAACCGCGCGAGTAGCGTGAGTAGTGTATCGGGGAGTATTTTATTCAATTCCTTGCTGTCTTTAAATTGCAAAATTTGTGTCGTCGGTAAATCGAAAGGAAATTGACCTGGTAAATCTTCACGCTGCATGTTCGCGAGTAAAATATGCTCAGTTCGCTTAGAAGTTATTGCGTAACCAGTTTCAATACTAACATTTGGACTTGGAATCACTACAGGCGCCTCACCATCAAAGCGAGCAATTGGAGTAATATCAGCAATAAATAACATACTTTTGCGAATTTTTCGCATCATTGTGCGGTTGAGACGCATAGGAGCATCTTTAGAGCGGTAAGACTCAGCTAAAGTTAAAGGGACACGCGATTTTTTATTTAATTTTTCTAAACTTTGCTGCAAAGACTCACGTAAAGCTTCACTAGCAGTTGGGTACTCAATTTGATGACACAAAAAGATTGTTGGTTCTAACTGCGATAACAAAGCTTGCTTAGTAAAATAAATTTCGTGGCTAATTAAATCAATATTCGCGACAACATACCCACCACTACCTTCAATATAAAACTCAATATTCTCACCTTCGAGGTAGCGACCGAACCAAGTAGAATTTCTCACATCTTCTATATCATCTAAAAAATCGGCTCGTAAAGCTGATTTTAAAAGGCTCTTTTTACTAAGGCGAATATCGTGGGGACGCTTTTCCAACTCTGGAATTGGCTCGTAATCTTGAAGATACCACGCCCTGAGAGCAATTATGGACATAACGCAGAAACCAGGTTTCTTAAGCAATATTTTAATAATAACAGGAATTTTGCCTAGAAACCCGGTTTCTTGGCACAAAAAAACAACAACACCCAGCATTTCCGCAATTGAATCTTTCCTCTACTACGTTCATTCTAGCCAGGGATATGCTATACCATTCACTTTCCACTTGATAATTTCAAACGTAATCAAGAAGTGATGATAAGTAAGCGACAGTGCCCCCTGTGGTGCTATTTTGAGGAAATATCACACGTACAAAGTGGGTGTTGTTGTTTTTTCGGACGAGACAGATGTGTATTCAACAGCGTCTTTACCTCTTTTACTACTAACCTTAGCTGCTTATCTGCCAGGGAAGCTTTTTATTAGCTTCTATTATTAGATTATCACCACCTTATATCAATGAACAAAATAGTAATTTTTCTTTACCGTTACATTTTGTATTAATTAAGCAGTATAATTACCAAACACTTGCTAGATAAAGACTTTAAAAGTTATAACTAGTTGGTATTTCTGCTTCTATTATACAAACTTATTGAGTGAATACTCAGAATATTTTAAGTTTTGAAAACAGATTCGGCTCTAAATACAACCACAAGCTGCTTGTCGTTTGGCATGAATATTCTTCATGTGCTTCTTGACTGTATTTAAACTTATGTAAAGCTGTTCACTAATTTGCTTGTAAGTTGAGTGTGCGCGATAAAGACACCAAATTTCAGTCTCTCGCTGTGTCAAATCAAATTTTTTTGCTTCCGCGATAGCTACATTTTTGATTGATTCGTAACGATTCTCAATAGTGACGAGTAAATATCGAAAGTCGTATTTATCCATATTTAGCCATCGTACTCTCACACGAAAAACTTCTGAACTATTTAGTACAATTTCATCAGAAACAACTAACTTATCTTCGTATAAGCTATATTCAATCAATGATTTACACAAAGTATGCACAAAATTCAATAGCGTTTTTGCATTGTCACGGTTTTGAGCTACTTTGCGGTAAATATTATACGCATTAGAATTAGCGTGAATCAGTTCTCCAAACTCGGTAAAAATTAAAATGCTATCTTGTAATCCATCCAACACATTATGCCAAAAACCCTTCTGGCAACCGCATTCTCGATTATTAGGCTGTTGTAATATAAAATTTTCGACACACTTATCACTTATGGCTATCATAATTTTTCATCAATAATTACTAATTATTTGAATCATCAACTGTGATACCTTGTATCAAAATTAATTAATTCTACTTACGTATAATTTAAATACAACATTACGAATTTGCATTTCGGATAATTCTGTAGTAATCAGTCAAGCAATCAACATCATAGATTTTGACTATATATATTGCACCAATTTAAGACAGGCGCCGTTCCAGGAAGTAAGTAGGGCTATACCTCACCTAGGCTCGGCGCCAACCGACAAGATTAATGACATGGAGTACTAGCCCATACCAGCGGCAGAGTATACAGAAAATTTGATAAAGTTAAAATAGTTTACATAACTTAATCAAACTTCCACCGTTAACAACAAATGTTACCAAAGCTAGATTCCGAAACTATAGACCGTGTAGTCGAAATGGCATGGGAAGACCGAACTCCCTTTGAAGCGATAGAAATACAGTTCGGTTTGCAAGAAAAGCAAGTAATTGAACTAATGCGTCGTGAAATGAAAGCTTCGAGCTTCCGAATGTGGCGTGAGCGTGTAACCGGACGCAATACTAAGCATCTACAAAAGCGTGATTTTTTCTCAGGTCGTTTCAAGTCAGATAATCAAAAAACCTAGTTTTGTCATGTCATAGAGAACATTTTTCCATGTCATGCTGAACGTAGTGAAGCATCTCAGAACAATTAAACCTGAGATTCTTCGCTGCGCTCAGAATGACAATTTAGTCCCTGACGACAATTTAGTCCCTGACGACAATTTATTACCTGATGACAATTTAGTCCCTGATGAGAATTTATTACCTGATGACAATTTAGTCCCTGACGATAATTTATTACCTGATGAGAATTTAGTCCCTGATGACAATTTATTCCTAATGACAATTTACTCTTAGTGAAAAAATACAAAAAAGTTTTTATTTTTAGGAAAATTTCATTTATTAGTACCCGGTTGCTGTTGCTGTTGCTGTATTTTTATTAACTCGTTATAAAGTTGCTGCTGTAAACCTTCACTTTTTTGTATTTGTACTGTCATCTCATTAAAACGGTCGATGCTTAAACCATTTGATTCGACAATTTTTTGTGAACGATTACAATAATCAATCGCAATGTTTTTTGCCCTTCCTGGAAGCGCATTGAAGCTATTAGGGTCATTGCATACTATCTTGGGAACATCACCGTTTATCATTTGTTTAATTGTTACAAGTGCCTCCTGTCTTGGCTCCTCCATTCCTAAGACTGATTTGGCGTAGTTAACTATTTCTTGTGCGCTAATAGGTGGATTTTGAGCGTATGCTTTTGTACCAGGTGTAAATGTACTAAAAAATATAGTTACTGCGGTCAAGCTACTTACAATTAATGACCGACGTAGCATTCGCGCATTTCGTTGTTTTAATAGGGGATAGTGTAATTTCAACATGAGTATGTGAGAAATAACTACAGTACGTTTGTGTTAATCACAATGAATAATTTTACGAACCAGAAGTTCCACAGATACCTATATAAATTTAAAGTTAAGCAATATATTCAATTTGCTTGACACAATCGGCAAAGTTCTATGACTTTAGTTTGGAATGTTGGTAGTTCTGCGGCGCCTTGCTTTAAACTTACTTCTAATTCAAGAAGTAAGGGTAACGTAGAAACAAGTCGCGAGAGCGAGAGCGATTTTACTTCTTGTTGTAAAAAATAAATTCGCTTTGGATTACCTACTTCACACGATGAAGCAATTTCTTGTTGATTTCGTTCACCACTTTCCACCATCATTTTTATACATAGCCAGGTACGGAACTGACCGATTAGTGTAGCTACAATCTTTAAACTCGGTTCAGAAGCTGCAAGCAGTTCACTAATTAAAGTTAATGCCAAAGCTGTGTCACCTTTTCTAATAGCAGCTGCTAATTGCAGGCTATTTTGAGTTGTATTTCTAACTAAAGACAAAACCACATCTTCATCTTGTGATTTGTCGCTACCTAAAGAATAAAGCCGTATTTTCTCTAACTCATTATATAAGAGCCGTGTATCGTTGCCTACAGATGAAGCTAGCGTGGATGCTGCGTTTGCTGTAATTGTTACACCAACATTACGAGCCGCTTCCTTTACTGCCCTTTCCAGTCCTTCTGCATCCCACGGTGAAATCAGTGCAAACGATTTAATAGTAGCGTATTGCTTCAGTAATTTTGTTGACTTTAAACGTTCATCTGGTTTGTTACGAAATGTTAACAATAAATACGAAGTCTCAGGAATTACTGACACTGTTCGCTGTAATTCTGCTAACACATTATCTGGGCATTGAGTACATATAGTCGTATTGACAAGCCATACCAAGCGGTTGCCGGCGCCAAAGGGTGGTGTCATTGCTTGATTTAAACCGTCTATAATGGCATTTGGCTGCTCTGGAGTAATCGCTGTGTAATTAAAACTAGCCCAAAGTGGGTCAAGGATTTTGTCGCGCAATTCCACAACGGCTTTTTCCAAGGCAAAGTCATCTTCAGC
>NZ_MRCD01000058.1 GCF_001904745.1 Calothrix sp. HK-06
ACAAATATAGCATGAAGTTTTTTTGGCTAATTTGCCATAAAGTCAACACCCTAGTATAAAACTGGTTTCATTCAAAGAGAATTATGGCATTGTTTATTTACCAGGCATTGGTAATGTAAAATTCCATAACAGTAGAGACTTGAATCTGATTAAAGAAATTAGGACTACTACGATTAAACGTGAAGGTGGGTACTGGTACATATCAATGTTGGTTGATATACCATCATTTGAACTACCACAAATTCAAGAAATATCAGATGTAAAATCAGTGGTAGGTATCGATGTTGGTGTGAATAAACTAGTTGCTATTACAGATGGAAGTTTTATTGAAAATATTAGACCAGCAACTAATAATAAAACAGCACGTAGATTAGCAATACGTCAACGCGCGGCAAGTCGTAAAGTAAAAGGGTCTAATAATAAAAGAAAAGTGATTGAAAAATTAGCACGTACTCACCATAAAATATCCCAACAACGCTCAGGGTATAATTGGCAGGCAGCATCCAAGATAGTGAACACTGCTGATGCTGTTGTGCGTGAGGATTTGAATATCAAAAACATGGTCAAACGTGCCAAACCGAAGCATGATGGTAACGGTGGGTACAAGAGAAATGGTGCCAGCAGTAAAACAGGTTTAAATAAAGTAATTCTTGATTGTGGTTGGGGTGATTTGTTTGATAAAATTACATGGTTAGCAGCAAAATCTGGTAAACTAGTAATTGTAGTTGACCCAAAGTATTCCTCTCAAGAGTGTCCTGCTTGTGGACACACCGATAAAAGTAATCGTGACGGTGAAAAGTTCGTATGTACTCAGTGTAATTATACCGAACATGCCGACACAAAAGCGTCTCGTGTAATAGCGAAGCGTAGCGGATTAGTCTTCCCTAAAAACAAGAAAAAGACTCTACCCGTGGACGATGGGAAAGTTACGTCTAACAGTTATCAACACATAGTGGTTGAGGTTAGAAACCATGCCTACGACCAGAAAGGCATCCAATTAACATTGTTTGATTTGGATCAATACCGTTCTGGTGACAAATGGAACGTTAGGAAATACGGCAGAAATTCCTAATGAGTCCCCTAACTTTAGTTATGGAACTAGTCAAATTGCGATACCGAATCCTTGTTTTTGTGCTTTTTCGGGGGATAGTCCATGCGACATCGAGTACCTCACCTCACCCGATGGTTGGACATAATATTTCGCCTCAAAGTTGGCGCCATTGATAACTATGAACCTTCCTTGCTTCGCTTCTTCGACTTCATATTGAATGTGCGCCACATTATAATCGCCTTCCACTGCGAGGATATCTTCTAAGATGTCGGGTGAATTAATATACCTTGCCATAAAATATACTGAGCATTAAGTATATTTATACTAGTATATTATACAAAAAAAGAAAATAGTATCGGTGTGTCTCTCAAGAGACACACCGATAGATGCGCTACATAGGAATAAGTAGGTTATCCCAAACAGCGTGCGCCGAAACTTTATCGATAAACTGTACGGCAGCAGTGCATTTGCCAAGTAGGTGGGGGTCTTTAAGGCTGGTCCACCATGTTACACCGAGTAGTTGTAGTAGTAGTAGCTGTGATGAGTGGTCAAGTTTACTGATTTCATTGCTGTGGTTTAATGCCTCGCACGTTGTTTTGGGAGGGGTGGATAGGTTTTCGATAAATGGTGATAGCTCATCCCATACTTCGAGTATTTGTAGTGCCCTACCCGGACTACCATATGAAGCACTAATTATTGCCTCATGTACATTTGAATGACCGTTATTTTCCAGTACTGTAACTACTTCATCATTGGATAACTGTTTAAAATCGATACGATGACACCTGCTATTGATGGTGGGTAGCATTTCATGATTCGATACAATTATTATCGTGATATATGATGGTGGTTCTTCGAGTGTTTTCAATATTGCATTGCTGCATTTTTCTGATAACCCACCTTCTGCATTAATGATTACTACCTTCCGAGTTCCAATAGCTGGTTTGGTGGCACACCATGCGGATGCTTCCCGCATTTGTTCAATTTTGATGGTAGGTTTATTAGTAGTGGCACCTTCTGGTAGGACTACCAATAATTCGTACTTCGACTTGATTAGATATTGAGCGAATAGTAAGGTCGCTTTGAATTTACCGATACCCGATATCCCAGTAAATAGGTATGCGGGTGCAATATTACCAGCATTGATAATATTTTGTAGCATTGTTATAGCTACTTCGTTCCCGATTATCTCATTAAATAATGTGTTCATTGCTTAACTTAGTCATTTCTACTATACGGGTGATTAGTGAATTATTCGAGGCGCCTGTTTTTAACTCATATTCGAGTTTAACGAGTACCGCTAATATATTACGTAGTCGTAATAATGAACAACTGCGAACTTCCTGTTTGAGGAAATAAATCCTCGAAGGGTTATAAACATTCGCAATTGATGCTATTTCTGCATCACTTTTATTTTCGATGATTCCCGCTTTGACGGCAAACCATGTACGGAAACATGTTTGTAATGCAGCGGTAATTTGCAGTGGGTGTGTATTTTCCAGTTGATTCAATTTACTATATGCGTCCTCTGTTTTACCATCAAGGCAGTACTTAGCTAACTGAATAGAATTGCTGTAATTATTACTAACTAGTTCTTGCAAAGCCTCAATTTCTACATTATCTTTATCTCCTACGTATAATTTGATTTTAGTCAATTCTGAGTTGATGAGTTCGCTGTTGGTGCCGATATTTTCAACCAAATATTGAATTGCTTCATTTGAAAGGTTGAATCCTTTCATAATAGCAGCGTCTTTTATATAGGTCGATAATTCGCGTGTATTCCATTCAGAAATACGTAGGAACTCTTGCATTTTCCCATATTTGAGTAATTCCTTTACTACTACTGTGTTACTAGCAGGTTTTTTGCTAGTAGTAATGAGTAGTATGTTGCCAGAAGGTGCCATTTCTAATTTACCTTTGATAATCTTTTTAGTATTGTCAGCATCTTTGAATAAGCAGTCATTTGACACATGAATTATTTTACTGTTCCCCATGAGTGGGGGTGTCAGCAGTTCATTGACTATGAAGAGTGCGTTACTATCGTCGGGCATATGATGATAGTTTAGTACTTCATAATCTAATGCGCTTTTAATTTCATCAACACGTTGTTTCATGTTGAATTGGTCATCACCGTATAATATGTATACTTGCATGTTTTTGTGTTAAGCGTTAATTATGGGTGTGTAATACCAGCTATTAGCATTGAATTAATAGCTGATATATAATTATTGATTTCTGAGTTTCTTTAACTGTTCAATGGTATCGATGTAGTTAAGTGCTGCTTCGATACCATTATCTTTAAATGCGATACTCGTCAATATGAAATCTGATTCGGTGGCGCTTTTCTCGTTTAACATATTGACTAGTACTGCCGGTAATTCAATGTCCCCAACCTTTGAGATTTGAGATAGTTCCTGCTCGTTAATTCCTTTTTCTTGCAGTTTGCGAGATGGAAACGTTAATTTCTGTTGGTTTGATACTTTGTTAGCATTAATTCGACATATCTTGTTCCTGTTTTTAGGGTGCCGAATTCGGTGTTTAACTATAACAGGATTTTCGGGGAATTTTATTTCATAATGTTGGGGGATATCGAGTGCGAGTTGACCAGTTAAATCATAGTTAGTGTACCTTTGTGGTGGTAACACATCACATTTATAATCACCACTTTTAATTGGATGTCCACTAAAACGTAATACTACTTTAATTTTATGTTGAATTTTAGTAGCAATATACTTGTCATCAGGTAGTAATGTAATATTTGCTTCTTCTGTCCATTCAATTTCGATAGTGCGTGTGCCAGCAAGAATTGTGAATACTCGATAATGATGATGTGGACGTGTAGCAAGGAAATTGTCGAGCCACTCACGCTGCTTTTTATTTAGCTGATTTTCTTTACCCATCATTAAAACCCAAGGGTACTGCGTCCTTGACCACAGTCAAAACGTAGGGGAATTGGAGAAAAAGGAGACATAAAATTGTGTGTTTGTGTTAGGATGAACACGGGTAAAACCTACTAATGGTCAACCAGGAAGTCACGCGCAAAAATTGTAAGGAGTTATCACTATCAATGGATGGTGAACCTGTGAACCCAACTACATCACTCGCAGTATGCGATGTTCCGTGTAAGGGATGCTGTGAAAACGAATAGTTAAGTTTTCCAGAATCCGAGACTATATTCCAATGGGATTGGTCGCGGAGTTTCAAATCAAAATAAACTTAATTGTTGTACTGAACCACCGAGTAATCGTTCTGGTGCAATTATTTGCAGCAATTCGACACGTTTTGTATTTATTAACTGACAGTAGTAAGACTTAGAGTAATTACCAGAGGTGCAGATACCATTGACCCCGGTGTAGTAGGTAACGAATTGTTTGGGTTTGCCGATTTTGAGTAACTCAATTTCCCCTTCTTTGATACGGCGCCGAATTACGAGTTGGTCAATAGGATAGTTACCTGATTGAATTTGTCGAATTTGTGCTTTATGGTATTCCTCGGCAGCTTCATAACTTTCGAGGAAATGAGTAATGTATTGAATGGGGTGTTCGTTCTCTATTTTTGACTTGGCACGACTACTCCATGAACCCCTCCTGATTACTTTGCCCTCTGGTGTCCAAAGTAAGTAATTTTTACACCCGTTTTCCGGTATAAACATCGCCTTGGCAAAGTTTTCGAGTTTGATAGTGATACCCTGTGGCAGCTTTGCGATTAACTGTTGATGTACTGACTCTGGATTATCGTGCATGAAGTAGATGCCGTCTGTATCGTATTCAATGATAGTTGCACCCATTTCTTTGATAATTTGGAGCATTAATTTGAGTAGGCACCGGGAGTAAGCACAAACGAGTGCAGCGGCCACCATGTCATTGAAGGCGAGTTTGCCAGTACCGAGTAGACCGTAGTAGTAATTGAGTATGCCTTTTAAAGCTTTTTGTCGATTACTAAGTTCGGGTATATTTATTATGCGTTCGCGTTCACTCCTGAAATATTCAATCATTGCGAGTGATATTTCTTCGACATCGTACTTTGAATGAAGTCCGTAGTTCCAAATTATCCAGGGATGCATACCACTGATATCTACTTGGGCGATTCGCTTTTTGTGGTAAAGTCCAGTGAAGGCGCCTGCCAGTCCACCTTGGAATTGTAATTTTTGTTCAGGTTTTGGGTAACTATTACAGGCTAGCTGTAAACCGCTACTCCATTTACTACCTGCGCCGAGTAGTGTTAACATGCCCAATCCCGTGTTGGGTGCTATATACTTTTCGTAGTAAAAGTCGGGTACTATTTTATCGGCTACGAGGGCAGTATCTTCGAGGTCGAGTCGAAGGTATTTTTCAATTTGTGCCCACCCATTTGACCCCTCACCTTCGTTCCAACACCGAAGTATTTCTTCATATTCGAGTTCTAATCTACGTTCGTGGCGTAACCCCATATCAATGGGTACTTGTTTGAGCGATTTACTGTCACTAAGCAGGCGCCTAGTATTATCCCATCGCAATACACATATATACACGTCTACATGTTGAATGTTGTGTTGTACGAATATGGGATATACCTCTAATGGTTCGTATCCGTATGGTATTGCGGTGCTTACCCTGATTTTTCTACTACTGATTTTGAAAGGATGCTTGATTTTATTTATTTCGCATCGCTTTATAATAAAAGGTATGTCAAAACCGATTCCATTATAAGTGAATATTATTTCGGGTTTAGTGTCATTTATAAGCGATATTAAACCTTTTAATATTTTTCGCTCATCGAAATGCATGAATATGTTAACGTTTTTTGACTGGTCACGGGCACCAATCGCGTATATTCTATCAATGGTAGAATCAAGCCCACTTGTTTCGATATCAACTATCGCGGTACTTAATTCACTGTAGTCTTTGATATTATTACGGGGTTTCCACGGTTTATTTGATTTTCGTTCATGCTTCCAGAATATATCTAGTTTGTCTTCATTAACAACTAATTTATTTTTAACTCTTTTAACTAATAATCTATGATTGTATACCATAATTTTATTGTTTGTGCTTTTTTTAATATGTATTTTATGCAATAATAAAATGGAATTAATCAAGCAATAAATACTTGATTAATAGTCGCTATATTAAATTGATTATTTGTTCGCGAATAACGTAATATATCCAAGCAGGTGCTTTTTTGCCGTTTATACATTCAATATTTTGCCACGCAGCATTGATGTCATGGTTTGGCAATTGTTGTTTACCCCAAGCAATTGCGTCTGCTTCAGATTCCCAAGCCCTGTAAATAGGTATGAACTTCTCATTCAAGTCCATACGGGCAACTTCCATTAAAATTGCCTGTATCCAAATATCCGAAAACTCACCTTTGGTAAGGTACTCTTTGTTGCTGAGTGTTGTAACAATATGTTGTAATTCTTTGTTACTCCATACTTGTTTTATCGGATGGTCGGTGTAGGTAACGTATTTAATACAGGTCTTTACTATTGTAGTAAGAATTTTGTGAGGACTCTTTCCACGTGTAAGTAATAAATCAACTATTAATTTTGCTTGGTTGTAATTAGCAGTTGCCAGATGAACTAGGATTTTGTAAGCAGTTGATTCGTTAACAATCCCACAAATTTCCTCGAGAACCTCTTTAGTAATTGGCTTATTTAATGTAAATAGCTGGTCAAGTAGTGTTTGTGAATCTCGCATATGACCATTTTTGGCTTCTGCTATTGCCACTGCTGCATCTAAATCCAAGTTAAACTGTTCAAGCTGCGCGATGTTTAATAGTGCTGATGCAATAGTATCTGCCCTTATTAGTTTAAATTCAAATGTTTGTGCGCGCGATTTAATTGTTGGAGGAACTTCTGATTCATTAGTTGTGCAAAAGATAAATGTTACGTTGTGAGGTGGTTCCTCAGTTGTTTTGAGTAATGCTTGCCACGCCTGTCTAGATAAAGAGTGACATTCATCAATGATGATTACTTTCCATGCTCCAGCAATAGGAGCAAACTGAGTACGTTCGATTATATCGCGCATCGGGTCTACCCCCGAATTAGATGCAGCATCAATTTCTATTACATCAAGATGTGTACTTCTATTAATGTTAATGCATGAGCTACATTGATTACATGGTACTGTATCGTCTTGACAATTTATCATCTTGGCGAGTATTCTTGCAGTCGAGGTTTTACCTGTACCCTTAGCGCCCGTAAATAGGTAAACCGGCGCAATGCGTTGTTGAGTAACTGCATTTTGTAAAGTTTTAGTAGTGGTTTCTTGCCCGATTACATCTAATAGGGTTTGGGGACGATATTTGAGATGAATTGCTTCGTATGGCATATGTTTTTTATTCCAATCATAATATGTAGTTATTTGTTTCCCCCTTTTTGATATAAGGGGGAGAAGAGATATCAGGCAGCGACTTTTAACTTGCGACCTTTTGTTGAAGTATTTTTCTTTGTGTTAGTCTTTGTTTTTGGTGCAGTATGTGTGTTAACTTCTGGCTGAGTGTTCTTGTTATTAGATTTTGGGGTGGTTTCTTTTTCTGTGGGTGTTTTAGTATCAGTATTAACACTATTTCGCCTAATCTGTAATGGCATTACTAGCGCAGTTTGTTCTAGCAACCCACCAATTGGAGATATTACAATTGGTGTAGTATGAGTATTACATTTGATTACAATTTCATCAGTATCAATAGAGTTTATAGCCTGCGTCAAATAATCTATATTGAATCCAATGCTGATGTCTTCTGATGTTTCTGTTTTCGGTTTAATGCTGATTGAATCGTATGCTTCTCCATAGTCTGATGACTCGGTAGATACTATAGCATTACAATTATTAACACTAAAACTTACTAAAACAGATTTGTCTTTTTCATGAGCAAGGTTTTCTACACGTTTGATTGTTGCTTGAAAAGCTTTTCTTTCAACTGTAAATTCATAGATGAATTTTTTAGTAATTATGCTTTCAATAGCTGGGTAGGTTCCATCTAATAATCGAGATATTATTTTGATTTCCGGCATATTAATCTCTACAATTTTGCTAAATACATTAATCAAGCAATCGTTATTTTCAGCATTTTTTTGTAATACTTTTAGAATTGATGTAAGTATTTTTGCAGGTATTGTAAAGTTTAGTTGGTTTTCATCTTCATCATTATTTTTATCTAATGACATGCAAATGCGCCCAACTCTGTGACCATCAGTTGTTGTTGTGTATAGCTTATCCCCTGTAATATTGAAATTAGTACCAGTAAGTACCATCTTTGTTTCATCACTGGCGGCGCCGTATAGTACTTTACTAATAGCCTTTTCAAATTTTAAAGCTGATAGTTTTAGTGTACCAATAGGATCTGTGTCTTTGATAGAGTCTTCGATTTGAGGGAATTCATCTAGATTGTTGTTGACTGCTAGTCGGCAAAGTCCGCTTTCGTATGTGATTGTTAGGTATTGCTCATCAGAGGAAAGTGTTAGTTCGCCGTTGAGAGTCAGTACTGTATCCTTGAGCTTTTTACCAATTACGGCAACACAACCTGATTCTTCTACATCAGCCTCAATTATTTGATTAATACTGAAAGATGCATCAGTACTTTTTAATGTTATTTTATTTTCTTCTTCGGATGCCTCTACGATTATACATCCAGTGATGGGGGTGCATGGTTTGCTAGAAATAGCTAAAACTGCTGATTCTATGGCGCCGCTTAGTAAGGCTTGATTTATTTGTACCTTCATATTTGTGGTAGTGTTATAGGTGGTTAGAGGGTTTGCATTGTCAGTAACTGTGTTTCGATGATGTCGCACAATTACTGACAAGTTAATTTTTAGTAGGGAGGGTTGTCGTTAACTTCGATGTCGTCATCTACTAAAGTTGCGGGTAGCAATAGCTTTCTTTCGACTCTGCCTTCTACTACAAGTCGATTATGTTCCTCCACAATGGGCGCCGCTTTTCCAATACTCATAGTGAGGTCAGGGTTTGTTGCGACAAGAGTGGCATACTCTTTACTCTTCCATTCGCAGAAGAAATCTAAGAAATTGCTGCCATCTTGTTTCGGTGTTTCATATTTTTCGACGATTGCCACCCACGAACGGTTTGTAGCTTTCGGCTCGGTTTTAGGTTCGTGGGACGGGGCGAATGTGGGATTAAATACGCACATTCTATGAAACTCATCGTCTTTGGGGCACCTATCTTCGCCATAAAAGTTTGCAAATGCAGTATCAATATCCGAGTAGAAAGCTTCTAATGCTATGTCAAACTTCACTAGCTGTACACCTTTCATGGTTATCGCAATAGGAATGTCATGAAGGTTGTTATTGTTTTCATCTAGCACGAACGCGAAATAAAACCTTCTAAGAACATGCGTTGCCTTATTTTTGTTATAAAACTCTCTGCCATCATTTGTTTCAAGTATCATGTTGGCCAGAGTACCAGATGTTGTACCATCGTCCAGGTCTTTTCGTGCTTCAGGGAAAGTGTAACTTTTTTGTATAATGTTTAACCTTGGTGACTGGAGCAATATACCTGTTTCTTCTTCCCCATTAGAAAATGTGTGCTTATGCTTTGCTTCCTCACCTTTCCAATTAATACGATTAAGCGCATTTTCCTTAATAAATAATCCCACTTTTGTTGGGTCTTGTATGTTTATGATTTGGGTTATCGGCGCCGAACTAATAGGTTTGTTATGTTTCGGGTCTAGGTATTTACTTGCAGCTTTCCTTCTTTCTTCTTCAGAACGCTGTTTGCCTGTAATTGCTGGTATAGTATTAGTTACATCTGTTTGAGTTTCTTCAGTGTTTGATGAAACTTTACCGTTTTTGATAGCCATAATCTAGGCGTTTTTGTATTATGTTTACGCTTCAATTACGCATAGCGATTAAGTCATAAATATTGAAAAATATAACGTTGTCAGAAGACAACAATTATATTTGATTAGCTAGCTTTAATTTCAGTTAACATTTTTTGTAAGTTTTGGATGTAGTTTTCCAATAACTTAACTGTACGTTTTGAGAACTTTAGGCTAACTGATTTATCTCGACCATCGTATACTGCTATTGTTTTGAGGATATTGCTACCATAAACAGTTATCATGCAACCTGAATGTGGCTCAAATATATACGATATGTAACTATTCCAAGTCGGTTGTTTTTTATTTTTACTGCGTGCCATTTTTATCTCCTATTTTTAAGTTTATGTAGACCATAAATTGATTAATATTCGTAATAAGCTTTTTGGTTTCAGCCGTTAATGAATCTTCTAGCAGCCAAGTTGGGCATTTCCATACTTTTGCTTCCCAGCGTGTGTTTAATCTTTTGGATTTACGTACATCGCATTTTTCGCAGCATTTGTGTTCTAAAAGCCACTCTTCAAAATATAATGCTTTTTGCTTTGAGTTAAACCCAAAATATGTAGTAATTCGTTTCCCATTGGGGTTTGTAATGGTAGCAGCGCGCGTACCATACATGTTGATACTCCAACCATTCGCATCAATTTTTTCTTGATAAGTTGGTTTGATTTCTAATTTAGTTGCTGTGATATTCATAATGATATTTCTGGTATTGCTTCAAAATCTTCTTGCACTGATTTACCTTGTAGCCATGCTGTGTAGTAAAATTGATTTTCTGCTACTGTTTCGTTAGTATTTAGTTGATGATTTGCAGAATTGATGATGGCACCAATGTCTTCTAAGTTTACTTGATGCTGTTTGGTGTTATAGCAAAATTGGCAAGTATCTTTGCTATCTGGGAATAGGTAAAGCAAAGATATGTTTTCACATTCTATGGTGAAATTTTTACGGAGCAAGTATAAGCTTAACCTAGTTTTCCAGCTATTTTCTAACCATTCAAGATTTTTAGCTTTTGGCACACTCCAATTAAAAGCTGTTACACTGTTATTGTTGATGACGATGTAATCATAATTTTCAATTAGGTAGACATTATCATTAAACTGATATGAGAAATCAGTGTTGTAGTATTTAGTACCTTCAATACTAGTGTATGTTGAAACAAATTTTACCCACTCTTTAATTGGGTGATTGTATGCGAATTCATCAATTGACATTCCAAAAGATATTTGCCGCATTACAGTATTGAATTGAAAATTTATATCGCTAATGTCGTTGTTATTAGACATTGCTTGACCAATATGTTTAGGTGCCTTTTGTTTAAGAGCATCACTGTTAAAATACTGGTTAAATTGGTGATTCATACGCTCATACCTTTTGTTTTAGTATGAACGTATAACGTAGTTCATATAATTGATTAGCTACGAATTATTCGCTAAGTAATATAGACTACGGATTGTACACCTCAAGTTATTAAAAGTACTCCATTTATACGCACATAAACCAGGTGTGTATTTATGCGACATTTGACTCCACTCTTCCCATTGGGGAAGTAAACTAGTGCTAACAGATTTTAATGCCATACCTGTTTTTATCCAAGTATTGTAGTCATCCGCGTACTTGGGGTGGATTACGTCTAGGAGAATGGAAGCGATTTTGATTTCCTCTTGTGTTCCTTCATGAGATACACCTCCAAAATATGTATCTGAAATTCTGTAACTTTTTTGTGATGGCCGGAAGGTCATCTGTTTTATGACCCAATGTGGCGCCTCTTCCACGGGTATGATTTTTGGGCTACCTGCCACCCATTTATATTGTTTACCTCTTGGATGTAAGGAGGGTGGGAGTATGGAATTTAGGTTTGTACCACGTAATTCAAGATGGCTCCCATTCCCAGCGTCAATAACCCTTGACTTTAGGTAGGGATACATGGACAAGTCAGCTTTATAAATATACTGTTGCCGATTCTTTCTTCCACTGGTAAATGACACTGTTGGAGGTAAATACCTTTCTGCTAGTTTTTTAACCTCAAACTCATCTATTTTGGCTAAAATATTTTGTTTTCCTTCGTTGATTTCGATAACTCGTCGATATGCTTCTATACCGTCGCAGTCGATTGCTAGCAGAAACTCTTTACTATTGGCGCCACATTTCAAGGCAAACCCTGTTGGTACAGCATCCTGCCATCCTTTTTTTGTTTCTATACGTAGTATTCCATTTTGGCGAATAAGTGTTTCTCCTAATTGATTAGCTGAGTAGGGTAGACCTTGCCACCCTTTACCCAGTGCCATTTTCATTCGTGTAGGTACAATCAACCAATGTGGAGGGATTTCGGATAATCCCTCGATTAGTGCTTTAACTTGTGCTGACATAAAATGTAAACTACATTCACAACCTCCGAATGCGGTAAATGTAGTTTGAGTGATTATTATTCAATTACTGCAATAGTTTCACTCCCAAATCTTTAAACAGATGTTCGTTATCATCTGGGCATCGATGTATTGTAGTGCATCTGTGACAACCATGCTTACAGTCACAGTTGTTTACTAGCGTTCGGGCTTTTTGGACAACTTGCTGCCAATAATCTATAAGTGTATTACAGGCGCCTGTGCCATTTTGAGTAGTATCAAAGAAATACCCAACTATCGAATTTTGGTTTTGTTTTTGATTTTGGGTTAAACCGAATTCAATATCTTTGCTGTTTGTTTCGTGCTTAACTAGAGGCAGTGCTAGCATTAGTTGATGAGCTAGCGTATGGATAACAATCAGCATTGGTTCTGAAGTAAACAACATGGCTAATTCTCTATTCATTGTGCAGTTCCCTAAATGAATACTTTCTTGAATAGTTTGTTTTGCCTCTAATACAACACTATTGAAATAGCTTGTATTACCTGTCACCGATACTTCGATTGTGGGTGTTTCATACTCTACAGTAATTGGGTTTTGGTAGTTTATATCCTCAATTAGTTCATCAACCTCAATGCTCCTTAGCAAATTACTACATGCAGGACATATTTTATACTCTGTATGAATGGCTTTGTGGTGGTTGCGACATTTTTTGCGGTTACAAGTCCAACGTAATTCTTTATTACGTAGTTCATAACCACTCACCGATTCTTTGATTAACCCCCAAATAGGATTGAGAATGAAAGATGAATCCTCAGTTAATTTTACATGTATTCTTTCACCTTTTCCTACCTTAATATTACTAATTTTTAGTTCTGATTTACAAACTGTGTAAAAGGTTGTATTTTTGTTGATAGGCTTTAATATACAATTACCTTCCTCTAAATCTAGACTGATTGCACGATATTTTACAGGATGCCCGTCAAAGTCTTGTGCCGGATAAATGGCGCCTTGATATACTTCTCTGATTGCAATACTTTTTGAGCTTGACTCAAATTCTTCGCCAGTTTCTTGATTTATGTACTCAATATTACCCCCTTCACCACGCATCTTAATATTGGCGTGGTAGTAACCAAGATTTGGGTTAGCTTCAATGCGGTTGTTGAATGATGGAAGAAGTTTTTCTTCATCTAGTAACTTTTGCATGATTTCTAGCCCAAATGCACCGAAATATTCTTCAATTAATTCAACTGTTGGTTTGCTTTCAACAGCCGCAGCAATTAGGTGGTTGGTAATTATAGATTCATAGTTTTGATTGAAGCTGATAATTTCAGCTTTATCTGTAAATAGCTTATCAGGATTATCGGCATAGTATCCATCAATCACACTTTGCTGGGATGGGATAAATACTATTAATCCTTTTCCGTGTCTTCCTGCACGTCCCATTTGCTGGCGAGTACTAAGTATTGTTCCTGGGTATTTACAGATGATGGTAGCAGAAATGTTACTAATATCTACACCAGCCTCTAGGGCACTGGTTGACACAATACCTTTGATTTTTCCCTTTAACAAATCGCTAATTATTTCAGAGCGTTGTATTGGCTTCATGCTTCCATAAAAGCAAGAGCATTTGTTTATTAAATCACTTCTACCTCTATCAATTAGTATTTGACGAGTTTTTGCCGCAATAGCTTTACTTTGCGCGCGGCTAATAGCAAAACAAATTGTTGTTACATCAAGCTCAATCAATTTTGCTAAACACATAGCCGCATCTTGAGTAGATGTTTTACTATTACGTAAGCATATAAATTGCTTTTCAAATGATTTAGCTCCACTCGATTCGATAATTGCTAAATTATCTTGCGAACGGTTTGAAATCAATGAAGCAATTATTTTAGGATTTCCAATAGTAGCAGAAGCAAAGATATATCTAATATTGTTTGGTTTACCTCCTAGCATATTTATTTTTAGTTGTGTCCTTTTGTTCAACCATGCAAAATGGGCGCCAAAAGTTCCGTTATAGAGATGCATCTCGTCAATAATTATTAACCTGATATTCAATAGCGTTTGAATTAATTGATAATTTTTTCCTTTACTTGCTTCTAAATCATGATTCCACGCATCAGGTGTCGCCAATATTATTGTGGGAGTATTGACATACTGCTGTAATCTTTCCTTACGAGGTATATCGCCGTTAATATTTAATACTTTTGGGCGAATATTTGTCGGAATATGCTTGACTATACCCTCAATTTTGCGCGATTGGTCTAATGCTAGCCCTTTTAAATTAAAGAAAATTAGTACTGATTTATTTTCTAAACACTCTTGCAATGCAGGAATTAGAAACGCTAATGATTTACCACTACTAGTCTGTGTTAGTAGTGCAATATCCTTATTCTGTCTATATGCCTCCCATGCTTCAACTTGGTGTGAGTATAGTTGACTAATTCCTGTTTTAATAAGTGCATTTTTAATGATAGGATTAATATTGCTAGGTATTGAACTAAACATACCTCCTGCTCCATCAATTCTAGATATGTATGAGAGTAAGTTGTACTTATTTAGAAATGCCGCAAAAAATCCATACTTTACCTCGCTAGTTAAAGGCGCCTCATTAATTGGCATTAAATCGCCGTTTTCAATAAGCTTCTGCCAATTTTCAATTACTTCTTCGGATATACCAATTTTAACTATTAACTTATTTCCTATAATAGCTTTGATTAAGACAACTCCTAGTTTCTTACTATACACTGCTTGTGAGGGTTCTAACCATTTTGGAATGTTTAAATTAGTTTGCATGATTTTGTTTATGCTTTAAATCAACGCTCCCATATGCATAGCACTAGTTATTGTATTGAAAAATATTAACTTTAGATTTTTATTACGCGATTATGAACTAATATTTGAAGAGTGTGATAATTTATTTCATAATTTAGGTATATGAATACAACTGAAAAATTTGATTCCAACCAGGTAGCTCGTGTGCGTGATTCTTTAAAACAACTATTAGCACATGAAGATAAAGACTTTTATCTAAATAGTATAGCAGATTCTGGCATTAACGAAACAAATGTGAATAAGCTACACACGGAAGATATAGATAATTTACTTTTATACTTGGATTCGATAGAGGCTAGTCCTGAGTATTGCGCGAAAGTCTTTGCCGCAATCGAGTCACACTTGCCCGATTATTTAGTTAGCCATTTTGCGAATTCTGATAAAGATAATGATGGTGTTACACTTGCTGAAGAATTACGATTAGGAACTAACCCAAATGTCCCGGATAACCCTAATCCTTATCGCTCATATTCAATGCAGCGTTCACAACAAGTTGATAATGGCATAGATTTATAGAAAAAAGGCTACTATTCCAAAGTCTAGTAGCCTATTAGTAACATGATGTATTCCACGTTCAAGCTATGCATAGACATAAGTAATTATATTGAATAAATGGGACTATTCGTAGACTAATATATTAATTATTTCATTAGGTGTTAGTCCATATTTTTGGGAAAGAACAGAAATATTTGACTCTCCTTTAGTATGTTCTTTACGAATAGCTGTTATTGTACTCTTAGAAATAGTGTTTTTTGATTTAAGTATAGTTTTTTGCACCTTTGGCTGGATTAATATTTTGGGATTAATCCCACATTTTAGCAAACTATTCATTTTCTTAAATTCTTCTCGCGTAACCCAGCAACAATTGTTTGGAAAAAAACCCTTGGTAGGGTCAATACGCGCAATTACAGTATCTTTGGGTGATGGACCCATTTGGTCATAAAAAAGCTGGAAACTGTTGACCCACTCTGGATGCATTTCAATACCAGCTTCTTTATTCTGTCTATATGATGTATTGTTTTCATTAAAACAAATAGTTTTTAATCGCTGCCAAGTTTTATATTCTTTTGACTTATATAATCCATGAATAATTCTATTTTCTTTAACGCGCGTTTTTTGGACGCAGCCACAACTTGTAGTCATTCCGCTAACTAGGTTACGTTTTCTAACGTATTTTTCATTACCACATTCGCATTTTACCTTAATCAATATTTCACTATTACTATCACGCTTGATTTCATCACTAATGACTGTCAATTTATTTACTTTTTCTCCAACTTCCGGTATATTCGCTTTCCGAATATTACCCTTACTTTTCAAGATATTACTTGCCTTTAATTCTAGTTTATCAATATCGACTACTTTATAAGTTTTTTTGCATATACATTTGACTTTAACTTCTTCCTCGCTTGGCTCATCAATTACAATTAAATCCCCAAAAATCTTTCCTATCTTAAAAAACTGTTTTTCTTTTTTAGTCTTATCCATGATTTAAACAGCTATCAACTCTTAATGACTATATTAGCATAAACGTTTGACTTGCATGAAAATGTGCCATCAGCATTATTGCTTTCATTATCAGCGTGGCTCTTGAGAGCCACACCTAAACTACTAGAGTTGGATTAATGAGTTTTGGTTTTGTAGTATGTGCTTTTTAATTCGATTCTCGTGATAGTTGGTGGCAATCATCTCCTTAAAATCAGCACGTGTCGCTTCTAAGTTTTTAAATAGCTGGTCAATTTGATACGAAAATGCTACTTGCTGGCGAGTATATACCCAGGCTAGTTGATTAATCTTGTACACATTTTCAGTATCATAGAGCAGATACGCAATTTGCTGATAAAAGTTGTTGAGTGTAAATGGTTGCCTTTTAGCGGTTGTCCGAATATCTATAATAGTGCTATCAATAACCATCTGGCAATCAGCGTGCAGTATACTACTTAATCCAAAAGTAGCGTTTGAGACTACTGACTTCTCAATATTTATGAGATGTTCGATTGAACACCATACTTTTGGTAAGGCTGCGCTAATGTTTGATACATCATCTATGCTAGGGCGCCATTGAGCAATGTATTCTTCTGAAACTTTAAAATTTCTTCCATCGCCTTTAAAAAAAGGTTGGATGATAGTGTCTGGTTTGTAGCTTCTATAGTATCCTTCAAAGGCGCCGAGAAGTAACATTTTAAAAGCTTCCTCTTCGCTTGATTTGCTATTTACACAACAGAGTTTATTAAGATTGGCTAAATTTAATCTTGTGAGTGTTTTCCCAGCTAATGTGTTATCTAGCCAATACTTATTTTGTTGCTTAGAAGCAATAAACTTATGGAATGCGTAAGTTATCGCGTTACCTACCAATGAAAAATTTGTACCTTCTACTGGTGTTATTGTAGATGACTGCGACATTACTTTATTGTGATTATAAATAATGTATTCTACACCTTTATGATACTTTTTAGCAAACCATTTGCTAACAGGTGATGAGGGGTTGCTTAGTTCTTTAGTTAAGCTCATGTGCATGAAATATGGTTATTTCAGATATCATGCGTAGCAATTAACGTTTTAATTGAAAATTTATTTATCTATTACTATAACTGTCCAGTCACCATCTAGACTGTTAGCGGCTATTTGCAACTGTTTCTGAATCAGGCGAGTGCGTTCGTTAAAATCTATAAAACTTTTACGTTGACGGCAAGTTACTATAAAACTTGGTACTTCTGGCATCCATTGAAGTTTTCTTTTCGCTACTCCAACTACATCTACATGTAGACAGTTTTCTGTGATGTGATTATATATTCGTGTACGTTGAGCGTCATCTAATTCGATTAATTGGGTTTTATATGAACTAGATTCTAGCCTTTCATTCAAACCGTTAATCACTTTTTGTGGTGACAAGTCAATTATACCTAAGCTTGCTAATTGACACACATCTCGGTATTTCGGTAAATTTAATTCATCAATAGTTAATGCAGTATTTGTGAGCAAAGCGTAAGCTGCTAGCCACATACTAGCGCAAATCTTATCTAACTCTCTAGCACTATTACTTGCAAATTCTTTGTTTTTTGAAAAAATATAATTTTCAAAAATATTAAATTCTTTGTTTTTGATTTTGTTTACAATGTAATGATTAAACACATAGTTTGCAGAAGAATAATCACTATCGTCTACTAATTTTGCTAAATATTTTATATACCATTGTGTAAACGGCTTCCATAGTTGAAAACTATTTGATGTAACACTTTCGATTCCTTGCCAAAATGTAAGTTCACTTTTAAGTATATTTGCTGGTTGTGCTTTTATAGCATTTGTGATAGTGTCTTCTAAAATACATTGATTTGCAGTTAAAAAAACTATTCCTATGTAAACAATTTTTTGGCGCCAAATCAGTTTTGGAATTTCATATATTTCGATTTTGTTGTTAGGCGCAATTCTATATTTTAATTTTTTGCCTACGGTTTCATCCAAATATTTCTGTGTAAGGGTGTCGGGTACAATTCCTATTTTATGTGGAACTTGGGTTGGTAAAATCAAACTAAACAGACCAGTCGTTATTGCTAATGGCAAAACTATTTTTAGTAATATTGAATCGCTGAATAGTTTACTGTTATAGCATTGATAAATAATTAATATTGAAATAATTGTTGCACAAATTGTACAACATAATATATATAACCGACCGATAAATGGAGCTATGCTGAATTTCATATACATCACGACGCTATCAGTTTCTGCTTTTTTGTTATTTTCAATACAATTATTGGTAGCTAAGATAATGCTACCTGTACTTGGAGGTTCACCAAATGTTTGGATAAGCGTGAACTTATTTTTCCAAGTCCTACTTTTAAGTGGGTATTATGTATCAACTATACTATCACGCATTCATTCGAGCCGTTACATATACTTAGTATTTATTTTAGTCATAGCCTTTATTCTACCGTTGCAATTAAAGGCAGGTATTAGTTCCCCAATAGATGAACCAATAGCTTGGGTATTCAAGTATTTATTGACTAGTGTAGGGCTACCTGTGTTGTTGCTATGTACTGTGGCGCCGTTGTTACAGTTTTGGTATGGTAAGGTAATGCCCGGTAGTAATCCATATTTATTATATGCGGCATCAAATGTTGGAAGTTTCTTAGGTATTTTGGTTTACCCTTTATTAATTGAGCCTCGTTTAGAGTTAGATATACAGTTTGAATTATGGCGCAGTATTTATTTAATATTGCTAGCTACAATTGTAACTATTATATTTACTACATTTCAATCAGCAAATTGGGATATAAACTTTCAGACTGGAAATAGCGAAGATAATGATTATATAATGCTAGAGCCAAGTTTATTGGACAGGTTACGTTGGGTATTTCTTGCTGCTATACCTGTGAGTTTATCGTTGTCTCTTACATCTTATATTACACAAGATATTGGTTCTTTCCCTTTGCTTTGGATTTTACCTTTAGGGTTATATTTGTTATCGTATATACGTGGATTTAAACCATTAAATAAACCAACTTTTCTTGCAAGCCCATGTAAATATGTACTAATTGCATTAGTGTTTTTAGGCTTTAATTCTTATTTACCAATACCATCACAGCTAAAATTTTTACTATCAACAATTCTCTTTTATCAAATATCATTAAGCGTTCATAATTACTTGTATCAATCCCGACCAGATGTTTTATATTTACCACAATTTTATTTGTTCACCTCACTTGGTGGTGTTGTTGGAGGATTGATTAATGCGGTTGTGGCGCCTGCGTCATATAAATTTACTATAGAATATGCTATTTGCTTAGTATTGTGTTTATTAATTAATCCAGTAACTCAAGTTAGTGTTACGACACATGAGGTTCGTGACAAATTATTATTAGGTAGTGGTTTTTCAATGAAACACTACAATATACAACCAACTTTTGTGGATAAAAATACTATATATATTGTTTTATTAGCGATTGGTGTAATTGAGTATATTTTATTTTGGGGAGATTGGCACCAGCCTAACTTTAAAACTTTGTTTGGTGTCCTAGTACCTCTGGTTTTGTTTGCAGTTGGCATATTAAAGTTAGATTCAACCAAGCTTCAAAAAGCTTTTGTGCTAACCTCATTAATTGGAATATTGTTTGTGTTTAAACCTTTTGGCAACTATTTGTTTGCGGATAGGTCGTACTTTGGGAATTTGCAAGTAATAAAATCTGATAGTAACGGCGGTTCAAGAATAATGCTTCACGGGATAACGATGCATGGTTTTCAGAGTGATAGTATAATGGCATCTCCACCATCAGGACTCGTGGCGCCAGGGCTAGCTTACTATACTGCTGTTAAAGAGGTAGTAAAGAATATAAGTAATAATTATAACCACCCTATCAAAATAGGCATGGTAGGTATGGGTGCTGGAATAAGTGCTATGTATACGGGTGATGACGATGTGCTTGATTTTTATGAGATTGACCCATTGGTAATTAAAGTAGCAACTGACACTAGATATTTTAGTTATATAGATAAATCACCTGCGAAGATAAACATTATTCAGGGTGATGCACGGCTATCGCTTTCAACTTCAACTCAGAAATATGACTTACTCGTTCTCGATGCTTTTAGCTCTGATGCAATTCCCACACACCTACTAACTAGAGAAGCATTTGAAATATACAGTCGTCGAATGAATCCGGATGGTGTAATACTTGTGCATATCAGCAATAGGTATTTTGACTTGTCGCAGGCGGTTGCTGCAACAGTACATGGATTAGGGAAAGACATCTTAAGAAAAGATTATAACCCTACACCAGAAAATGGGATTCTTGGTGAAGCGCAAGCTAAGTGGCTAGCAGTAGGCGCCTATGAGACATTGAATAAGTATGTTAATAGATGGAGTGAAGTAGCCATAGATAGTGACATTAAAGCTTGGACTGACGATTATTCTAATCTACTTGGCGCCTTAGATTTTTTGCGTACTAACACGCATATCAAAAAACAATGAGATAACCTATTTTACACTTCAAGCTGTTTTTTGGTACGTGGTATAGGTCGAGACGTTTCTTTATTTTGTCGTACTTGCTCCTGCTTTTGAGTTAAATTTTGAGTAGGAGTAAATTCTTGATTAATTTGTTTTAAACGTAACTCTTTCAAATCTTGAATAATATCGTTCTTATTCATGAAACTAACTGTAGCGTTTGGGTCATCACTTTCTTGTGCTACTGCGGTTTTATGCGTAGTGATTTTGTCATACATTATACATTGGTCGGATATTGTTGCTTTACCTGGAGTTTTGTCCATTCTGTCTTTTATTTCTTGAAGACCCTCTTCAATTTCAGGAGTATGTGGCGGATTTTCTTGTAAATCATCTACCATTTGTACCCATTCTTTCTGTACCCAAGGATGAATATCAACAGCAACTTGCCCCAGATTTCGGGTATCAGCTTCGATTTCTGTTTTGGTTGATGCCTGTTGATTTGTTGTACCAAAGTTCATTTCTAAATTTTGATTACGCTTGTATATGTTTTGAGAAATTTCTTTAATTTGATTAATATCATAGTCAGATATATTCATTTTTGTAACACTACTTTCTACACCATTTTCTGTTTTTTCTAAATCTAATTGTACCAATGTTTGTTGCCCTCTTCCATCGTTACTATCCTTAGTTAGTATAAGAGATGCACGATTTTCATTATCTGGGTCGCGCTCTCTTTTGATGGTAAAATCGCCAACAGTGACTGTCTCTTTTTTTGCTTGGTTTAAGGTATTATTGAGTATACCCAATACTTCAGTTTCTTTAAATGATTGAAGCGTGCGTAATGTACCTGCTGGCGCCAAACTGCCCAGAGCGTTACCCATTTCACGTATATCGGTCTTTTGTAAATCGGGTAAACCCTTTTTTTCATTAATTAGTTCGGCGACAATTAAAAATTCTTGTTTTTCAACGGGTGACAAATTATGTTTTGTTGTCTTTCCTCGTAAATTATTTATTATATTACCTTCTTTGATATCGGGTGTACCATCTTTATTTAACTTGAATTCCATCAATGGTTCTTTGAATCCCCTTGCCTCATCTCCACGGCGATGAATACTAACTATACCATCTTGTTTGCGAATGGTAAAAGCATCACTACGGTAAATCCTACTGCCATCGGTTTCAATTGTACCATATTTTTTAAGCATTTCAGTAGCAGATAAAGCGATATTTTTATTATTTTCGTACTCAACTTTAGTTTTTTCACCTCTATGTTTGATTTCGTACACGGGTATAACTGACTGCCTAGCCCATTGTTGCGCGCGTGGTTCGACTTCAGGATTTGATGCAATTGTTTGGTAAGTATAATTAGCTGATGGTTCTTCTTGCGGATTGGCAGCAGTTTTTTTAGGTAGTGGCGCCTCCTCTTGTATTTCAGTATTTGGTTTTTTGATTGTAAGTGATGTTTCCTCTTGTATTTCAACATTTGGGTTTTTGGTAGGTATTATGACTTCTTCTTGAATTTCAGTATTAATCGGCTGATTAATTTTTTCTTGGCTTACTTCATTTATACTTATATCATTGGCTGTTAGACCAGCTATAAATGTAGCGGGATTGCTTTGATTTGAATTGTTGATTTCTGAAGTCTCTATTCTTAGATTGTTATTACTATCACTATTATCGATATTATTTTGATTATCGTTTAATTTTTCTTCAACCTTTGCTTCAACTGTTTCAGTGATAGTGCTTTTTTCAGCATCAATTTGTTCTTTATTGATGGCTGTATCAACCATAACTTCATTTGCAACGGTGCCTGTTACTACATTTCCTACTTGTTCTGCTATACTTTCTGGTACTGCACCGACAGATTCAGTCGTAGCAGTATTTATTCCTTGCGTCACTGAGACAGCAGTAACTACTTTGGTGCCGACTATGGGTGTCTTTTCTATTATTTCGTTATTATTTGTTATGGTTATATTTTCTTCTAATACCAAGCCATCTGCATCATATTGAGGTAATTGGTTAACCTCAATTTCTTCATTAGTATTAGGCATTTCATCTACTTGCGTAAATTCATCAATTTCCGCACTAATCTCATCATTTAATCCTTTTTGAGTTTCTTTTGTATCAGTTTCAATAATCAAACCATCTGTATCGTATTGTAAAGGTTGGTTTATTTCAACTGAGCTTTGACCGATGCTGTTTTCAGAATAGTCTATATTAGTTATGTCACTAGAATTTGATACTTCAAATACTTCGCCTTGTAATATTTTAGATAACATGTCATCAGCAGTTATAGTAATGTTTTCTTCATCACTACTTTGTGCTATAGTTTCAATATTATCTTTACCTGGTGATAACAATAAAGGAGAATCAGGTGGTAGTAACTTGCTTAAAGGTTCGTATGCCGTGTTAATTATCTCTTCTTGACTTAATCCTTCAGTAAAAGCATTTTTTACGACTTCACCGTTTTCTAGTTGCGCGTACAATACTTTAGTTTCGCTACTTTCTGTGGTAGCGGTTATTTGAATTGTTGGTTGCTCATCTGAAAAATCGTAATTATATTCTGTACTATTTTCAGGTGAAAATGATGAGATTAATCTAGTTACAATGGTTTGTGCTTGGTACTCGGTAAACGGCTGTTCTATTTCTGCACTGTATTGTATTGGTTCTGAGTTCCACGGGTTAGAATCAATTTCTGTAAATTCATCAACTATAGTTGATTGGGCTTTGGGATTAGTAGAATCTTTATTTAAGTCAACTTTTTCCCATTTGTAGGCGCCAGGTGTATGTGGGTCTTCGACTAAATTGTATGTTTCTTCATCAACTTTAACAGCGACTTTTTTATTTTCTTGATGTTCTTGCCATTTTTCGTTTAGCTTTTTAAGTAACTCCATTAACAACTTTGCAAATTCGTAAGCAGTTGTAGCTGTATGTTCGTGTATTTCAATGTAAGATTGGTCAATTCGATTATCTTTTTGGTCAAACATAAGTTTATTGTGCTAGCGGTAATCTATCAATCAAAACGGAGTTATTAAAGGAAGCAAATACTATTTGGCTGTCAAACTTTACTACTATCAATCTAGGTTTGGTGCCATTGACAGGCATCATTTCGCAATATACTTTATCAGGATGATTTTTATCTTTGTGGTAAACAATAATAGAATCAAAAAAATGTTGTTCAACATATGGTGGAAACTTACTACTCCAACGTGGTAGTTTTTTATATTTATCAATTTGTGCTTGTAGCTTTATTGATATCATCACGATTAAGTATTAGTTAGAAAAAACCTTCGTAGGCATCTACTGGGAGTGGAGCGTTGCCAGCTTGTACGGGCTGTTGTGGTATTGGAAACCGTTTATCAACTTCTGCAACGCGCGCGTCTAAATCCTCCCTAGTAGGACGTTTTTGTGTGGAGGTGCGAGCTAATTCCTTAGTTAATTTATCCCACTCCGCATCATTCGCGTCCTTCATATCGATGATGGCTTTTGGCACTTTGATTATTTTTTGAATAGGTATTGAACCTTCTTTTTTATTAGCATATGCAGGGTTGAATAGTATACATTTTCCAGGTGGGAGCTTGAGGAATTGAGCAGGTTCAAACATTTTGCGAGTTTTTTCTTGAGGCGTAGTAGATGTGCTAGTTTTGCCACTACTATTGCTTTTTGATTTTTGGATATGCTTTATTTCCTCATCACCCAAGTACGCACTAAATAATCGTGCTGATTCTTCTTCACCTGGATTGAACACGAACTTTGTACCGCAGGCGCCGAGGATTGCCTTAGATATTTCTTTACCGTATATTTTTTCAAGCTGACCCATATTTTGCCACCCCAATAACCCACAAAATCCTTCACTTCGTGATTCATTGAGCCACTTAAATAAATCGGGTAAAAATATTGATGGTAGCTCGTCCAGTGATACGACGAGTGGACCTTCCTCTTTGCGCTTTTTGGCAATAGAACGAGCGACGGTCATGTGAAGGATGGAACATAAAAGGGGTGATACGGCATCGCGTCGTTCACGGTCTAACCCAAATACGATTAGTTGCTTGCGCCCAACACTGAGGGGTAGTGTAGTTTTACCAACAAAGCACCCTAATGTATTCTTGGCCATAAAGCGCGTAAACATGAGTGATGCAGTACCAGCGATACCTGACACTGTTTTTTCACTACCAGCTGAACTGAATAATTGACCGAATGCGATTTTAACCCAAGGATTGAGTGGCGCCGCCATTAATCTTTCCACCATTTTTTCACTACTAAGCAGTGCGGCAGCGGTCATGATGTCAGCGAATTCATCAAATTCTTTGGTGAGCATTAATATAGCTTGTGTTAACTGGTCACCGGCTGGGCCGAAGAATGCATCCTCATTACCGCCACCAAGCATACGAAAGTTCTTATTTATTACAGTAGCTAGTTGACGTGCGGTTTCTGCATCTCCACTGTCACGTAAAAAATCAATGGGATTACATACTTCACTTTCTGGAAAACCAGGTGCGAAAATGTGTACACTATATCCCATTCTTTTTGCGTATGCTGCAATACGTGATTGTGAAGGATATTTAAAGTCGTATAAAACAACACCATGCCCTTGTTCAATTGCTGAGTAGAGCATGGGGTCGATGGCACTGAAAGATTTACCACTACCAGGGGCGCCGATAACTGCTGTGCCTCGTTGCACATCGGGTATATATAGTGGTGTGCCTCCACTGCCTTTGGGCAATTTTTGATTTTTGTATTTGTGTTTACCGATATACAGTGCAGCGCTATCGCATTTAGGAGAATTAATTTGACTAATACCCTTTTTTTTGGCAGCAGCTATTTCTTTTGCTCCACCCCAGTATCCAGAAGCAATTTTATTTTTATTATTACCACCACTGAGTTTGCTTAAAATAACCAATGCTGCTATACCTACAGCCATTGCACCATATTGAGGTGTCATGAATGGTTCAGTATATTTACTAAAATCAAAGTTTTGTGCTGGTTTTGTGGCAGTAACTTTAGTAGTTTGTGCAAATAGTGTGTTGTATTGTTGATTCATAATTTTAAGACATGAAGAAATAGAAGAAGCCGTAGTTTGACTTCTTCTTTTGTGGGTGATTTGAGGGAGGGGAAACTTTGTTTTAGAGACAGTATCTATGTTTTATGGCTGACCCTGTATTGGTTTTGTTGGTACAGTTAGTGGTGTACCTAAAATGATTGGGTCTTTTTCTCTGTATTCAAAAAAGGGCACCGGACCAATAAAGTATGGTGAACAACCCAAGTCGATAAAACCACCACGTTTACAAATACGGAAGTACATATTACTTGTGATTGAGCCGTTTGCTTCGTTTGGCTCCCATAACACCTGCTTGAAAGCTTTGCCGAATGGGTGGCGCCCTGTTGGTTCTTTACCACCATTAAGCGCTCCTAATATACCGAATCCACCTTTTACTTGCTGGTACTTTCCGCTCATCCATGCGGCACCAGTAAGATTATCACTACCTGCTACTTCGATATGAGCGCATTGTTTGTTGTAGCAGGGAACGTTAAAGCCTTCTTGATAACTACCAGATATTGATTTCCAACGCCCGTTCTCAACTTCTCTAAGCACAATGTCAACTTTACCAACCAAGGTCATATCGGGTACAGGTATTCCAGGAAATTGATTAAATGGAACTGATGATAATCCTGGAACTTTGGCAATAGTCGTATTTTGCCAATTTGCAAATTGATTAAGCTGTGCTGTATCAATACCTGGTATCGAAGTAATTTTGTACTGTTTTAAATCAATGTATTCACCTAATTCAATATCTTTAAGTTGGGGATTGTTTTGTATCAATTCTCCAATTGTGCTGCCGTTGTTTGGAATTGATGATTTGTTCAAAAAATCAGCGATGGGTGTTACTGCGTCAACGGTTAGATTGGATAGACCTGGAATTGCTGCGACTAGTTCGGGTAGCGTTTGCCAATCGAGCAATTGTAAATCACTAAGGTTATAATCATCAAGATTAATGCCAGTAATTTTACTTATACTGTTGAGGTTAAGATTTTCTATTTTGAAACCAGTATCTTGGAAGTCACCTAATTCCATTACATCTCCAAGCGATTGCCCACTAGACCATACTCGTTTTTTCTTCATGCCGGGATTAGAATCTTTGACATTAGGAAATTCAACACTTCCACCCTCTGAGAATTTCATGTTATCAAAAGTCATGCGACTCCAGTCAGGTGTGGGGGCTTGGTTTGTGTTCTTTGCAACTGATGGAATTTGGGCATTAGCTTTTTGAATTAGCAAATTACTAATATTATATCCGGTGCTATAACGAATCATGCCGTGTATCACAATACTAATTAATAAGCCAGTAAAAATTAAATAACGGTATACATTCATTTTTTGTTGCCTCCAGATATCTCCTTTGTTTGGAGTGTTAGGTGTGGGTCGTGTTGCATGACTGGCGTTAATAAATGGGACTATTGCTACTATATTGTCATTAACTTTTACTACATTGATATCACCTTCATTGTTTGTATTGAGTACATTATTGGCTATATGAATAACATTAAATGTTTCGTTTACTTTTAGTTTATCCTCTGGCGTGGGTTTAATTTCAGGTAAAACTTTTAATTTTTTTTTATTAATTGGTTCATTAAAATTCCAATTAGTGTCTAATTTTTGATTCATATTTACCTCGATTTCAGTTTTTCAAAAACAACATTTTCTGCTTCAGTTGTAGAATTTGGGTTGTTAGGACTTTGGTTATTATTTGGATTAGGAATATTCCTTGGCGGCATTTCTAGATAGCTTTTACCACCTATTCTCATAAGTTTTTCTATTACTTGCATTGAGACACCAGCACTTGAAGCTGCTAGTCTTAAATCTGTGCCTTTTGAGCGTTCTGTCACTACTCGGTTTAACTTTTGCCACAATTGTCCATTAGCTGCTAGCCACTGATTATCTTGTGCGATTTTCATTCCTTGGGCAATAAATCTACTATCACTTAAAGCTGTGTAATCAGGAGTTCTTTGTGTAGGCTGATTTGATGCGACGGAAGAGGGAATAATTTCAATTTGACTGTATTCTGGTCTACCAGTTCCCGGTACAATACTAAAGTGGTAAACTTTTTTACCAGTGATTGAGACAGTGATTACGGTAAGATGTGAGCCGTAGTAGGATGCTTTAAGTAAGCCGGGTATATTAACTTTATTGATTCTGCGTATATGGATTAAACCGGCGCCGACGTTTTCAGTAGAGCAATTGGGCATACCTTCGAGGCAACCATCGACATCAACGATAAATTGAGATGGGTCGTCAAACCATATTTTTTGAATCACTTCACCACTGCTGTAAAAAGATATTGATACACCGTGTCCTGCCCAGACTTCGATAGTTTTTCCTGTAGCATTTTCTCCGGTCACTTGTGAAGCTTTTACTGTACGAACAATGCTTGCATTAGAGACTGATGGTAAAGATAAAAGTGAAAAAAATGATAATAGTAAAGTTATGAATAATTTATTTTTCATTTCATTTGCACTATAACTGAACTGAGCGATTTATACGTAAGGTAATTTGTGAGTTGTTAGGGATATACCAAACGTTTGGTCTATTAATAATTTCTGTTGTTGCGGTTCGAGTACGTGCGCCAACAGTTGAAGATAATGAACCAAAGGCACCTTCAAGAAATGCACCTGTAATGTTACGGTTGCCCCCACTTTTACGTGTGCGTTGTCCACCAAGTGGGAGGTCGTCGATAGTTTCGTCTTGTCTGTTGATAACTTCGCCAATTTTTGCAAGTCCAGCGATAGAACCAAGAGTGACATCGTAACCAGCAATTTCTCCACCTTTACCTTTATATGGACGAGCGATTAATGGGTTTCCACCTTTTGCCAAAACTGTGATAGTTCCTGGTGTTATGGGATATTCAGTACCATCTTTAAGAATAGCGGCGACTTCAGCATCAATACCAAATCCACCATCAATACCATTTACGGTAATTGCCATTTGGGTATTAGCAGGTATTGCAATGGCGCCAGTGTTGCTTTTGATTGGTTCATTTAGCTGTGCAATAAATCGGAGGTTTTTGTTAGGTTTATCACCAGCTAGCAGTAAAGGTGTAACAAGCGTAGCCTTTGTGGTTGAGCCGACTACTAAGTATTGTGGCGCTCGTTCATCAAGGATTTGCGATTCTTCTGGTTCATAGTTAACTTGTTGTACTAGACTTTTTTGTCTAGCTTGAGGACTAAATTCAACAGTTCTGTTAGTTGGTTCCCATTTTGGGGTCAACTTTTGAATACCATTAGCTTCAATTAAACCTTGGCTTTGATTAAGATTTGAGGATATATTAGTATTACTACTACCTCGTCTACGTGTTGATGTCGATGTTGATGTATCGTTGGAAGATGTAGAAGTGTTGGTAGAATCAACTGTATTGCTAGCAAGTATTGTGGTAGGTGTGGGAGAGGAAGTTTTAAGAGCATAGTTTATTCTGCCCATGCTGCTCAAATTGCGTAAGCGTTCAATATCAGCCAGTGGGTCTGATTGCCTGCTGATATTGTTGTCATTTCTAGCAATTGTCCTTTGATTATTACCACCGTTACCCGATGATGGAATGAAGAGTCTTGGGATTGTTGGAGTAATAGGGCGTGATGCTAAAGTTTTCGGTGCGCGCGGCTGAAATGCATTCCTATTTACTGGTGGTGCTGGCACGGTTGAAATATTAGTACCAGTATTTCTCTGAACAGGGCGCCGATAAAATGAATCGTCTGGGGGTACAGTTGACGTTTTCCTTGGGGTTGGTGTGGGTGCCACCTGATTTGTTGATGTAGTATTTGTTTTCTGGCTCGTAGTAGTTGAATTAGTATTAACTGCTGTAGTTTTATTTTTCTCTTCAGCTAGTTTATTTTTTTCTGTCGAAGTTTCTTCTTTTCCATTAAGATTTTTTAAATCACTTTCCTGTTTTTGAAGAGCAAGTTTAGCATACGCTTCACCATCTTGTTCTGCCACAAATGGTGTTAGTGTTGGTGTCGGTATCGCTTCTGGAGTTTTTTTAGAAACATTACTGCCACCCATTAAACTATTTAATGATAAATAAATAGCCCCAAATCCTAGCAAGAAAAAACCACCAACAAAGGCACCTTTTACGTAAGGCGATGTGACAAAATTATGTCTTGTAGTTATTTTTGCGGGGTCTGTTTTGTCATTTTCATTTTCTTCTAAATCAACTGATAAATCAGTTTCGGTTTGAACTACCTTATCGTCATCAAGTGGTAATAATTCATTAACCGTCGAGTTGTTGGAATTGTTATCATTAAACTCTAACATATATTTCTTTCAAATATAATATTGTTTGTATCGTTTTATTTTTTCTTTCTACCTAAATCTAAATCAACAATTTGTACAATTTCTAGTCCTTGAGCTTTAGCTTTATAAATGTCTTGTGTAATATCATTAATTTTAGGCAGGTTTTGTGGGACATCGATAGCGCGTACTGTAACTGTTTTATTAAATTCAACTCCTCTACTTTGGCTGCGTTCAGCATCGAAAGTAACAAGATTAGCAACCATGTCAACTTCCCATTTACCATCTTCTAGTTTGCGAGGTGCTGACAGATGGTTGGTAATTAAGGTAACTGTACCTTTACCATTTAAAATTCCATCGGGTATAGTTTCTGCAAGTTTTTGGAGAAAGCTTGCTCGAAAGTCTTTTTCTTCAGATAGAGCGAATGTCGCTTTCCATACACTTGTTGGAATCAATTTTTTGCCAGCATTGTCAGACTTAATTGGAGTACCTTTATCAATAGTTTCAATGATTCTGCCATTTTCTTCAGAACGAATAAGTCCGTTCCAAGTAAATATTTTAATCATGCTATTTGCAACAAAGTTTTTGATTACTTCGTTGCTTCTTTCGTTTGGATTGGCAAATGAACCAACTGCTGTGCTGCCATCCTGAAGCTGTATAAGTGACATACCTTGTGTATATCGTGCTATTGAGCTAGTGGCGCCGTAGTTCGCAAGCATTATTAAGAAGCAAAGAGATGCAGCGGTAGCACTTACTAAAGAAGATATGGCTACGGGGATACTAGTTGCCTGACCATAGCTTAATAAACGCATTGGTTGCACTTTAGCTTTTTTAGTTACAGATTGCGTTGGATTGTCTGATTTTTTCTTTGCTAAATTTAACATTACTTTTTGATGGTATTGATAAGTGTTGTTTAAGATTTGGTGGCGGTTTTTGCAGCTTTTGCAGCAGCAGCCCTTACCATTCCGGCTTTGATTTCAGATGCACCACTTGTAGCTACTGCCGCACCAGCCCTTGCTGCTAATCCAGCACCTTGAGTGACGGCGCCCATTGTTGCCATACCACCACCTGCACCTAAAGCAGTTGCAAGAAGTGGTGATAGTAGCCCTACAAATAAGAGGAAAATCATGGGTTGATTTGCTTGGGCGTTTGACACTAGTTGCCCACAAAGCCCACATATAATGTTGAAACTAAGCTTTGCTATGCCGACGCCCATTATTGATGAAAGCCAAGCGAATATAGCTTTATTTCCAAATGGGAGTAGCGAGGCACCAACAGCCATTGGACCGAGTAAAGCTGTTAGGAGCAATGCAAATTCAATACACCATTGATAGGCATTATTTAGTGCGAGCAGTAATACTGTTACGAGACTAGTAACAACTTCACCAACACCACCCATTGCTGCATCCCAGACCGAACCGATACCACTACCAACGGCGCCAACTGGGTCATTTATTACGCTCATAATACCGTTGGCGACATTATCAAGAACGCTAAGTGCATCTTGCCCACCTTGTGATATTTGTTGATTTCGGTAAAATTCAGCAGCTTTCGCTTGCAATTTTTGTTTTTGTTCTGTCAAACAATCCGCAGCATCTTTTGATGTGCCTAGTGAGCGGCAGCGTTCTAATGCAGACCCTATTTCTTTTTTAAGGGTGGTTTCACCAATAGCGCTATTATATGCAGTTTCAAGACTTGCCCCTGCCGCCGTTTCTTGCAGTATGTCGTTGTTGATTACATTAATATAGTTTCTTGCTGATAATGTGGCTGTTTTTATTAATGCGCCATCATTCACCATCAATGAAATAACTATAATTGGCCATATCCAGCTTGATAAAGCTTTCTGGTCTTCTTGATTCATCCAGTTCTTTGCTAATTCCACCATATAAAAAAGTAGTGTAGCTAAAGCAAATAGCCGAGCAACTTTTATTAATGCTGAGTATAAATTTCCATTAAGTGTTTGTTGCCACAATTGGTCAAACCCTTGCGCTATTTGTTGTGAACCGTTAGCAGCATTTTGAAGAATATCTGTTGATGAAGCAGCAAGAAAGGTAATATCTAACATTGTTTATATTATTAATAAAGCTATCTTTATATCAAAAATATAAAGATAGAGATATATCGTTTTTTATTTTTGAAAATTTAGATTTTTAGGGAGGACAGCTTGTCATTGTCGTGCCCCCTGATGTTCCTGGTACTGCTGTTGTACATCCAGCAGTGGTGGTAAGCGTTGTATATCCCGCTATTTCCATATGTTGAGCAGTTAAGCCATCAATTTGCAAATTTTCGCGAAGACGTTTGCTATCTCCTTGTTTAGCTATTTGAGATAGCATTAAATTTGTTTGTTGTGCGTCCTGACGTGCCTGTAAACCGTCTGTGCGGGACTGAGCAATCATCGACACAACCTGAGCATTTTGAGCTGCTATTACCTTTAATATGTCTTGTGAAGCATCCATCTGCTGCGCTCCATCTGCAAGTGCTTGGGCATCACTTACGGTTTGTGCAGTAGCATTTATTTCATTTCTGGTTCGTTGTTGCCCTTCGCTACCTAAGACGCTTTCAACACTAGCACGAGTAATTCCTTGCTCTAGCGCATTTTGCTCAAATACGGCGCCTTGAATAATGTTGTTATCTTTTTGAGAAACCCCATTTTCAGCGATTATTCCTCTAATGTTTTCACCTGCCGCTATTGGGTTAGGGGCTTGCATTATCCCTAATGATTGATTTACGGCATTTTGAGCATCTTGCTTTAACCCAGCCCATTTTTGGTTAATAGTATTATTTGCATTGCTTTGTATTTGTTGAAAGTAGCTATTAACGCCTCCTAAAATACCATTAAAAAAATCATTAATATTGAGTGAAAACCCGTAACTTGGTGCCGCCATAAATAGCGATGCTATTCCTACAGCGCCAATGATTATGCCCTTTTTTGTTTTATTTTTCACATTTTTGTTATTCATACAATTGTTTATGAGATATGGTAGGACAGTTAAAAAAATTGAGTTATGCGACTTTTAGTGTTTTTAACTCTTTACTCAAAAGTTCTTTTGTTTCTTCGTCTTGTTCATCATCACGAAGCATACGTACAAAAGCATCAGAGAATTTGACCATGCCGAGCATTGGATTGTGCTTATATTTGGTGAGATACATTGTGCGTAATGCTTGCTCATTAGGATTGTTTGCAACTGCTGCAAGCAAACAAAATGCGGGGTAATAACGACAAAAAGTAAGCTTGCCGTTATCGTCAAGTAACCACTGAGAGTAGATATTTTCCTTTTTTGGAAAGAAGGCTTCAGTGCTGTTACGAGAAATTATCTCTTGAGGATAACCAAAGCGATTAATAAATGGTTCAACTGCTGATGTTTGAATACGTCCAATTAAGCGAGTTCCAATGTTAGCAAATATTTTAGGCGCCGCTTTTGATTGAAATATGCTTTCTGGCTCCTGCGCCGACAGAATTACTCGTATACCAGCTTTGGCGCCGTTTGCACATAACCGACCAATCAATTCAGCAATTGATTCAAAGTTAAATAAAATTGGCGCCTCGTCAAGGAAAAATATTGATGCTTTACTCGATAGCGCGCGTCGCAGTGCTGCGGAATAAGCGGATAATGCAAGAACTGCTGCATCAGATTCGCTACCAAGTGAGCGTAATGCGAATACTAATAATAAAGCATCAGTACGAAAACTCGACGGTTTGGAGATAGATTGCCCGACTCTACTACTTAACCAAAATTTAAGACGTAATCTAATTTGGTTTAGTGCCTCAAGGATATCTTTACTGTTATTGGCAATTGAATCAAGTTTAATATATCCTGGTGAACACATATTATAAAAATCTTGCAACGTGGGAATATCATTCCATTCTGTTGTGCCGAAACCTTTATCTAGTGCAAGTTTATAACGCAGTTTGATATCATCATCATTAAAAAAGGTTTCAATTGCTAATGTAATTATGCTTTCAATGTTTGAGATTGTAGTAGGCATAACTCCAATTGGATTTGTACCTAGCACCATAACCATTAATGTTGATTTTAATAATTCTTTAAAATCCGTCATTCTCTCTTTGATAATTTCTTGTTCATACCCCCTTAAATCTGGCAATTCAAATAAATTATTTGATTCTTTGGTTATGTCAAAGTAGGCACCTTCACTACCCATAAATTCTGTGTAGTCAGTAAATGTACTGCTGCCATCAGGTTTTGGAAAATCAAGTGCAATTACTGGTATGCTTTGTGCTAGTGCTGGTGTGAGTATTCCAGCTACTATTACTGATTTACCAGCCCGTGTGGTACCGAATATTGCCAGGTTTTTGTGTTGAATGTATAAATCAAGATGTATAGGTGTGCCCCCTTCTTCAGCGATAAGCTCAAAACCTTGTTTGTCGCCAGTAGAAGTACAAACTAATGGTGTGATACCGGGCGCTTCGGAAGAAAAGTAAGGTAGGCGCCGATTGAATGGTTTGGTTAGTAAATTTTCCCAGACGATTGGAGAGCATTGTAGCCATGTTTTCCAGGCATATTCCAGTTCTCGGTCAATTCGAGCAGGACGAAGGAAACAGCTTTGCAGGTATTTACACGCTTCGTCAAGTTTTTGAGGTGTGTCGCGATGGACGAGAAAGACGACAGCACTATGAATAGGAATACTACCGCGAAGAATTGTTTCTTGTGCAGCAACTGCTTCTTCGATGTTCATATTGGCTTTTACATCTATACTTCCCTTGTCTGTAGACATCGCACTGGAAGTAATCGATTGTTTTGTAATACGTTGTAGTGCTACTTTTGCCAATGCTTGATTTGCCTTTGATAATTGGCATATAATTTCGGTATCAGATATTTTTTCTTTGCTTAGTACTCGCCACAAATAGCGTAGTTGGTCGTATTCATCAACCCAGCCTTGTGGTTTTTCGCTGAATTGTAGTACACCAATATATTTATCTTGTAATTGCACCCAATTTCTATCAAGAAAAGGAACTGAATCTTCGTTTTCTAATATAAGATGACGAATATGAAAATCGCTATTTTGTTCTTCGTGAAGTCCTTCTTCATTAAGAAGAAGAGGGTTAGCTATTGATGGGGGATTACTCTTATTAAACTGATTCCATATTATTTCCCAAATATTTTCTGGAGATAAGGCTTTAGCACTAAATCCCATTGTGTTAGAAATAATTTGTTCCCACATTTGAAAACCAGATGCAAAGCTATCATTTAATATTGTTTCAATTCTTAGTTTACGTGTTTCGTGTATTTCTCCTGTAAATGTTTGCCATTGCGTTTTTATATTTTTAAGTAATTTTTCAATTGGGTCATTACTTTTTACATCTTGCGAAGATTTTACAGTGTAGGTACACCAGAAGCGAAGGAATTTGTTTTTACGAATGCCGTTGTTTGTTAGTTCACGCGCACGTAATCGTTCAGAGCGAATTAATAAATTAAGTTGTTCAAGTTTACAATTGGACTCAATTTTTCTTAATTCTTGCTGGCGCCATGAGTCATCTGTAAACGAGCCAAGGTGTACGGTAAGTGTTTCACCTTCGGGTAGTTCCTTTAATCCACCTTCAATATTTTCAAAGATTGGTAAGATTTGTTCTTCTGGTAGGGATGGATGTATACCTCGAATATCGAAGCAAAATTTTATTTGAATATCTTCTTTGTTTGTAAGAATCAATGCGCCAATATTTCTACGCCCACCGAGTGAAATACTGGTAATACCTGCGAGGTGAGTAATGTCTTCAAATGGGGTTAATCCCCTGACTACCCCAAGTTGGTCGGTTTCAAGGGATTGTTTACCGATTTTTGGTTTAGTTGAAGTCATGATAGTTTACTTAATTTTTTACCTTTTTGCTTTTAATTGGTAGTGGAGGATTTACGATTGATACGTACTGTTTATAGCCTCGTACTATTCTGGGTGTTCCAACAAATTTACCCAGATATGCTTTATTCGAGGATAAAGTCCACCATGTCGCCCATCCCCAAGCAATGAATAATCCAGTTACGAACCAACTTGCTTGAAAGGCTCCGTTTACTACTATTAATCCAAATAATAGTATGAGTGTCCAGGGTACTATTTGGTCGGCAGGAAAAGGACCAAGCCTGGGTTGATCTCCCAGGACTCGATTGACGGTACGAAAATCTCTAGGCATTTTATAAATAAATAAGCAGGAGCGTTAATTAGCAATCACCCCAAGTCTTGTATTGATTAGCCAACCACTAGTCCAGCAAGAGTATCACCAACCACAACGGTGATAGCTACTATAATGGGCGTTCTAGCTATTGTTTGCCAGTCTTCATCTTGCCGTGCTTTTTGCACAACTTGTACAAGTGAAATACCAAGATATAGCAAAAATAAACCTCTTAATACTGCAAATATGAATCCGATAATAGTTGGGTCAATATCAGGAAAATACGCTGTATTTTTGAAAAACTCTTCTGCTTTATTCAAAAATTGTGCGTTAGCTGGCGCAGTTGCCATATCTAATAAGAAAACCGTGCCAACCAAGCAAAACAGTACAGTATATACGTTTATACCGTATTTACGCTGCCATTTTTCAAAATTACAAAGTAGTGAATTAGCTTCTTTGGGCATTAGGGCTACGCCAGCACTCAGAAAAGCAAGTGACGCTATTATCATATTGTGAATTGAAATGTCGGCAATCATCAGCCCTGTGCCAACTACCATCAATCCAACAATCGCACTATCTTCCTTCAAACTACGGCGCCGATTAACATTCGTAGTTGCTGGGTAAGCGTACTTAGCCCCATAATCATCATCTTTTTGCTGGTTGTCGTAATCTTGGTAATAATTTTTTGTCATACGATTTGAGATGTGTTTTTTGTCTTGGCTATTTATTCGTTGCCTTGCACTTAAGCTTTGCTACTGGTATTCTCATGTCCGAGTACAACCAAACACATCTAATAAAATTTATATCTTGCAACTACTTGCGTTTATAATCCACTTTCAATACATATATTTTTTGCTCAGAGTTTATTTCACGTGTATTTTACATAATTTTTTTATATGTCGTGTATGTCGTATATTTGGGTATTCAGGGCAGTAAGTACTACTATCTTGGGGTAGAAACTTGATTAAGTACAATTATTAGCTTAGGTATATTTATTTAATGTATTTCAATATAATTTCAGCTAAAATATGTATTTTAGCTGAAGTGTTATTTCTATAAACCCTTGTGTTGTAATATTTATGGACTTTTATTTTGTTAGCTTATTATTCATAAATTGTGTTGAGTAGGTGATAGTGGTTGCCGTGAAAGCAAATCATTTTAGTGGTTTGATGAGATAGTTTATGAAAAGTTTATCGCCTACTTCGATTCCAAGTTTTTGAGCTTTTCCTGACGAGATTTCAATGATTTGGTTTGCGGGTAGTTTGCCACCATATGCGGGGCATGGTTTTTCTTTGCATGGTGTTGCATTTTTGACAATATCTTTTACTACGCCGTCGCGCATAAAAATCATATCAAGTGGTACATAGGTGTCTTTCATCCAAAGGCGAATAGGTTCCGCGTTATCAACAACAAAAAGCATCCCAGTATTTTCGGAGATTGATTTACGGAATTTTAGTCCTAGTGCTAGTTCTCTACGAGTTCTTGCGACTTCGAGTTTAATTGTTTGATTATTTTTTGTGAAAGTGGCGCCTATTGGTAATTGTTGAGGTTGCCGATTATAAATACTCAGTGCAATAGGTACTATAGCAAGTAATATTGCAGCAATGGGTCCTACAATATTAATGAATTCGAGAACTAATTTCTCAATATTGATTGCTTTTTTGGTTTGGTTAAAACTCATTTGTATCGTATTTATCCAAAAATGTTAATATTACCGTTTGCGTAGATAGAGTCATCAATAGGGCTGCTGGGTAAACCTTGTGCATCTGCTTTGTCGCGCATTGATTCAACTCTGTCAGCTTCACGAATAGCGAGTGGATTCATTTGGCGCCTTTCTTCAAGAATTGCTTCGATAGTTAGTTCGAGTGGGGGGCAGTCAAATTCATCCCACTTTTCACCTAAAATGTTGTTATAGAATATAGTGCTAGCAGCACGCTCAATCATTGTTTGAATTTCGGCACCAACACAACGATAAGTAGCTTTGATAATACGGCGCCATTCTTCCTCGCTCCAGGGGTCGTTACCGTTACGAAAACGTTTATCAAATCTTGCCGCATTTATTTTGAAAATTGCGTGACGTTCACCATTATTGGGCAAATCAACTTTAAATATGTAGTCGAATCTTCCAGCGCGCGTTAACTCTGGAGGCAACCATTCCATGCGGTTAACGGACGCGATAACAAATACATCACTGGTACGTTCTTGCATCCAGGTTAGTAATTTACCAGCAAGTCGTTTAGATAAATCGTCATCACCTGCGAAACCTTTATCAAAATCATCGAAATATACAATTACTTGGTTTAATGTATCAGCCAGCTTTAAAAGTTTGGTTAGTTTTGCTTCTGCCTGATTACCAAAAGAGCGGAAGTTGCCCCAATCTACCATGATAAGCGGGATTCCCATGTTTTGGGAGCAAGCCTTTGCTGAGTGCGACTTACCTGTTCCTGGTGGACCAACAAGCATCATACCTTTTGGTACTTTTAAGTTATATTGTTTAGCGCGCGGAGTCAGCAATCTTTTAAATTTTTTGAATGATTCTTGCATTAGTTCTAAACCACCAATCTCCATTTTAGGTGGTTGTACAAACTCAATATCATAAAGTTTGTTAAGTAAATCTACTTTATATGTTAAAAATGACTTTGTTGCAGCGTCAATATCATTTAAATCAATACTCTTCTTTATTTCTTTAATGCCATTATTGATATCTGATAAATACAGACCAATTCCAGCAGTAGCTATTTTTATGTAATCTGTATCTGTATATGAATTAGGCAGTAAATTATTGATTTGTAATTCGTTAATTATTTCTCCAATATTAGGCAACTCGTTGTACCATGTTGGAATTTCGGCTGCGATGTCGTTTGATATTTGTAGCGATGAACCGAGAACCAAGACTGTTTTATCCTGGTTATGATTATGCAGTTTAATATTTAGTAGCGATGATTTTACCCATTCAGATACTATAAAAAATTCGGTTTCTCGCATATCGACACTTTGAATCCAAGGAAATAGATTTTCAATAATCAAAACCCCTTTGCCTTTATAAGTTTTCCAGAAATTTAATACTTGAAAATAGTCTTCTCTATTATGTTTATTTTTATGCGGCTTATATTCGTCATAATCAAACATTAATAATTTATCGCCTACACAATTTAGTTGCAACAATTTATCTTCATTTAAATTCCACAGATAACATGGTGCATTTGTGCTTTCACACAATTTTGCTGTATTGAGTAAAAATCGATATCTTTCTTGTAGAGGGTTTTCGCAAGCAATAATGGAATGCTTGTCTTGAATCATTGATACAAGTGAGTCGAAGCTTGTTTTTATCATTTGCGTGGTAATTAAGACGAATTGTTGGAATGCATATGCTTTAAAAGGTACTAAGATTGCAGCGTTGTTAGCATCTAATATTATTCGTATTTTTTTGCTGAAGTACGAGTTTTGATTTTACAGTTTAAAATAAACATTTGTTAGATTTATATTTTGAAAGTTTGATGCAAATTTGTATATAGTTGGTTAATTCATGGATTTATGGATACCGTTTTGAAGGATACAACTGCTAATTCCTTTATCGAAGCGATGGAATTGGCTTATAATTTCAGTAGTGTAGAACATCCTGCCGAGCGACTGAGTATTCGTTTAGGAGATAATTTAATTTATGGGAAAGATGGTAGTGGCGCCATCATAAATAATCTTAGTCCAAATTTAGTGGCGTTGCTAAGTGCTGTCGTAGTTGATGAGAAGCCACCATTGGAGCTTGCGCTTGAAGATGAGGTCTTAAATCAACCTGTAAGCATTCAAATAGACGGTTTTACAGTACTGAGTTACTGTGATGGCGTGTACAAAGAAAAGTTATTTCTTGAGCAAGTATATGAAGATGAGAAGTTAAAAGAAGCTTTTATCGCTGTAAAAGATAAAGCGAGTCTTTCTGTTTCTTCATTAAGTATAAATGCTCTAGTTGATGGAGAGGTGGTTAATCCATCTGATGTTTTGATTTATGAGGAGCGGGCAGGAGTAACAGTTTCTCCTGTTATTTCTGAAGTTGAGGAGGTGGCGCCGCAAGAAATAGTGGTTAATAATACCTATCTTGTTGCATCTACTTTAGAACAAACTTGTTGGGAAATTGAGGTAACTCCTGAAACGTTACGGATACTAGAAGAAGATTTGAAGCAATCGCGTAATGTTTTTGTTGTGCCGGATACTCAATCAGGAGTGCAAGCAGGAGCAACGCTTGAAGTTGAAGTTCAACCATTATCTAAAATACAACAGCAACTACCAACCCAAAAAGCTATTTTAGATGATGCTTTACAATTAGACTCGAATAATATTGTTGATACTGATGAATTCAAGCATGATGAGCAACCAGTAGTATCTGAGGTTAGTGAGCATGAAGTTGCATCACAACTAGAGACATCAGTCGTATCAGTAAGTTTGGCTGACAACATAAGCATAAATTCAGGCGCCTCGCGGATGTTTGTTGCGACAGCGGAAAATAATTTAATAACCGCGATAGCAGAAACTGGGGATGCCGATAATAATGATGCGGTTGATGCAGCTAGTATAAATTTATTGCAAGCGAAAGATGTAAATTTGCAGGTTGATGCTTCTCTACGCGACCAGCAAGCGCACAAACTTATGACGACTATTGTTGCTATTGGCATGGCAAGTGGGAAAAACGAAATTAAGACTAAGGGGGGAGAGTACGTTGTTCAGTTGGGTAGTGATGGTAGTGCTTTGCTAAGAAGTGCAGCAGGTGTTATTTATGATGGACTACCTAATATCAAACAAGCTTCTATCAATTTGATGAGCGACTTGGATATCAACTGCTTGTCCAAATCAGTTGAAAATACTGCTGCCTATATGCGCGAAGCAGAAAAAGAAAAAGAAAAGCAACTTGAAATCTAGTAGCACCTGTATAAATATTTTTCCTTCATCATTCAATAGTACGCATATGAGTGAAAAGCCAATATTTCCTATACTTTTGATTCCCCCTAATGTTGATAGTCGTGAGTACACGCCAGTTATTTTGCCTATGGGCACTGGTACGGCGCCGATTGGTGCATCAGAGAAATTATTCGGTGATGCATTAGTCCGTAGCTTTGGTGATTGGGTCAAACCACAGCAAATGATGTTGCCACCAGGCCACGATTTACACTATACTGCGGACTTTTTAATAGTCGAACCGACTACAGGTTTACATTTCGATATTGAAGTTGATGAGCCTATCAGTTTTTCGACAGGTGGCGCCACCCATTTTATTGGCGATGATGATTATAGAAATAAATGTTTTATTGATGCGGGTTGGGTGGTGGTTCGATTTGCAGAGGAGCAGGTTTTGAGTCAGCCTTTGCGCTGCTGTAGATTTATTGCGAATGTTATCGAGAAATATACGGGCAATGACATTGTGGCAACTAAACTTAGTTCTGTAGCACGACTTGATAAAGTTCAGCAATGGACAAAATCTCAAGCAGTAAAACTTAAAAAAAGTAAATATCGTCAATCTTATTTAGATGTTCGCAAATGATATCAACCCTAAATTATTTTTATTTTATGCCGTTCCAGTTTAATGACAGCTTTTTAAAGATTGGTGAGGCAGCTTTTCAAACAGTTTGTTCTCAATACATGTTTTTCCATAGATTGCGCCCCACTTTTACAAGCGTTTATGGGTTATTATCGCGCGTAACGATTCGACTACATAAATTGTGTTTTTGTCTTAAACAGGTTGTTGCTTATTTTAATAGTGAAGGTATTAGTTGTGATTTTTCTTTTATCTTTAAGCAGGATTTACCTACAGTTAACAATCTTTCTTTCGCAGAACATCAAATTATTGGAGAAAAAATACGCTTATTTATGATGGAAGTTATTGTAGTGTCAGCAGGCATTAAGGAAAAATATGGAGTAAATCCAAGATTATATAAGCTGTTGAAAAATCTTTATCTGTGTCTTTTTGAATTACGTAATTCAATAGTAGAAAAATTAAATAATTTAACTATTGACTGTAGTAAATCATATTACATATGTCAAATGAGTAACATTCCAAATTCTTTTGCTTATCAATGTTTAATAGTCAAAGCACTGTCGCTAGAAGTTGATTTACCATTTTATAATAATTATCTCACCAATGCGAGCTGCTTAAACGATTTTCCTTAAATTAGTTTTAGCTCTAAAAATTTTGGCACTAAATCTTCAAGCTTTAACCCAGACGATAGTATGATTTTCATTTTCTCATATAATATTTTAAATTGCTGGGGATTGTTGTTTAACATTTTCTCTAGCTTTTGTTTTATTATTGTGTCGTTTACTTCAAATTTTTCGTTAAGCCCATCAAAAAATATACCTGTCCATATTTCCATAATAAAATTTTCAGCATCAGGAGGGTAGGCGATATCACTTAGAGTGACAGCGATTGCTTTTAATTCATTTGCTGTAAGTGTTTCCATTTTATATAAATTTATCTGTTGTATATTGTATTTATATATTGACATAACTTGAGGTATATTTGTATAGTTTGATAAAAAAGAAAGGCTCTGTTGTATTAGAGTCTTTCTTTTGATTACCAATTGCCTAATTTAATAAACTGATTTGAGCGATAATTATATATTACTGTCCTTTTGCCAGCAGCACTCAAATCATTGATGCAGTTTTGTGTACCTCCACTGCCGCCGTGATGAATTGCAATAGCCATGTCGTGTGTACCCACTAATTTTGAAAGCATCCACTTATTGCGGTTGTCGAGACACTTGGCGCCACCAGCGCCACTATAATCACAATTTGAGACATATTTGATGTAATCGCATTGCTCCCGTAGTAAGTGATATTTTTCTTTATCATGGTGGCGCCATTTGGCATCTTGATTAAGGCAAGGCACGGCAGCAGTAAGCAATATATTAATTGAATGCCCTTTTGATTTTTGGGCAAGCACAAACTCACATGCAGCAGTATCTACACCTAACGCCATACCACTAATAAAGTGGATAGTATCATGACCCCACTCAATTGCACGTTTAATTGCACGATTTATAAGTTTACTGAGATGGGAGTATGCATCGTCGCGTTCTGCGGCTGAATCAAAACTTTTAATACGATTGCCAGTGAACATAACATGCATAGTATTTTTTGAGATATACCGATATGCAAATTGTTCGGGTATCCAAACGTTGCTGGGAAATGTATCGGGCAGTATATCAATAATCTCTTGCATTGAGTAGCCTGCATTTGATGTACCAATTGGAGTTAACAAGTATTTAATATCAGGCGTACTGTTTGCGTGATAACACAAATCCTGTATTTGGGATTCGATTTGTGATAATGGAATTGAGCAAACACCCTTACTCAAATCTTTAGTAACAATCCCATATGAACTACCCTGCAAACCAGACGACTGTCCGTATATGGCGCCAAATTTATTCAGTGCATCAAGAGCGGCGCCCTTGCCGTGCCTACCCTCGACATTTGAACCGAATACAAATATTTGATTGGATTCTAATTTTTTTATTAGACTAGGAGCAATATTAATAGGCATATTTTTAATTCTCATGCTACACAAATTAACTGCGTAGCAGCAGTACTATTTAGCAGCTTTCTTTTTATGACAAACTATTAACTCAGTTTAATAATTACTATTAATACCAAATTCTTTGAATTTGCTTAATATTCTCAATAAAATTGTAAATTAGTCCAAAGAAGTATTTCCACCCTAATGCAATTCCAAATACACCATTGACGTAGATATCGAATATTAATAGCACGAATCTAACAATTAATGAGCGAGGTCTACTAAACGTAATCCAAAATATGACATTTTCCTTCTCCATTTGTTTTTGGCGACTTTCTTCTACAAATTCTTGCCTCATTGGACTACCCCAAGGGCAGAAGAACAACATTACTGCTGTTAGATATACAACCCATTGGTAAGGCGAACCAGCAGCTTGCCTTATAGCGAAACCACATGCTAGGATTGACATGATTACGCTAGCGAGTAGGCGCCAAGTCAGGTTTAATATAATTAGACCGCAATCGAATATGTTGGTTCTAATGAGTTTGTTACGGTTTCTCCTATAATCGGTCATAAGTTTGTTTATGATTTTTACTAGTGTCTGTAATTATATTACTAAAGGCATATGCCTAAATATTAATTTAATGTATAATGAAATACTAATGCTATATTTAGACTTAGATTTAGATTTAGGTTAAATATAAAAAGCTGCTCTATTAATAAGATATTTTGTATGACTAGTGTTGATTGTTAAGAAAAAAGATAACTGTACTATATAAAGTACAGTTAATTTTGGTCGCTAGTTATTTCCTTTTTTTCGACTTTTTGTTTTTAAATCTAACGTGTTTACCAGTCGTAACTTCAGCATAATTGCTAACATCAATACCTAATTTATAGGCATCAATGATAGCTTTATTGTCAACAGTTGTGATGACTCTCTTGAACTGCGGAGGAAAATCTTCGCTTTCAATATCCATACAGAGGCAACTTTAGGGGGATTGTCGCGAATCTCTATTTCGCATTCATTACCCATGTTCTTTTCGGATATTAACCCAACATTGTAAAGATGTAGAAGTGTAGATACCATTTTATCTATGGCGTTTTCACGCACTTCAATAGCACTTTGGTATAATTGAAGTGCATGTTCCTTTCGTGCTTCCCACCCCTTTAGTTCGGCTTTAAGTTTTCCTATAACCCAAACTATAGCATCTATTTTATCTGCCATAGCATCTTGGTTTTGCATTAATTTCTGGATTACCAAACCAATTGTGTCGGGTTTTTCGTTTGTATCTTGAGTCGTATTATCTTGAGTTGGCTCCAAAGCACTTAATTGTGCTTCTTCAATATCTTGCCACAACTGCACTGCTTGGATACTTAGCTCACGTAGCGATAACTCGCTAATCTTTTTTTCTTCAGATAGCATAAATATAGTTAATAGAGAGATACGCTACCATTGCTAGGCAGCGCTTATTTTCTCAATACTGGCTATACGCCAAGTGATAATATTGATTTTTCTCTTGTCTTAAAAGAAATTCCTTTTCTAAGTGTTCTGCTTCCTCTTCGCTGATTTCTATAGTCGGCTCGACAAGCTTAATATTGGTTGGTACGTCAACTTCGCATCCAGTATCGCTAACTGGCGCCATTGCATCAGTACTTAAAGTTTGAGTTACTGTTGCTGCTTCTTTTATAGGTTTCATAATTTTAGTAATGTTGGTTAACCTATAAAAGAAGCGCATTAGCGCCAGTTGTATTAATTATCTTAAAACTAGTTGTGGTACGTTAACAAGATTTGGAGTACCTTCTATCAACTGTGTTTTATAATTTATTGCTAATTCGCATAAATTATTCCACAATTTGTCGTTACGCTGTATAGCAGCGCTTGAAGTGTTACCCGCTATTTTTAATTCTTTTAATTCTTTTTGATAACGGCGCCACAGTATTATAAATAGAGGTTCTCGCAATTCCTTAAATGGTATAATCCACTCGTAATTACCTTGTAGCATTACTCTGTATGTTGCAATAATTGGAGTTGATAGCGCTTCTATAGCTTTAAAGCCATAAATTGAACCGTCTATTAACTTTGTGATATCATTTTTTCTTCCTATGTTTATACCTGCAAATGATGATATACCACTTATTTGCTGATTTTTCAAGGATTTATTGATTTCCTCGAATAAACGCTTCTCAATCCAAAATGCATCTGCTAGCAATGGCATTAGTTTTTCCATTCTTTTCAGTTCTTTATTAGTTAGCGTAGGTAACGATTTTGGATGCGGTTTACCAGGAATATTGTAATTGTATTTAACGTAGTCAAGTGGGTTTAGCAATTTAAATGTGTGATTGATAGAGCAATGCCTATATTTATCACCTTCAACCTCACCTTGATTTTGGTAATATGCTATATGACTAAATGGCTTATTTTCGTGAGTTTTGAGATTGTTTATAATCGATTTTATTTCATCAAACCCGCCAGCAGCATTTATTTTAGATCTTTTGTCAATCGGCGTGACTGTATTTATTTTTAAGGCTATTTCTTTCGCTGTATTTATATCATTAAAATTTGAATATATTGTTATACTTACAAAAGCAATCTGGGGTCTAACACCTCGATTATGTGCTAATTCAATTCCTTTTAACGTGTGGGCGCCATTACATATTCCGTAACAGTCATAACCTTCGCTCGGTTCAAGTACCTCAATATCTATCTTGTGTTGACCCTTTTCTTTGTATACCCTTACTGACTTTGCAGTAATCACAATACCACCATTATACTGGAGGAATTTTTCGGGTGTTGTGATGAGAGTGTAAACTATATCCTTACAAACATCAGCTTTTGGGTTGGGTTCCCGTATATTTGGATAGCTTGGCAAGTTTGTAGGCATTGTAGCAACTGGCGCCACAAGCGAGTAGTAGTCGTACTGTCCAAGCATCTTTGTAGCCGATGCCTGTTCGACCAGCGGGATTGTAAAAATTTTTGGCATGATAAATCCACCTTGATTAATGACTTTTTACGATTACATCACATATCAAGGCTAATTGTTACCAGCCTACCCAAAATCAATCTTAATTCAGAATTTATGTACTATTTAGTACTAATTAAGATTGATTTTGGGTTGCTGGTACTTGTGTGGTGTTGAGGCAAGTTTTACAGTCACTTGCCTTTATGTTTTATTTTGCATTTAGCATTTCGTTATACTGCTTGATATGCTCGTTAAGTTCTGGAAACCCAGTATAATTGGCGGCAACATGCTCTAGCGAATATAAACCGGCTTTCGACCAGAAGAATTTATCAGTTTTCTTCTTGCCAGTTACTTCGATTACTGCGCTAGGTATTATCTTTTCTTCAGATATAAATTTACGTGCGCGCGTGACAGCCTTGGATTTTGAGTCTGCATTATCCACTCGATAATGAGGAATAGTGTTTAAAATTCGATAACCAACTCTTTTTCTCTTGACACTTTTCCTTTTACGGGGGCTGCTGCTGATAGTTGATATTGATTCTGATTTCATGGTTTCTCCTTTTGTATTTGTTCGTATAATTTGCGGTTATTTTTTTGGCGCCTTAGCTTACGTTCTAAGTGGTATGCGTCTTTAGCTGTACGTGTGTACCAGACATGTACGATTTCTAATTTTATGCCTCGTTCAACTGCGGCTTGTGTAAACCTTGCGCCTACCCCACTACAATGTTCTTTGAAACGTTGTGAGAGGTTTTTGGTTGCGCCAAGGTAGTACTGCGCTTTGTGTTTATTGCTGCCTAATGGCTCGGATAGCTTGATAAGGTAGCAACAACTAGTTGACTTAATTTCACACATCGTCCAGTGGAATTAATGTTCTGGATTTATTGCGTAGCTATTGTGATTAATATTGAAAAATACTTATTTCCTTTGTTTCTTTGATTTCTTTTTCTACTAATATTTTGGAATGATATTCAGAAATTGCATTCTTTAGTACTTCTTCAATGCTAAAGCTGGTAATATTTGTTATTTCTTGTAAATAAACTTGTGACCTTCTGTCTAGCGAAGGTAGTTTTTTACTTTCTCTCTTACCCTGCTTTCTAGCATCTCTCATTAATTTTAGTACCAAGTCTTGATTGATTTTGTTGACTGGGTATTCTGATAAAGCGTCGATTACTGCTTCATATCGGCTTTGTGCGAGTGAATACAATACTTTGGGTTCGATACTCCCAAGCGCTTGTGGGCAATAACTAAAATGATTATATAATGCCTTTGCTACACGGATTGCACGCCTTTCTTTTGCGCTACCTTTAACCCACCCTCTTAATTCTAATAATATTCGATATTCACTACAGGAATGACTTTTTTTGTATTCGTATAATTGAAAAGATTGCTTTAGAATCGTGAGTGTAACACTATTAAAGTTCAAATCAATTTCTTCCATATATCCATGTTTAGTTTACAAATAACTATTTAATATATTACTATTAATCTATTTATATTGTTAGGGATTATCAGCAAATTTTGTTTTTACAATCAAAATATTTATTTGTAATTTTAGATTAATTATCCTATCTTTAATAATAAAGAGTGGGGATATAAATTCAACCGTATTTACTTGTATTAACCTTAACTTTAATCGTGATTGATGACTGCTGAGTTATTTAGCGCAAATATCTATCGCAATTTGCTCAAAAGTTTTATGTGTTTTCGTTATTTCTCCGCTAATTTCAACCAACTTCATACTAACAGCAGCTATAGATGCCATTGTTGCGCTATCTTGTTGTGCAAGGTAATTTAGTAGAGCGATTAAGGTTTTGGAGGCACCTTGTAATTGTCGGTAAATAACTCCGTAATCCCAACTTTGATTATGTTCAGTTTTCGTTAATGTACCTAAAGTATCTACAATTTTTTCTTGTAGTAATTCCTCCGCTCGTCTTTCAATTGACTCATCAATAGCGTCAATTATGTGTTCAGGTTTGGTAAACGGCGCCGACACATTACAAATGTTGTCATAAACAAGTGATGTGCAATCTATCAACAGACTGTAATCACGTAGCTCACGAGCTACTTTATCTAAGTCAAGGGTGCCGTTTTTATCGCAAACTACATCTTTCCAGTCTGATGCAAATACTTCCATATAGTCGCCATCAGTGTAATTTCTTTCCATTTAAATTCTCCTAATCATCAAAGTCTGATATGTGGTTATCGTTGGTTTGTTGAAAGCGTGGAATAGTGGCGCCAGTACAGTACATAGGTTAAATTAAATACTCTTTAATATTTGCCGCCGAATATTCAACTATCAGACCATTCTTTATAACCCCATGCATTACTTCTTATCGTTTCTCCTTGTTGATGAGTCAATGGTAAATTAGAGGTACTTTCATTATTTTGAACTTCAACTTCAGTTTTAACTAGTTCAATTACCTGTTGATTAGTTGGACTTGTTTGACTTATATTGTTGTTAGCCATTTGTGTTTACTCCTTTTTATTTGAATCAGTTGTATCAATCGGAGCCTGCCCCGCTAGTTGTTGGGCAGCAAGAAGAAATTCCTCATCTGTCATATCCTGTGATTGGTTTTGGTTGTTGATAGGCGCGTCTAATGTCATTACTCATTCCTCAGTTGTAGTATTTGAAGCTTGACTGTTTGAAGGTTGACCGTAGTTTGGCAAACCTACAATTGCTGGTAGCCCGTCATCGGCTGGCATAGGAGGTTTTCCATCGTCGTAGTTTGCCAAAAGTATGGCGCTCGTTCCGTCTGCCAGTGCTACATAAAAACTCATGGTGTTGTCCCTTGTTCTAGTTGATTACTAAAGTCGTACATATGTGACTAATTGTGCTTCTTCTAATGAGGGCTTATTTCTAGGTTTTAATCCTGTAATACTTCCCACTTTGAAAAGATTTGTAGGTGCATAGCCACATGTTCCTTTACCTTTGTTACAGCCCATTTGCACAATTTTATATGCTGGAGGAGATGCTGCTTCCAACTTTAATGGCACCATCACAGTGATATATATAGGTAAAATCACAATCAGAAACTTTCGCATAATTTAAAATCTCCCTCACTCATTTATTGAACTTTTTACTTATTAATCAATTGAGCTATTGGTTTGGCTATTCTGCATCCGTCTTATCACTTACCAAAAGTTTGTATAACGTGGCGCCTCACCATCCTGCCAAACAATACGTTGTAATACCGATTTAATATGAAGCTGCAACTAATTAGATCCCCCCAACCCCCCTTAAAAAGGGGGGCTAAGAATAATAATATGCATCTTCATATAAAAATGATATAAGATTATGCGATTTGGGTCTTGTGCGTCTCCAGCCGCTGACCCGTCATAGTTTCGTGCGGATGTTGCTGGGATATAACTCCATTCAACTGTCTGTTCAGATAATGTCCAAGACACAGTTTGCTTGTTTCTTGCCCGCATCCTTTTTACAGCTTCGTTTCTATCAAAACAAACACTCATAATTATCTCCTGCAATTAGATTTTTAATTATGACGCTCAACCAATGATTGATACCCATTACAACTATTTTTGATATCCACTAGTGTGCGCTCAACCATAGGAACATTCACTACAAACGGGGCATCATCATCCCAAGTGTAAATTTCATATTTCTTACCGCACAGTTGTTCCCTGTAGTCGCGTACCACACCTTCTTTCTTCGCAAGCGCTAGCTTTTTCGTTGCCCCTGGCATTTCTGCCCAAACTTTCTTTCTCTCACTTTCACTCAGTTCATTCCACGCACTGCTGCGAGTAACTGCATTGCAGCAGTACAATACGTTGCGTATGTCTGTCCATGATTTGCATGACTTGAATTCTACAAGAAGCTCATTGAATAGTTTTTCTTCAATATCTTCTTGAATGGGTTGAAAGCAAGTAGGTACGGCGCCTGGTGTTACTTTTACCGCTTCAAGTACACTTTCTTGGTCAACTGAGGCAGGTGTTTCTTGATTATCTGCTTTAATTTCTACTTCCCACCCTTCTTGTTGAATGAGAAGCTGCATTGCTTCACGGACTATTTCTGTTACGGCGTGCCCTTTTTGGCGCAATGCTTCAATTGCTCTACCAGTCCAGTCACCTTCTTCGATTAGCTCTACTCGATAGAATCGACCATTTTTACGGTATTTCCATCCTTCGCGCGCCATTCCGTTCTTTTGCTTACGCATCAGGTTCTGTTGATGGCGAATGAATTTAACTACCAGGTCTTGGGTAATTCCTGATGCCATGCCTTGTAATCGGGCGATGACTGGCGCCAACTTTTCGTCAGCTAGCTGATATATAGTCTTGGGTTCGATTTTTGACAATTTTTGAATGCAGTGCATAAAGGGATTGAATGCAGTTGCAACTGCAAGTAGTCTTTTTTCTTCTGTACCTCCATACTTCCAACCATTCGCTTTAAGTAGGACTAAGTATTCTTCGTGGTCGTAGTACTCCTTGTGTTCTTTAAGCTTGAATGCCGCATCTAGTAACGCTACTGTGCTTTTTTCTAACTGAGAAAATGCCGTTATTGTTGGAGCTACGGTTGAAACTGTTGCTGAAGTCATGGTATTAATATCTCCTGATTTTTTTGAAAGGGGTGGGTTGGGTTTACCTCAATCCACTCTATTTTTTTTGTTTTTGGGCTTTGCCTATGCGGCAATCAATTGCTGTGTAGTTTGATTTAATACTTTCATTGCCGCTTGGGCGTAGTACAAGGTTCGCTCATGTTCAGATGGCATTCTATGGAAACGAATATCATTACCCCATAGCGCTACTGTTGTTGGCTCAAAACCTGTTACTGTCGCAAGTACGCGAACGCACTCATTAAAAAAACCATGCCTTGACAACCTTATATCTCTTTCGCTGCTGCTGAGGCTTGAAAGCGCCAGTGCATATTCAAGGAATTCTTGGGCGCTTATTGTTTGTGGTATGTAAGTTCCTTTGATTATCTGATGAGCGTGTGTTGAGTTTATACCAGCAGCACATATGTAGCCTAGTGTTTGCTTGTAATATTCGGGCATTTCCTCAAATTCGAGCGTGCCCCAACGATTTAAGATAGTTGACTTTTTTGTTCCAAGTAGGCAAGACAGTATTTTTGTGCATTGTGTTTTGTATCCTCTTTGCATTTCCGCTTTGAGGTATTCAATTTCCTCTAATTTGTTTCCAATTAGTAGGCTGCGTAGAAATTCGCGCGGCGCCACTTGCTTAGTTTTAAATTTATATATAGGTGGAGGATTCATCTATTTTTGCTGTAACTACATTTTGCAAGATTATTCATACAGTATCTCTTCTTACACACTTAGAAGCATTATTGTTACATTTTTTTACAATTTAGAAGCTAATTGTTAATTTATAGAAGCATTCACTGATTCTTTTTACTGATGTCAGCCTGTGTCGGTGCTCTTACCCCGATTAGCGATTTCGACCGTAAACTGGCGTAATGGCTAACGGTAGCCAGCCAGTTTTCTAAGTTGGGATTTTCGACTGTCATGGTTCAAATGTTTTGTAACAATTCTTTAAATAATTGCTTTGACCAGCGTAAAACTGGCTGCAACGCGGTTGCAGTCTGCAATGTGGTAAAGAATGAAAACTCCTGGTCAACAGGAACTTTCACCTTCAAAGACTGTAATTGGGTGCCGAAGCGCCACTTTCCGGCTTCGATTGCCTTTGTTGCGTGACTTTTTTTGGCTGTTAATAATATGGTAACAACAGGTGCGTCACCTAGTCAACTAGTGACCAGTTAGTTACGGCAAAGGCGACTAGAGGCGATAATTTCAAACAAGTGAAATATTATTTATAGACACTTGTTTAATGCCATCCCAAAAGCCTCGTATAACACTGCGACTAGACCAAGAAGATATTGACCGCTTGGAGAAGTGGGCTAAAAAGGAGTTTTTGACAGTCCCCCAACTAACACGGGTGATAGTCAAAAAAGCTATAGCCGACTACTTCAAGCTAAAAAATGAAGAAGACTCAGAAGTTTGATATTTTCCTAGGGGATAAGTCAGATACAAATATATCCCCTAGGAAAAGTTAGGTGCCGCAATCCTTAGAGGATAAGTTAGACATAAACATATCCTCTAGGAAAAGTCAGCGCCAAAATTCCTAGCAGAAAACATTGGCGTCAAGTTAAGAGAAATGCAGCCAAGTCAAGCGTGGCACCAGATATGGTTAAACTCAACACAGGTTGCCTTTAAAGCTATGAGTAAACCACTTAAAAAACCAGGAAATCCAGATTTTCGGCACCGTGTGACGGTGCCGGCGCCACCAAGCGCAGAAATTGAGTCACGTTTGTTTCAACTATTTAGTCCAGGTACATTCGCCAATCTGAAAGGGGTCAAAGACAAAGAGCGTGACTTACGTGAACGAGTACTAACTCTGCCAAGAGGCATAACCCTTGATTTGTCCTTAAGAGATTGCTTGGCGATTTATTGAGTGTAGCCATCACACTTCCCAATCAAATCCTTATATAATAAGACTTTTAAGCCTAACCCGGTTTTCTATTCCAATAATGCTCTTACCCAGTTAACAGTGAGTTGCGGCTTTTGCCTTATATTTATCTTTGATAGGCGTGCATTTTTGGGATTAAAGGGCAAAGGTATGAGTAATATTGGTATATGGCAGCAAACAAAAAGTCGCAAAATTCAGAAAAGTCGAAAGATGACAGACCTTTGGAGAGGCAGAAAAATAGGCTATCTTTTGACTTTGTGAAAACCAGCCGTGAACGTATTGAGTCCTTAGTACCTGTTTGGGGTAGTACTCCCACTGGTGTGCTGCAAAATCTAGTGGCTTTTGCGATTGAAGTTATTGACTATGCGATTAGGCGCCATTTAAGTCCATTTGTACCAGATAAGCTATTTGAATCCTTAGATTATTATCAGCGTCTGGGTGAAGAGTTTGTTTATACAGCTTACACAATGAATTTGCCTGAGCCGCGTGTTGGGGATACTCCGACTTGGATTATGGATGTTGCTCAGGCGGCATTGCAGCATGATTCGTTTGAATCAACTTTACCTCAATCTAATTTTAAGAATGTTTTGGACAAAGTAATTATTGGGAACGCTTTAATTGAATATTGTCAACATCGTTCTATTGATTTAGATGTGAACCCAGAAAACGTACAAGCTTGGTTAGCTGACGTGATTTCAAGGGACAGATTTGCTGTTGTGGGCAGGGAGTTAATCAAATATTGTGAATCAATAGCTATTGAGCCACCTACAGTTGATGATTTACAAGATTGGTACAGAAAAAATATAAACGACCCTAACCATAGTGATTGTCATGAACTACTAGAAATGCTTCTAAGCATGGAGAATATACCCGATGATGATGAATTAGTTCTTTTAGCCAATAAGTTTCGGGTACGAACAAAGCAGTTAAGGACAGTTTTTCAAAGATTGAAGGGGCATACTGAAGAAAATAAAATTATTGATACACAATCTATAAATGATAAATAAAACTATAATTTCAATGTTGATGGATAAATAAATCCATCAATCATTTAGTTATATTATTTTAATTTTATCTAATTCGGTCAATTCCTCTCCTGACTTGAGTTTGTTAATTTTCTTATCAATAGCAACTTTTTTACTTTCTCCTTTGAAAGCTTCAACAATAATTGATTCTTCAACGTTAAATTCTGCTTTAAGTTGCTCTAGCCTTTTGCGGTATGCCCTTTCGCTCTTGCTAACAAAGCAACTAATGACAATGGTGGCAGTATCTTCAGGATAATACCCTTTTTCGCAAAGTATTGCGGTTAGTGATTCATATAAGCCTGCTGGGACATACCCTCGGAATAATGTGTATGATCCATCATATTTTACCGTGGATAATTTTATAAAATCTTGCGCACGTTCGTGATTTGTTATTTGACTGATTGCTTCCCATGCGCCAAACTGAGCGGCTTCGGCTTTTCCTATTGAAAAAGCACTGGTTACGCAAAGCATTTGCTCGTATAGAGGTTTAGGAATGGTGCCACGTAGTTCAACTGAACCACTTCTTACTACAGACTTCCCTTTGATTTTCCCTCGGTTTGGGTGTGAGTCCCGGTTTGCTTCAAGTTCTTCTAATGTTTCAGGTTTTTTATAGTTCATGTCTGATTTTCCGTTTTTCTGTATTATTATCTTGGTAACTAAACTTGTAAATACAAGATAAAGTGCGCTTTACATAATTTAATAAAAACTGAAAATCTGTACTTATGTTATTTGGGGAATCTGGAAATGAATATCTCGGACTTGTCTCAGTTGCTGTGGCATAACCTCAGCCAAAATGGCTGGGAGTTAAGCCCAGACAAAAAAAATGATGCTTTGGTTGTTCGAGTAAGCGACTATAACTCTGCCCGGTATATATTTAGTAAGTTTCGCCATGTGTTGTGCGCTTGGGCTTCTCGGTTTGAATTGGACTCGGTGGTTATCAGGTATGGTAGGAACAGGTGGGATTTTCTCGATGTAGATTTAAATGCCTCCTCGTGCGGCTGTATAATGAAACATTCATCTCAAACCTGTTCTAATAACGCATCTACGCTGTGGAGTGATTCAGATATGAATACTGATGTACCTTTAATATATTTTAGTAACAAAGAAATTATTACGCCTGTTATGTATCGGAAGGGAGAGAAGATACTCGGCTCAAATCAAGACATTTGTATTGTCCGTGACCACGACAACTTGCATGTTATGACATCTAAATCAACAGCATTGGCACTAAATGAGCTAAATATTGATGGTAGTGTGACTGTTGGGCGTAACAATGCGGATTACTGGCAAGGAAGTGATTTAGCTATGCTTAAACAAAATCATAGGTTGAATGGTGAAGCGGCATTTACTATGACTTATTTGGCTACTACAGATAAACCTAAGTATGATTTAAATGCTATTTGGTTTGAACTGACGGCAACTTATACTTATTTTCAAAATGAATTTGGAATTTGGTTTAGGGAATCGATATTACAAGATATGAAGCCTGCGCGGCGCCCAGAATTGGTTTTTTAACGGGTTGGTACTATGACAATAAAATCATGGACATTGGTTGCAACAATTAAGTATTGTAATTCTGGTCGATTTGAGGTTGATCCGAGATACGGACGAGAACGGAAATAGAGGCTTGAAATGCTTGATTTTTCGTTACTGGAAATCATGTTACGTACAATCAAGTAGCAAATTATCAAAAGAAGGTAGGGTAAACGTTTCAACCCTGAATTTCCGAAAATATAGTTATCTCGGCTCAACCTCAACTTTGGTAGATTGGGCTTCCGGATGGAATGCAGAGAATGTATTAAGTCTCCAGGTGGTTATAGACGTTACTCAGTATCGAGTCTGGAGCAAATAAAATCTGGCTCAATAGCCACAATTCTTTATGCGCGCGTCTCAACAAGTTAAGAGAAAGATGATTTAAAAACACAGATTGAATATGAGCGCAAACCATTATCCAGGCTTCGGAGTGTCGGAGCGGATATCGGTTCAGGTTTAAATTTTAAACGCAAAAAATTTATAGAGCTTATGGAACGTGTCGCAAAGGGTGAAGTTACCAATATCGTAGTTGCACACAAGGACAAATTAGCAAGGTTCGGATTTGATTTTATTGAATGGTTTTGTAACCTCCAATAACATCATTGTTCTAAATAATACTTACAAGCCTCCGCATACCTGTAATGATGGAGGATTTCATGAGCATAAGGCATTGATGCGCGCTCGCTTGCTTTACTGACTGCTAAGGAGCAAAAAAAAGATTCGTGGAGGAGGTTGACATGCGCGGAGTAATTCCGTAAGAATCGTTTTAGGGAAATAAAACAGGGTACACGAGGCAATGCTACAGAAAAAGAAAGGTTACAACATTGGAACCAAGTCTCTGCAATGTAAATTAATCCGTAATGGAATTGATTTAGCTGAGACGAAGCTGGCTTATAACGAAGTTGTAACCTTCTATTTTGCATTGATTAATACCTACCCTGAACACGTTTTATCAGATGACTCTGAGCACTCAGGATGGAGAGCTTACGAATTATTAAGTAATCCTGGTAGCCAATTTCCACTTCCTTATGACATTCCTGCTCAGTTAAAACGTTCTGCAATCCGCAAGGCAATTGGCGCTTGGGAATCGTGGAATAGTTCATACCAGAAATGGAGGGAGCGACCAAATAAAAAGAAACATCACCGACCACCAGTACAACCAAGAAAATTTAATTTTTCTCCTTCGTTTGATGCTGGAGTTTGGAA
>NZ_MRCD01000059.1 GCF_001904745.1 Calothrix sp. HK-06
GTTATGGAATATCACAATTGGCGCCTAATGATAGATAAAAATAGAATCATTTGAAAAAAATTAATATTACCTTACTCCTGATTGTACTCGCCACAACGCTGTATAAATTCCATTTTTTTCTAACAGTTGCTCGTGTTTGCCTGCTTCTACTAATTGTCCATATTCCATAACGTATACGCAATCTGCATTACGGATGGTAGAAAGGCGATGGGCAATTGCAATTGTGGTTCTATTTACTGTAATTTTTTCTAAAGAACGTTGTATTGCTGCTTCGGTTTCGTTATCTACGGCTGATGTGGCTTCGTCTAAAATTAAGATGGGTGGATTTTTTAATACTGCTCTGGCAATGGCTATTCGCTGTCTTTGGCCACCCGATAATTTTTGACCTCTTTCGCCCACTATTGTTTCATACTGAAGGGGAAGTTGCGTAATAAATTCGTGTGCTTCGGCTATTTTAGCAGCGTTGATTATTTCTTCATCTCTTTTGCCAAAGCTTCCGTAAGCGATATTTTCTGCAACTGTGCCATGAAATAAAAATACATCTTGGCTAACTAAACCGATACTGCGACGTACATCATGTAAGTCTAAATTTTGAATATTTATACCGTCGATTGTAATTGTACCATCCGTTACATCATAGAACCTAAGCAAGAGTTTAACTAAAGTGCTTTTACCAGAACCTGTAGAACCAACGATGGCAATGGTTTTTCCGGCGCCGATGTGTAAAGATAGATTTTTGATTATTGGTTGATGTTCTGTTTGATAACTAAAAGTGATATTCTTAAACTCAATCTCGCCGCGCGCTTTATCAACGTCTAAATGTATACCACCTGTATTAATTTGAATAGGTGTATCCAATAAATCCATTACCCTATTTACAGAAGCCATTGCACGCTGATATTGGTCAAATATTTCACCCAACGACACAAGCGGCCATAATAAACGTTGTACTAAAACAAGTAAAACGCTATAATTACCTATAGATATCTTCTGTGAATACGCCGCCATTCCCCCCATGAATAGTAAAGCTGTAAATCCGGCTAATACTAACATTCTAATTAAAGGAACAAATGCCGCAGAGAGTTTAATCGCTTTATTATTACTCTTTTTATACGCTTCACTATCATTCCTTAATCGGGCATTTTCATACTCTTCAGCCGTAAAGCTCTTTATTGTCGTAATCCCACTAATATTATTTGCTAACCGTGCATTAAGCAAACTTACTTTTTCCCTGACATCAGCATAAACTGGTTCCAGGCACCTTTGATAAGATAGCGAACCCCACAGTATAAACGGCATCGGTAACATCGCCGCAATCGTAATGCTTAGAGGTAATATATAAAAGGCGCCACCAATTAAAATTATCATTGATGTCGTAATTTGGATAATTTGATTGGCACCTCCATCTAAAAACCTTTCTAGCTGGTTAATATCATCATTGAGTATTGATAGTAATCCACCTGTACTATTGTCTTCAAAATAAGCTAACTCTAATTGTTGTAGATGACTATAAGCTTCTAGACGTATACCATGCTGAATATTTTGGGCTAAATGGCGCCAAAGTCTATCATAAGCATATTCAAACGCGGATTCGAGAACCCAAATTAATACAGTGATTACAGAAAGCACAACAAACTGTGAAGTTACATCTTTAACACCCAAACTAGCAATCGTCGAATCTTGCTGCTTGACTAATATATCTACAGCAACACCAACTAACCAAGGTGGCGCCAGATCAAAGATACAATTGAGGATAGAGCAGGTGGATGCAGTGTATATTTGGGGACGATATGCGCGCGCATAGCTTATAAGACGTTGGAGGGGGTGGGTTTTTGATGCCATTAGCATAGCCAAACAAAGCATCAAAAATTTTAATATTTTCTGGGCGCCAAGTCTATCCCAAAACGGCAAATTTTTATCCCAAAAAGACAATATTATGCATTATACCTAAAGTAATGATAATTTTTTACAATAAGAGTAAAGTAGATTCCCCAACTATAAATGGAGAAATTCGACGCTCTTATGTACTTCGGCGTCAATATACTTCACCTTTAGTAGATGAGCGAGTTTGCCAGTGATGATGGTTCAAAAGAAAGAGACGCAACTCCTTTATCTCGTACAGAGGAAGGTGAGAAAGTTAAACCTGGAAAATTTTGGGTTTACGAACAAATAATGCATATTGCTTGCTTATTATATTAATGAATTCCCTTGGGTATTTACCCAACGAATAACACCAATACCGAATCATTAGCAGGTTATACAACTTTTGATGCTAAAACTCGAATTCCTTTAAGTCAAACATTTACACTTAATGCTAGTATAGACAATATCTTTAATCAAAGGTATCAATTGTTTCCAGGATTCTCTGACGTAGGTCGAATGTTCCAAGTTGGCTTGAGCGCAATCTGGACGTTGTTATCCGTCTCAAAAATGGCAACCTACTTTCGACGCACTTTCAAATGCAGTTGAAAAAGCACAATTAGGTGTAGAAGTACGGACAACAGGTTGTTTACAGGTATGTAAATTAAGACCCGCAGTCTTTTATTTTGACGATAAAATTTGGTACACGCGCGTTAACCCGAAGTTGCTGAACAAATAGTCAACAAACATCTAATTGCAAGCAACAAAGTAACAGAACACATCTACCCTGCGGTATAAATTGAAAATGTCTACATGGCGCCGTTCATCAAAATTAATTATTTTTATTATAAAGATACTGATTATCTCTGGATTAATCATAGCTTGTCAAAATCCGAGAATTAATCATCAGCCAAATACTACTAATGCAGCTTGCGTCCAAAACTATGAGGCAAACCGCGATTACTTTTCTGATAAAATTACTATTACCCGCGCGAAAGGTTTTAGCGTTGAATATCATAACAACTATAAAGTTATCACAATCAACAACCCTTGGAAAGGTGCGAAAACAGGATTTAAATATATTTTAGTTCAATGCGGTACTCCGGCGCCGTCAAATATTCAAGACTCTCAAGTAATTAGTGTACCCGTTAATTCTGTAATTTCTCTTTCTACTACCCATCTTCCACATTTAGCCAAACTAGGAGTAGTCGATAAACTACTGGCAGTTAGTGACACCAAAACAGTCAACACATCTGAAGTAGTAGAAAAAATTAAAACAGGTAAAATTGCCAACGTCGGAAGTAATGCCAGTATTAATATAGAAAAAATTGTAGAACTCAACCCAGAGTTAATTACAACATATGGAACAGGAGATGTTAATAATGATAGTTATCTAAAATTATTAGAAGCTGGTTTAAAGGTAGCAATTAATGCCGAGTATATGGAAGACTCACCTTTAGGTAGAAGCGAATGGTTAAAATTTACTGCTTTATTTTTTAATCAAGAGAAGAAAGCAGAGCAAATATTTGGGGAGGTTGCAAAGAGATATGAAGAAGTAGCAACTAAAGCCAAAGCAGTAAAAATACGTCCAAGGGTATTTTTAGGGTTTAACTTTAAAGGTACTTGGTATATGCCAGGTGGTCAAAGTTACACTGCTAAGTACTTAGAAGATGCAGGCGCCAATTATCTTTGGAGCAACGATAAATCTACAGGTAGTTTACCTCTATCTTTTGAAGTAATTATCGAACGCGCTTCGGATGCTGATTACTGGCTGAATTTGAGTCAGAAGTGGAAAGAGAAAAAAGAAATATTAGCAGAAGATACTCGTTATGGTGATTTCAAAGCCGTAAAAAATGGGAATATATATAATAATAATTTGCGTGTAAATGAAAATGGTGGTAATGATTATTGGGAAGGAGGAATTAGCAACCCTGATGTTGTGTTATCAGATTTCATTAAAATATTTCATCCGGATATATTACCACAGCATCAACTTGTTTTTTACCGTCGTGTTAATTAATTATGTATAATATCAAAATTTTAAAATATAGTAATTATTTAATTTTTAGTTTATTAATTGGAGTATTAATTCTAGCTTTTCTATTAGACATTGCACTAGGTTCGGTACAGATACCTATTGATGAAGTAGTCAAAGTGTTATTTGGCGGAGAAGCCGAAAAAGTAAGCTGGACTAATATTATTTTAAAATTTAGATTACCAAAAGCAATAACTGCAACACTAGCAGGCGCCGCGTTAGGTGTTAGCGGTTTACAAATGCAAACAATTTTTAGAAACCCACTTGCTGGACCTTTTGTATTAGGAATTAGTTCGGGAGCATCATTAGGTGTAGCGTTGGTTACATTAACAGCAAATTTAGCTGGTGCAAGTGCTATTTTCCAAACTTTAGGTATTTTAGGTGATTTGACTTTGGTTATTGCATCGAGCTTAGGCGCCGCTGCTGTATTAGGCTTAGTCTTAATAGTATCACATCGAGTTCAAGATACAATGACGCTGTTAATTTTAGGCTTATTATTTGGTTATGCCACAAGCGCACTAGTAAGTATTTTATTGCAGTTTAGCGACAGTCAAAGAATTCAAGCATATTTACAATGGACTTTTGGTAGCTTTGCTGGAGTAACATGGCGCCAAATGCCTATTTTAATAAGTGTAGTATTATCAGGGTTATTGGTTGCAGCAGTATTATCAAAACCTTTAAATGTGTTACTAGTAGGTGAATCTTATGCTTTAACACTGGGATTAAATTTAGAAAGAACCAGATTTTGGATAATTACAAGTGCTTCTATATTAGCAGGCGCCGTTACAGCATTTTGCGGACCAATAGCATTTTTGGGTGTAGCAGTTCCTCATTTATGTAGAAGCATGTTTAGCAGTTGCGACCATCGTATCTTAGTACCTGCGGTGATAATAATGGGAGCAATTATGGCATTGATTGCAGACTTAATGTGTACTATCCCCGGAAATCAAACCGTGTTACCCTTAAACTCAGTCACTGCACTAATTGGTACACCTGTGGTTTCCTGGGTAATTTTACGTCGGTATTATGCCAAATAACGATGCTTATACAGTTTTTATTTACACAAGTGGCATGTAAAAGAAATACTTTAAAAGGTGGATTTTATTTACCGATTAATCTTGAACAAACCTACCATTACACCTGTGTTCGGCAACGAATTCCTGAATGTTAAGCGCGTTGATTAACAACAATAACTTGGTCGGCGCCATTTATCAGCCATTCACGATGTGATACTACTAATATAGTAGGTTGCCAAGTTGAATTTTCTTGATTTTGGGATTCTTGCAGGCGCCGCCAAAGTTGTTTTTCTGTTTGCACATCTAAAGCGCTGGAAATGTCATCAAATACTAATAATTCTGGTTGGCGTATTAAAGCGCGAGCAATGGCAGCACGTTGTATTTGACCACCCGAAAGACGAACTCCTTTATAACCTACTAAAGTTTCTAAACCCAGAGGCATGGCGCCGATATCTGAGGTAAATACTGAATTGTATAGTGCTTTTTCTATTTCGCTTGTAGGCGCCATTAAGCCAAGTAAAAGGTTATCTCGTAGTGTTTGACTGAATAATTGAGGTATTTGTGGTACGTAAGCGCTACGAGGAGGAGCGAAAAAGTTTGCGGGGTCATTTACTAGGCAACCGTTCCAGTAAATTTTACCTGCTTGTACGGGTAATAATCCTAATAAAACTTGTAGCAGGGTTGTTTTTCCGGCGCCAATATCTCCTGTAATTACATTTAAGCTTCCTCGTTTTATTTCAAAGCTGATATTTTCAATTCCTTGATTGCTTCCTTGATAAAGATAAGTTAAATTTTCAACGGTTAATGTTTGTAATTTGGAGTCAGCTTGTGGTGGTGACTTGAGTACAGGTAAGTTTTGTCTTCTTCCCCAGATATTATTTAAGTAGAGTGGTTGAGGTGCAACTATGACATCGACATCAGATAAGTTATTATTGCCTTCTATTAATTCAGCCATACGCTCAAAAGAAACTTCGGTTTGTTTGGATAGAGCAATAAATTCTCCAAAAAATGTGAGAAAATCTGTGATGAATGCTGAGTAATATACAAATAAAGCAAAATCTCCAACTGTTAAACCAACATTATTTTTTAGTAATTTTGCACTCATAAGTAAAATAATTCCCGTGCCAAGATTTACCAAATTTTGAAAACTAGAGTTCAAAATAGCGGTAAACAACTGGTCTTTGAGCATGGTTCGACGGCGTTGCTCATTGAGCTTTTGAAAATGGTTAATTACCGATACTTCGGCGCCTGCAACTTTTATCGCTTGTACAGAATTGAATATTTCACCTATCAATCCTGTGACATTTTCGGTTGCCATACGACTTGCGCGACGATAGCGCTTAATACGGTGTTCCATTTGTTGGATGAAAATCACAATTCCAACTAAAGGTAAAAATATCAAAGCAGTCATCTGCCAATTGATATTAGCTAGAATTATAAGAGCTATTAAAGCAAACACACCAGCGTCAAAAAGTTCAGAGGTACTAACGACATTATCTTCAATAAGTTGAACGTCATCACGGAAATAGCTTATTAGCTCTCCTAGCGCAAGAGTATTTTGTAATTGACTTTCTCTTTTTAAAGCTAGTGCAGCAGGACGGTTGAGGATTACACGCAATAGATTATGTCGCAGTAAAGCACTCATTGTGAAGCGGTGCTGAGTTTTTGTGATGCGACCGATAAAAATAAATATGACTCTTGTAATGCCAGTAATTAGCAAAAGGATAACGAAAGTCCAAGGAGATACACTAAATTGAGATTTATTGGTGAGGTTATTTAAAAATTCTCTAATAATTAATCCTGGAATGATGGGAAGTCCCGCAATAAATAGCCAAAAAAAAGCATCTATGAGATAAAGTCGAGGAGTATAGCGAATCATTTGCCATAGAAGATGCCATAGATTTATTTTAGTTTGGTTCATTCAAGTTAGTCCTTGATAGTTGAGCAAAATGAGAATGATAATTGCTTACTAAATCTTGGCGCCTGCCATATTCAATTACCTGTCCATTTTCTAAAATTAAAACTTGATTAGCTCGTTGTATAGTTTGGAGACGATGAGCAATAATAATTCCAGTACGTCCTAATAGTAGTTTATCTATTGCTGCTTCTAAATTCTTTTCAGTCTTTGGGTCAAGACGAGAAGAAGCTTCATCAAGGATAACTAGACTAGGGTTCTTGAGAAAAACACGAGCGAAAGCAAGTAGTTGTGCTTGTCCCGCAGAAACAGCACTATCTGTTAAGATTGTGTCTAAGCCATTGGGCAGCGAAGATAACCATTTAGATAAACCTAGTTCCGTAAGAATATCTATAATTTCTGTGTCATTAATGCTAGAATTAAAAAAAGTTAAATTATTACGAACTGTAGTAAGAAATAATTGCACATCTTGAGTAACAATACCAATTCGCTCTCGTAATTGGTTTGAAGATATTTGTTTCAGGGGAATATTATTTAAATGAATACAACCTAATTGCGGTTCATAAAATTTCAGTAATAAGCGTGTAATCGTAGTTTTACCGCTTCCAGTTCGTCCTAAAATTGCTAATACTTGATTAGGGGGTAAATAAAATGATAAATTATTAAGTGCATATTCATTATCTGATTCGTAACTAAAAGAAACATTATCAAATTTAACCGATAATGCTTCAACTCCTAAAACTTGCTCATTAGTAGTATCTATTTTTACCGGGTATTCTAAAATTTGTCTAACTCGATAAATACTAGCTTCTGCTTGTTGAAAGTTTTCTAACTGCTCGCGAATTTTTTCAATTGGCTCTTGTAATAAATTAGTATAATGAAACAATACATAAACTGTACCGATACTAATTGCTTTTTGATTCCATAAATAAGCACTTATTCCCAAGGTAAGAGCATTACCAAGAGCAAATAATCCAACTGATGTTGCCCAAAGAGTAGTATCAGTAAAACGAGCTTTATGATAAACAGCAAGCCAAGATTCTAGAAACTTATAAAAACGGTGCATTACATAATTCACGGCGCCATTCGCGCGGATATCCTCTAAACCTATAATATATTCACCAATAAAACCAAAAAATTCTGCACTTACTTGACGATAATTAGTCCAAGGTATAATTGCAAGCGGACGTAAACTTACAAGTATACTCAGTGCAACAACACTAAATATACTTAAACAGGCGCCTATACGCCAATCTTGTAAAAAGAGTATTATTAAAATACCACCAAGCAAAATGATATTGCCCAAAATATTAATAACTAACTGTGATAAAAATTGTGATAAAGCATTAACATCTCCATCAACCCTTTCAATTAACTCACCTGGAGTACGAGATTTATAAAAAGCAAAATCTAGAGAAAGACAATGAGTAACTAAATCACAGCGAAGCGCATTAGTAGCAGTCCAAGCTACATTTTCGCTGAGATAAATTGTAGTTATAGAACAAGCTTGACTTAGAATAGCAACAATAATAAAAATCAAAGCCGCAAAATAAAGCTTTTGGTCAGAAACACCAGCAACAGCAGTATCAATAAAATAACCAATGATTTGAGGATTAATTAATTGTAGAGCAATATTAAGTAAAAGTGCTACAGTCAACCAAACGACGCGCGTTTTCTGAGGTAAGAGATAGTTTGATAAAAAATTTGTATATTTCATTTAACTAAATACTTAAATAAATCATCAATAATTGCGTTTGCAGCCAAAATACCGCTACCAATCCAGTAGCTTGGGACTAAATATACTTTATTTTGTTTAACAGCTTTTAAATTTTGCCAAAGCGGATTTCTTGTTAGCTGTTCTAGTTTATTTTTAGCTCTTTCATTTCCTTGAGAGTTATTTTCAGCCGTCCAAATAAATATGACATCACCATCTGCTTTTTCTACTAATTCATTACTAATAGACATTTGAATTGGATTGTTAAATAATTTTTCTGCCTCTATTGCAGTGAAATTTTGTGATTCTGGACGAGATAATCCAGCATCTTGTAAAATTGTACCGCAGAATGAATCGCGTAAATAAAGGTTGATTCTATCAGGATAAACTCGTACTACCGAAACTTTGAGAGAAGGATTATTTATTTTCTGTTTTAAGTCCTTAAGACGACGGTAGTATTTATCGATGACTTGTTGACCAACTTCTTTTTTATCTAATGCCACACTCATTTTTTGAAATACATCTTTCCACAGACCGCTATGTTCAGATTTAAACAGCACAGTTGGCGCCATTTCTGAAATATGAGAATAAATTGATTGCTGATAGTCAGTCCCTAAAATCAAATCTGGTTTGGTTGCGAGAATACTTTCTAAATTTGGTTCACCAGCTTTCCCAATATTTTCCACTCCTACAAACTGCTCCTGTAAGTACGAGTTAAAATCAGATAAAACGGCGCCAACTGGCTTAATTCCCAGTGCGAGTGCATTTTCAAATGACGCATCATCTATATTTACAAGTCGTGTAAACTTTTCGGGGATACAGGTAGTTCCGGCAGCGTGTCCAACATTACGACAAGATACGTTTGTGGTTTGATTAACACGGATAGAATTACCTCTATAACAAGCAACAGTCAGCAGCAAGCTGCAAAGTATCACAGTCCCAAATCGCAACCAGTAAGTAAAGCCTTTCATTTTTATACATTGGTTATTCATTAATGCTATGTATTATTGAATGTTGGTACACAATAACTATGAACATGCTAGTAAATATTTATACAAGTCAGCTAGTTAACACAAACATAAGACTAGCCAGAAAAGTTAGTATTAAGCTTTTTTTGTTGATACTCATCTTTTTTAGCTAGTAGTTTGTGTCATCAATCGTGTCTCTATATTTAAAACTCTATTGCAAAAGAACCAATTAGTGTTAAAGGTTCACCATAGTAAACACCTAAACGACTACTGTCAGAACCTATAAAGTAAGTTTTATCGAAAAGATTGCGAATATTTAAAGCGGCTCTCCAATTATCGCGCTTGTAGTATAGTGCCGCATCAGTACGAACGTAACTAGGAAGCACATAACTATTATCTAAGTCCCCAAAGCGATCACCAACAAAAAATATTCCAAGACCAAATCCTAATCCCTGTAAAGTACCTTTTTGCAATTCGTAAGTTGTCCACAAAGAAGCTGCGTGTTCTGGTATATTATCTCGGCGCCGACCTTCGAGACCAGTAGTATCTTTGCTCACAAATGCGTCTATATAACCATAGGATGCGATAACTTTCCAACCAGGGGTAATTTCGCCAGCAATGTCAAATTCAATACCACGGCTTGTTTGCTCCCCGGTTTGAATTGAGTCATTTTGGTCAGATGAATTGGGGTCGTCAACAGTCACATTTTGTTTGCGGAGGTCATATAATGCTAACGTGGCGCTTAAATTGCGAGTAATATCAGCTTTAACACCTACTTCAAATTGTCTTCCTGTCTCTGGTTTAAATGGTTGACCATTTCCGTTGCGACTGAAACCAAAGCTGGGTTCAAATGAGGTTGCATAAGATGCGTAAAGCGAGATATTCTGAGATGGTTGATAGACTATTCCTAAGCGCGGACTAAAATTACTATCTGATTGTGTAAATTCTTGCTTTTCTTCACCTAAATTCCGCGTGCTACGACTTTGCTCAAAAATATCAAATCGTCCTCCTGCAAGTAATTTGAGTTGGGGAGTGAGTTCGATTTGGTCTTGGATGTAAAAGCCATATTTATCAAGACTATCATCGCGGAAGAAATTTAATATGGATTGCTTAGGATACTCCAAACCTGTGTAAACTGGATTAAAAATATTGAGAGATGAGTAAGGTTCAAAGTCTCCGAAAGTTCCATTTTCCGTATTTTTAGTATAATCAAATCCAAAGAGCAATTTATGTTTAATAGAACCTGTCGAGAAATTTCCAACCACATTTGTCTGAACAGAATAAGCATTATCTCGACGTTCAGAAAAATAGCTCAATCTACTCAACTCACCCGTTTCTTCATCGAGAGAGTCGCGCAAAGGATAATAACGTGCTAAATTCACAAATTGCGAGCGAAAGGAATTTCTAATTGACCATCGGTCATTAAACTTATGGTCGAGTAAATAACTAAAATTAGTTACATTAATTTCCACATTCTGAAATGGCTCACCTAAAAACCTTTCCCGTGGTAAGTTTGCTGGACGATTACCTATTGCTACCGTACCATCATCAGATGTTCGAGTTTCCTGAAGCCAATTACCATTTAAAGTTAGCGTTGTTTGAGGTGAGAGTGCAAATTTAAATTTAGGAGCAAGAAATAAACGCTCTGAATTCACAAAGTCTCGAAAACTTCCCGCATTTTCATAAAAAGCGTTAAAGCGATAAAGTACACTCTTACTATCATTGAGTGGCCCAGATAAATCTACTGCACCTCGATAAGTGCTAAAACTTCCAACAGTTCCCTCAAACGAATAAAATGGTTGAGCTAAAGGTTGTTTGGAAACTAAATTGACCAATCCTCCTGGTGGTGCATCACCAAACAACACTGAAGCAGGCCCTTTGAGAACTTCAATCCGTTCAATATCCGCAGTTTCAATAAGACCACCAAAATCTTGATACGAACGAATACCATCCTGAAATATATTCGCTTCAAAACCACGTAAAGAAATGTACTCGCTAAAACCTTGGTAGTAACCAGCATTAGTAGAACCACTAACATTTTCCAGTGCATCTCTAACGCGAATTGTTCCTTGGTCTTCTAACACTTCGCGCGGTATAACTTGAATTGACTGAGGTATATCACGAATAGGTGTATCAGTTCTAGTAGCGCTTGACGCTTCATCTGCACGATAACTTTCTTGGTCTCCTGTAACCACTAATTCAATAGGTTCTTGATTTTCAACTTTGGGTTCTTCAGGTTTTGGTTGTTGAGTTTGTGTTTCTGGTGTTTGGTTGGCTGGTGGTTGCGGCGCCTCGGTTATTGGTACACTTGATGTAACACCAAAAATTAAACCTTCATCACCCTCAAATAACTCCACCGCAGGTAAACTTCCCGAACTTGTGACTGTTACCCGCACAGTATTTGTATCTACATTATTAACTGTTACTGAGGTAATATCTTTTGTCGGATTATCTTGCCGAAATGTATCACCACTCGTTAGACGTAACTGAGCATTTGTGATATCAGCAATGAAAGTATTTCCTTCGCTTTTATTAACAGGTTGCAGCTTATCACCTTGGGTTGTCTCTAAAATAATATCAAATCCCTTGTCTGTATTATTCAACCGCACACCTGTAATTTGAATTGTAGCTTGGGAAATATTTAGGGCAGAAGCAGATGGTAGAATTTTTCTCTTTATGAGTTCTGTTTTCACCTCTGCCCGCGCGGGTAATGTAGTAAAAGCAACACTAACAACTATTGTCCAAACCAGTTTTTGCAGGTGACTTGCCATGACTCCTCACAACCAAAATAAAAATTAATAATATTTCTCAACTAAAAACAGGCTTGCACCCAAAGAACTATTATTAAGAAGCTTACAGGAAACCCCTTGATTGTGGATAATGGCAATGAACGCTAAACGGAATTTTTTGAACGCTATGCGGAATTTTTCCAATTAATCAAATATTGCTTAGGATTGGCGCCAAACTTTTTCCGAAAAGCTGTGGCAAAATAGCTGCGACTAGCAAAACCAACGCAAGATGCAACTTCTGCAATACTCATATCCCCTATAAGTAATAACTGCTGCGCTTTCTCCAAACGGTAATTATGTAAATATCCAAACACTGTTGTGCCAAAGCATTGACGAAACCCACGCTTGAGAGTGCAGTCATTTAGTCCCGCAATTCTCGCCAATTCCATCAACGACGGTGGATCATCTAATCTCTGTAATAAAATCTTTTTGGCATAATGGATACGCTCAATATCATCATTTTTCAACTTCGGAGTATCTTTTTTATCCTTGCGTTCGGCTAAATCTGCTTCGACAAGCAAGCTCATCAACTCAAACACTTTACTTTCTAAATATATTCTTTTAGTTGTTCCTTGATAAGGACAATGTAAAATTTGTTGTAATACTACCTGCATCGCAGATGTAATAGTGCCTGCACTGCTGTAATACAAATCATCAGTATTCCTAATTAGATGCGCGAGTTCGCAAGGTAGTTGTCCAGTACTATCTCCTAAAAACGAAAGAAAAGTTTCTGGATTTAAATGAACATTTATACTAATTACCCTCTCGGATGACTGAGTTTCAAAAGCCTCTTTAGGCGCCATTCCGCTACCATATAAAGCATATTGCCCAGAACCAAAAGAAAAATCATCACTTAGATAATTTCCAGACAAAAATATACTGTATTCCAAAACATGCTCACGTTCTGGTAACTTGAGACAAATATTATCATGGAACTGACAATCGTTTATCTCTAACTCAATTCCCGAACGTAACTCAATACTTCGACAAGTTCCTTCAGCTAACTCCAGAGGATAATTCCATATCCAGTCTGACTCATCTTTCGCATCATATTGATATCCAGTCTTAGGTGTAAACAAATTCCAATAATCGCTTTGTGAAATAATGATTGTCATTGAATAGATTTAATAAAAAATGAACAGGACGCGCAAACCATCTTTTAATCAGCAGTAGCAGGCGGAATTTGAGCAACAATAGCATTTTGTAAAAGTTCAGGGAAATTTTTCCAAGCTATGGCGCCTTTACGGCTGTTAATATATAGCTTCATAAAATCTAGTAATGCTGTATTAGCATTTCCTTCATGGGAAATATCCGTAAAAAGATAAGTGGGCTTTTTCGCATTATTGACAGCGACAACACAGCCACGACTACATGCCCATAAGCATTCTACAGCCTCAATTTCTAACAATTCTGACTGTAGCTGCTCACTACATAAAGTTTCAGACAAAGCATTTAACTGATCTAGTAATATTGAGCCATCGGATATTTGACCTTCTGCCAGTTCCTCTGATGAGCGATGACAAGATTTACAGACTAGTAATTTGTGTTTAGACATACATTTATATATTTTAACGTTGGCTTACGGTGCCAAGTCTTACCAAAAACAAGAGCAATGCACAGGCGGGACACCTATACTATATGAGAAAAATTACTACTAAATTACTTTACCATATTGCTCGTTAAAGAAGCTACCACGCACCAAATTTCTGGTTTTCTCCATTTTTGGGTATTAACGAATCAAAGCCAGCGTACCAATGACAATTAAAATAGTTCCGAGCATCACTTGTAGTGTTAGTTGTTCTTTGAGAAAAATAAAAGTCAATCTGCCAAAACTGGATGCTCCCAGCATTTGGGGTGGTTCTAGGCGCCGTATTCACGGTTTTCTTTTAGGAATGGTAGGTGCTGGAGTTAGCAAAACAATATTTGGGGGTTCCAGACCATGATGTTGAACGCTCGTGTTAAATGCTGCTGTTAACAGGTCAGATGGAGGCGCCTCTTGAACTCTTACCTGCTCTTTTCTCTGTGTAGTCTGTGGTGAAAAAGCATAATATCACAGTTTCTTGATAATTTTTATTATTTTTTGATTTTGTTATGATGTGGCGCCTTGTGTATTCAAATTAATGATAAGTTATGTTATTAAATATAATAGGTGACTTAAAAGTAATTCTCAATAATTAATGAGTAAATCAACCTCATCTTTGGGGAGAAATTTTCTATCGTCGCTAAGTTTGCCTGTTGGAGGTTTAATTTTAGCGACAACTGCTCTCCTGGTATGTTTAGTTTTCAGCGTCTCATTTGGCGCCGCTGATATTCCGCTGCCTCAGATATTAAGTGCTTTTACCCAGTTTGATGGTTCTAGAGAACACCTAATTATTCAGACTGTACGTTTACCACGTTCGATAATTGCCATGCTGGTAGGTGCCGCAATGGCTACTGCGGGTGCAATAATGCAAGGTATAACTCGTAACCCGCTAGCTGACCCTGGTATTTTAGGTGTTAATGCAGGCGCCGCGTTTGCTGTGGTAATTAGTATTTTTGCGTTTGGTGCTTCAACTCCAAGCACCTATATTTGGTATGCATTTGCAGGCGCCGGAGTAACAGTTGTTAGTGTATACTTCCTTGCATCGTTGGGACGTAGTGGTGTTACCCCTCTCAATCTTACTATCGCAGGCGCCGCTGTGAGTGCGTTGCTTGCTTCCTTAACTACAGGTGTTCTCATTGTCAGTCAACGCACTTTAGAAGAAATCCGCTTTTGGCTAGCTGGCTCTTTAGCTGGTATTGATGAAAGCATTATTGCTCAAATACTGCCTTATATAATTATTGGTTTGATAATTGCATTCGCCTTATCTAGACAAATTACAATTTTAAGTCTTGGGGAGGATGTGGCGAAAGGATTAGGGCAACAAACTTTATGGGTAAAAATTGCAGGTGCCGTTAGTGTTCTACTTTTAGAAGGTGCTGCGGTAGCTGCTGCTGGGTCAATAGGATTTATTGGTTTAGTTGTTCCTCATATTGTTCGTTTTATAGTAGGCACTGATTATCGTTGGATTTTACCTTATAGTGCCATTTTTGGAGCAATCTTACTTTTGGGTTCTGATGTCTTAGCACGATTGGTAATTAGACCCCAAGAAATTCCCGTTGGAGTTATGACCGCTTTAGTTGGGGCGCCGTTCTTTGTTTATTTAGCGAAAAAGAAGGTGAAAAAGTGAAATCACTCGTTATTCGTTCTCCCAAACTTGGTATTTCTTTAAGATTGCAACGCCAAGTTCCTGGTATATTTATTATCTTGACAGTAATTACTCTTGCGGCAATGGTAATTAATACCTCCGTTGGAGAATACCCGACTCCACCGTTGATTGTAATTCAAACTGTTTTAGGAATAGATACGGGAAACCCTGATTATGCGTTTGTAATTAATACCTTAAGATTACCGAGAACATTAACAGCTTGCTTAGTGGGTATAGCACTGGCAATTTCTGGAACGATTATGCAAGGTTTAACTAAAAATCCTTTAGCTGATCCTGGCATTATTGGTGTAAACGCAGGCGCCAGTTTAGCGGCTGTTAGTTTAATAGTACTATTGCCTAGCTTTTCTGTAGGAGTTTTACCATTATCTGCCTTTGCTGGTGCGTTACTGACTTCTTTATTAATTTATTTATTGGCATGGGATAAAGGAACTCATCCCATTAAATTAATTTTGATTGGTGTGGGAATTGCCGCTGTTGCAAGTGCTTTTACTAGTCTGATGGTGACATTCGGAAATATATATGATGTCAGTCAAGCTTTGGTTTGGTTAGCGGGTAGTGTTTATGGTCGAACTTGGGAACAGGTTTTTTCTTTACTACCTTGGATAGTTGTATTCGTACCTTTATCTATAGTCAAGGCGCCGCAATTGAACACTCTCAACTTAGGAGATGATATTGCTAAAGGGTTAGGTAGTCGGGTGGAATGGCAACGCACTTTTTTACTATTAATAAGTGCTGCACTTTCAGGAGCAGCAATAGCAACCGCTGGAACAATTGGTTTTATTGGTTTAATTGCTCCCCACATCGCGCGGCAGTTAGTTGGTGCAAATCATCAAGGTTTAATTCCAGTCGCAGGAATGACAGGTGCCATGATTGTAGTACTATCTGATTTTATTGGACGCACTATTTTTGCTCCGATAGAATTACCCTGTGGTATCGTCACCGCTGTAATTGGGGCGCCGTATTTTGTGTATTTATTAGTCAAAAGTCGTAAATCTTTATAAAACATGTCAAACTTAATAACAGCAAATAATCTAACTCTTGGTTATGATAACGCGACGATTATCAAAAATCTTGATTTGACCATACCCCAAGGACAAATCACAGCATTAGTCGGCGCCAACGGTTGTGGCAAATCTACATTATTACGAGGATTAGCAAGATTACTTAAACCTAGCGCTGGAACAGTATATTTAAATTCAGCAGATATATTTAAATTATCTACTAAAGATGTCGCTAAACAATTGGGAATACTCACTCAAGGGCCAGTGGCGCCGGAAGGTTTAACAGTTCGCGACTTAGTAACATGTGGACGTTTCCCGTATCAAAACTGGTTACAACAATGGACAAAAGAAGATGAACGCTTGGTAGAAGTAGCTTTAGAAACAACTGGGATAAAAGAACTTGGTGAACGTGAATTAGATACTTTATCTGGTGGACAAAGACAACGCGCGTGGATTGCAATGGCATTAGCGCAGGACACAAATATTTTACTACTAGATGAACCAACTACTTTTTTAGATTTGGCACATCAAATTGAAGTGTTAGATTTATTATATGATTTAAATCAAAATCAACAGCGAACAATAGTTATGGTGCTGCACGATTTAAATCAAGCTTGTCGTTATGCTGATTATCTTGTTGCTGTTAAAGGGGGGACAATTTTTGCAGCAGGTAGACCAGAAGTTGTGATGACACAAGACATGGTGTTGGAAGTATTTGGTTTGGAATGTCGAGTTGTACTTGACCCAGTAGCAGAGACACCTATGTGTGTACCAATTGGGGGAAGGGGAAGAAAATTGGCAACGGATGTAACGGATGTAACGGATAGGTAATTTTAGATAATATATTAGATGAAAAATTTATGATACAGTTGCATTAGTAATGGAACGCAGGCAGAGGGTTATATGGCACTAAGAGATCACTTCCGACCTCCATTAAGTACCAGGCGCCACTGGCACAGTTTTCATAATGCTTGGTCAACATATCTTGCAGACGACCTAAATCAATCTCTTCCAGAGGGTTATTTTGCAGAACCAAACGCTCAATTTGGTATTGAAATTGATGTAGCAACTTTTAGCGAACAAATTCCTATCAATTTAGAGCGCAAAACCCTGGAATCACAAGCATGGGCGCCAAGCTCACCCACTGCTACTCTGCCGTTCCAATTAACTACAGATATCGTTGAAATACAAATTTTTAATACTCAAGCAGGTCCAACGCTCGTTGGTGCTATTGAATTAATTAGTCCTAGTAATAAAGACCGTCCAGCGCAACGCTCTGCATTTACTTCTAAATGCCAAACCTATCTTCAACAAGGGGTTGGGCTAATAATAGTCGATATTGTTACAACACTAAACGCTAATTTGCACAACGAGTTAATGAATCGTTTAAATTTGCAAATTAACCCATCAGACGCGCGGTTATATGCTGTTGCGTATCAAGTTACTCAAAACGAATCACCGTACCTCAATTTATGGCAAGAAGCGTTTACAATTGGGGGTAGCCTTCCAATTTTGCCCCTATTTTTAAAAGGTGGCTTTTATTTACCAATTAATCTTGAACAAACCTACCATTACACCTGTGTTCGGCAACGAATTCCTGAATTATAAGCGCGTTGATTAGTAACAATAACTTGGTTGGCGCCGATCTGTTACGAAGACTGTTTTGAAGAGCTTTATTACAAAATTCCTTATACGCTGTCAGCGTCAGGTTATAGTTATTACTTTTAAATGTATATAAATAAGTTGGTATTACTGGCAACGGATACAACAGATGTAACGGATGGGTAATTAGATAAGACGTGATTAATCACGTCTCTACCGTTGCATCTGTTACATCCGTTAATAATCTGTTGCCAAGTTTGCTATTTCGGACTTTGAGTTGCAATGGCTAATTTGGCGCCTTTTACCTGACGCACTTTATCCATCACCTCAACAATCTCACCGTGTTCTACCGTTTTATCAGCATTAATAATCACTACCGATTCTGGATTGGCGCCTACTAATGTACGCACTTGCTCGGTTAAAGCATCAATGGCAGTTGGAACTTTATTTACGCTGACTTGACCGTCTGCATCGACTGTCACAGTGATTTTAGTAGGAATTTGCGATTTTTGTGAGGTTGCTGCTTGCGGTAAGTTTACTGGTAAACCTTCTTGCCGTGTTAAGAATAATGTTGACATGATAAAAAACGTCAAAATCGCGAATATCACGTCAATCATTGGCACAATATTAATTTGTGCTGGAATATCTGCCTCATCTTGTAATCGCATAATTTCTATCCCCCTCTTTCTCGTAACGACGACGATAAAGTAGCTCTAACTGCCCACCGTATTCTTGCATGAACGCGATTTGACGTTGATATAGTCCTCGGAAAGTATTAGAAAACATTAAGGTGAAAATCGCAACAATTAATCCTGATGCAGTAGACACTAGCGCTTCACTAATACCTGATGTTACACCAGCAGTCTTTGTACCACCTACATCACCTAAATTAAGTGAAGCAAACGATGCAATTAATCCTAATACAGTTCCTAACAAACCTAACAGCGGCGCCAAAGAAATAATAGTCTCGAATATATTATTGAATCGCTTCATAATCGGAATTTCTGCTTGCGCTTCACTTTCGAGTGCCAAACGAAATTCCTCTGGATTAGCTCCTTCTAACTCTAGTGCAGATAGAAAAATACGCGCGATTGGTAAATCTGTATTCTTTTGCAGTTTATCCAACGCACCAACGACGTTATCCAAGCGGTAAAGATTTAAGACTTCGCGGACTACTTTATTCTGACGATGGGTAATACGATACCAAAAACGAACTCGCTCGATAATTAGCGCAATTGCAGCAACGCTGAAACCCAGCAGGGGCCACATGACAATACCACCAGCGGCAAATAACTTATCTATTCCCATATCCTCCCATATCCTCTTATAAATCTCAGATTTGCACTTGGCTACAAGGGTTTTAAACTACAAAACACATTGTCAACAAAATTTGAAATATGTTGCAATAACATCTCATCTTTATGTATATCATAATGACAGCAAGTTACAATTTTTTTCAAGCTCGATTTGTATCAATTGTGTAAAGCGTCGCTATGCTTATTGAAGGTGGAAAAGTAAAAACACCTGGAAGTCTTGCTATAGCGTCATTTATGCTTTTGTAGCTAGTCGCGAAAAAAGCGCTAGTTTGCCAGTTGACTTATTAATTACATAACTTTATAGTACATATAGTGAGAATAAGTAGCAATAAATTATGAGTTTCTCCAACACCGCTTTTAATCAACGTGAAAAAGAATCTAAGGCTCTGAGGGGTTTTCTAACTCTGAGTCTAATTGGTTCTTTGGGTATACATGTAGGCGTATTAGCTTCCGGTATTGGAAATTATCTAACTAGGGCGCCTGAAGTGAGTGAAGACCCAATAGAATTTGCGGTTGTTGATACTCCGTCGGAGAAACCAAAAGAAGAACCTTTGGAGAAACCAAAAGAGACTGCAAAACTAGAACAAGACACGAAAGTTCTGACAAGTTCGGCAAGTAAACCTTCAACAGAAGGAATAGTATCTAACAATACAAAAATTGAGTCACAAACAAAAATAGAATCTCCTTCTGTACCAAAACCCGTACCAATACCAATACCAGTACCGCAAAAACAAACAGTAGTGCCACCTCAACCAACACAAAGAATAGTTGAGGAAGCAAAGGTAGTACAGCCAGAAAAAATTCAACCCAAAGTTGAACGAGCAACAACCCAAAATACAAATGAGGAAAGACCAACACAACCACGTCAAGTTGCATCATCAAATAGTAATCCAGTTCGTATCAACACCAATATATCTTCGCAATCTACGAATACTCCGAGCCAAAATAATAATTCTGATGCACTACGCGAAACCCTGCGTGGTGTAAGAGACTCACGTAGCCAAAGTGTTGCCAGCAGTGCCGAAGGTTCAGGAACACCAGGTAATGGAGATACAGGAACCCGTGGAAGTGGTGCCTCTGGTACTACTGCATTAACAGGTAGTGGTACGGGTATTACAAGTAGCACAGGAACAGGTGGAGGAAATGGTGGCACAGGTACTACTGGGGCTGGTACAAGTGGCAGTGGTGGTACTGGTACTACTGGTTCAGGTTTAGGCAGAACTGGAAATGGTGGCGGTGCAGGTATTGCTTTAAACCCTGGTGATGGTGGTACTGCTACACGTAATTCAGAAGGTAATGGTATGCAACGAGTTGCGGCGGCGCCCACAACTCCCAAATTACCAAGCAACAGTGGAGACGACGATAACTCACGCCGTAGCGGTGATGGTCGTGCTGCCTGTCGCGAATGTAAAGTTAAATACTCAGAACGTGCCCGTCGTCGAGGAGCAGAAGGACGAGTAGAAGTATCTGTTGATACAGATAATGAGGGTAGAGTTACCAATGTAAGGTTAGCTCGTTCGAGTGGAGATAGAGACCTTGACGAAGAAACCCTAAGACAAGCGCGCGAGTGGAAGTTAAAGCCTTCCGAAAGCGGTAGACAAGGAGTAAATATTGGTACAGAGTTTGCAATTTCTGGTTCACGACGTTATCGTGATGTGCAAAAACGTCGGCAAGAGCGTGAAGAGCGTTCAAGACAGGAGCAAGTAGCATCCAATAGTGATAGTAATGAATCAAGTACACCAAGACGCAGGCGCCGTATATTAGAAGCTTCAACAAATACTGCAACCAGCGATGTACCAACAACATCAACAAGACGGCGCCGCACCTTTGACACATCATCACAGCAAGCATCTTCTAATTCATCTGAGTCAACAAGTAATAGATTAAACCGTCGTTTACGTCGTCAAACTGAAGTTACTTCAGCACCAGAAACTACTCCTAGACGAGTACGACGTTCTTCGGAAGGAGAAAATTCTATCGGTAGTCGCTTGCGTCCTCGTACAGAAAGTGCATCATCAACTGAGTCAACACCACGTCGGCGCCGGGAAGTTACAGCCGATGTCCGAACATCTGGTGAAACACGACCAACTCGCAGACGGCGCCGGGAATTTAATCAATCTTCTCCAGCATCCGATTCCAGTAGTCGTTTACGCAATGCACTACGTCGGAGTCGTGAATCTGCACCTGCCGCTGCTCCCAGCACTGGTAGTACAGAAGAATAACTTTTTATATCCCGTAACCTCCTCATTAATTTCACACTCTTGTGGCACAGGTGTCCTCGCCTGTGCAGTCATATATTTTTTAACCACAGAATACATACATATGGTAGACTCGCAGCGTGTATATTAAAACAGAAGCTTGGGATGGATATTTAAATGCGGTTCCTTATCTAGAAAAAATGTCCCCCAATGCAACTGCCATGCAAAAATGGGGTGAAGTTGAAAATGTCGATCCATTGGTAGCTTTTTTGTGTTCTCAAGAAAGCGGTTTTATTACGGGTTAGCATATCTATGTTGACGGTAGTGTTCAACTATCTTTATTTTGAAATATCCATAAAATGAGTAAAAATTTGAAAATGTGAACCGTGGTTCACATTTTCACTGACGCTTAATTTAAAGTGTATAAAGTAACAAACTGTACTGATATTTAGAAAAAACATCCTTAGCAAATTAGAATGCTAAGGACTGTATATAAATATTCTCTCCTGTTATATATATCTCGGAAGTCAAGGAAGTTATGCAAGATATAATCAATGTATATTTATTTGCTATACGTCAAAATAAAAAGTCGAGTTTTTCTAAATATAAATACGCAAATTTCTTGTTTCTTGTATGAATAATTACTAACTTTGTGCGTGACCCCTACAAGCCTTATAATTACGTTGAAGTTTTTTGTTGGGGTCACGACCCTACTCTTATGCAATAATTTCCCGATAATATTCTACCATTCGGCGCCCAATTGCGTCCCAGCTAAATGAATTCAAAGCACATTCTTTTGCGTTAGCTCCTCGTTTTATTCTTTCTTCGGGGTTTTGCAGTGCTTGAATAATAGCTTCGGTAAGGGAGTCAACTTCTGTTTTACTTACCCATCCCGATTGACTATTATATATTTCATGCCATATATGTACTTGGTCAGAGATAACTACGGGTTTACCTGCAACCATTGCTTCTGCTACTGCTATACCAAAGTTTTCATAGTATGAGGGTAATACAAATATGTCGGATGCTTCGAGTAGTGCTGATTTGGAGGCGCCTGTAACAAACCCGGTAATGGTAGTATGTGGATGTAAGGGTGAATTTTCTAATTGTGTTCTAATGGATGCTTCGTAATTGGGGTCTTGGGGATTTGTACCAGCTAGGATAAAATGAAAGTCCAATTTTTTTGCTTGAATTCTTTCTAAGGCGGGTATTAACAAGTCTAAACCCTTTTTAGGGTCTATCCGCGACATAAATAATATTATTGGCACATTTTCTGGTATACGATATTTAGAACGAATGTTTTCTTCACTTTGACTCACTGATGGTGTTACACCTAGTGGCAATATAATATCCCGCGTTTTTACTCCAAATCGTTCTGATACTTTTGCCTCCTGATTACTGGTAAAATGTAAAGCCGAGGCGCCTGCAATGTTAGAACGTTCCAAGAATGCTGCATATATTTTTTTGAGGTATTTCTTTTTACGCAGGTCAGCAGGGTCAAGTGTACCTAGTGGACGCAATATATAAGGTAACTTGTTTTGACGACATATTGCCGCTGCTGCACTTGTAACCGGAGAAAATAATGCATGAAGATGTGCTACATCATATTCATGTGCATATTCATTTAACCATTTTAGTAATGAAAGCGAAAACTTATAACGACGAAACGGTGAACAACGAAAATAAATTATTTCATACCCGTCTAGCTTTATCGGTTGCTGCAAAGGTACATCTAAAGGTTTCTGTCCTATGTCACCATTACTGTCTGTTGTTAGTATAGTCACTTCGGTGCCATGTTTTACTAACGCAGGCGCCAGTCCCAACACCATTTGGCTCGGCCCACCATATATTAATGATATGGATGGCACTATTTGCAATATTTTCATTTAGTTAATATTTAGTTAATATTTCTTTATAAAAGTCTAACTGCTGTTTCGCCAAAGCTGTATTAGTATATTGTGACATCGCTTTGGCATAACCCAATTGTCCCAAATTATGCGCTAACTCCGGGTCTTCCATCAACGCAGTTAAACAACTCGCTAGCTTTTCTACATCCCCTTCCGGAAATATCATCCCAGTTTTCCCAATCACGTGAGGTATTTCCCCAGAATCTGAACCTATCACTGGTGTTTGACATGCCATCGCCTCTATTATCACATGTCCAAATTGCTCTTTCCAACCGACTGACGTTAAAGTTTTGAATTTATATGTTGTTTCTGATGGCAATACTAAAGTACTCATCAAATTAATATAATTACAGACTTCGTGATGCGGTACACTTTCAACGATAATTATTCTATCTTCTAAATTAGCTGCACGTGCTTTCTGTAATAATTCATCTTTGAGTTCTCCTCTTCCCAATAACAAACACTTCCATTCTTTATGCTTTATTGTTTCTAACGCACTTAATAACGTCATTATTCCTTTTTCTGGTACAAATCTACCAACAAAACCAATAATAAACTCACCTAGTTTGATATTTAATTTTTCAGCAAGTTCGGGTTGAAGTTTGGGGGTAAAGAGATTTTCATCGACTCCTAATTGTGGCATAACTTTGATTTTGCCGTTATATCCACGTTGAGTGAGTATTTCGGCGCCGTCTTGGTTGCCTGATATAATACCGTGAGTATTATCTAAATTATATTTTTCAAGTAGGGAAGCGACTTTGTTGAGTTGGTATGGTAAGTTCCACCAAGTAAAGAAGACGTTTTTAGCTTTGAGTCCTAAAAGTTTGTTTAAGGTTATGAATTGAGCATAGCCCAAACTTTTGGCACCTTGCTCAACCTGAATTATATCAGGACGGAATGATTTAAGTAAGGGTATTAAATCGGCACCGAATGTCAGTAAACCTTGATGGTTTTGACTAAAGTTGGAAACGGGGACTATACGGAAGTTACCCTCGTTTTTATATTGGGTTTCGATGATTTTGTTTTGAACTCCACCAGGTTTCCATCGTTTGGGTACGACAACCGTCACCTCGGTGTTCTCTTCGAGTTGGGCAAGTGCGCGGAGTTTTTCGCAGTTGAGGTCTACTATATATGTATGGCTGACAATTAATATTTTCATGGTTTTATAGTTAGCGGTTAGCGGTTAGTGATTAGCGGTTAGCTAAAAACTAAAAACTAACCGCTTGGGGAAATAAATTCAGGCACCTACAGTATCATCTAAGTGGGTATATATTTGTCCATCATTCCATTTGGACTGAACAACAGTACCTAAAGCTTTAAAGAATCCGAGGGTGTAGAAAATGAAGCGCGTTAATATTTTAATAGGGGAACCGCTTTTATGACAAGGTGGGCGCCCAAGTACATGGCAGTCGAATAAACGCGCGTATAATCTTAGTGCCTGGTTTGCGGTAAGATTTTTTAAACCCATCAAAAAATGATTATGGTAAAAGGTGAGTTGATATTTTGGTGAACGTGTACTGATATCGTGACAACCACCCGTTTCTTCCCCAATATGAATAAGATGTGCTTCGGGGTCGTACCAAATTTTATATCCTGTTTGACGTAATCTTAAACAAAAGTCTGATTCTTCCCGTACTGCACTACCACGAAATCTTTCATCAAAGTGTAAACCGTGTTTGAAAAAGATTTCACGACGAAACGACATGTTACATCCCCTTGCGGTTAATACTTGTTGGGGTTTGACGGTGTGAACTAGGTCGATATAATACCAAGCAATACCTGGATCCATTGCTTGGGGTGGTAAATAGTCAATGCTTTTATAGTTTGCGTCACCTTGAGTACGACCAACAGAAGCATCTGCCATTTTCATTCTGTCAAATACTCTTCCTGCTACGGCGCCTACTTCTGGTTTATCGATAAAGTTTTGAGCGTGAGCCTTTAAAAATCCAGGTTCCACTTTTACGTCATCATCGATAAATAAGATTATCTCACCAATTGAGCGTCGCACCGCATAATTTCTGGCGCCGGGTAAACTTGCCCAGTTCAAACGAAACCATTTAATTTTGCTTTGTTTGGTTTGTTGCTGTAAATAAGTTTCTATTTCAGATTTATGTTGGGGGGTTTGGTCTACAACAATAATTTCGTAGTTAGGATAATCTTGGTTTAAAATATCATCGATACTGTCGCGTAAAGGTTCTTCACGCCCATAAGTCGGTATAATTACTGAAATATACGGTAAATTCATTTTAACTCATAACTCCTAACTAATGTACGGGCGGGTTTATTTATATCTTGGGAAATAATGTAAAATTTAGGTGAACCCGCCCCTCCTAACTTTTCTTCTTTTTACCCTTTGTGGTCTCCACCCTTGCTAATTGTTCCTCTTTAAGTCGTTCGATTTTATCGATTTCCGGAAGTTTTAATAAAATTCCAGCGGCAAACCAGTAATATACAGCTACCGGGTCAACATCGAGAGGATAGTAATAAGTGTTGTAACTTATAAACAATATAAACACCCACATAGTCGCAGCGTAACTGCGGAAATTACGGTTTTTTATTTTTCGATAGGTTTTGAAGCAAATAATAGTCAAACATGTTACAAATACTATCCAGGCAATTAGCCCAATTATGCCAACTTCGTGTAATACTTTGGGATAGTATGTTTCGACTAATTTAGTTTCACCCATTGCACGTGCGGAGTTGGTAGCACGACCAAGACCACTACCAAGGGGACCATCAACGTTTTTCCAAACTTCCTCAAATTGGTTGACAATAAATTCTTGAGGAGGAGAAGCTTCCCAACGACTGGTAAAGCTTGCGGTACGTTCTTCGACAACAGTGGGATTACTGACCATAGCGATACCGAGAATTAATGCAAGTCCTCCAAACATAGGAATAAACTTTTTCAAGTTACCAAGTTGTCCTGTGAGTAATAGACAGAGCATGAAACACACAGGGACTAAAGCTAAAGCAATGCGCTGTCCAGAAATAACAGCGTTGATGAAAACCACAACTAAAGACCCTAAGCTGATACCTTTCCAAAGTATTGAGGGGTCGCTAAATCCGGTTGCGAAGGTAAAAAACGTGCTGGATATTAAAAACCATGCCCATTGCCACGGCGCCACAAAGGTTCCGGGTAAACGTATCATACCTTCAGAGGGACTATAAATTAGGGCGCCTCCGAAATAACATCGAGCATCAATAGAAGCTTTATATAAAGCGTCACCAGTAGCGTTACGAGTACCTTCGCAGACTCCAACTAACAGCAACAGATATTGAATAATTCCTAAAATACCGCAAATGAGAATAAATAGGACTTGTAAGCGTGACAGTCGTAGAAAATCTCTTTTATCGCGAATACTATAATAAATGCAGCTAATTAACGGAACATAACCTAAAAATACTTTGAGTCCCAATAAACCCATACCAATAGGGAACTCTTTTGGAGCAGGTTTAAAAGGTAAAGAAGGGGGAGGGTTGAATTGTTGGGCACCGTTAACAAACAATAGAGTCAGAGCGCAACACCCAAGTAAGATATATAAAGGGGTTTTAATACCTTGGGGGATAAGTAAAGGTAAACGTTCTTTTTTCAGCTTTTGCCATAACCCGATTAAAGCGGGTAAATAGAAAGCATCCTTAGCGAGTTGTAATATAGGACTATTGCCGATGTAATACGTGATAGTACCACCGAATGGCACATAAGCCATGAAAGCGATTAAAGCTGGGACAGGGTATTTGTAAGAAAGGGAAATTGAAATTACCCCTAGAACACCGGGAACAGCAACTTTAATACCACCGACCAAGAATAAAATAATACCAAGAAACAACCCGGCGCCAACAGCAGCAGAAAGAAAATTAATCAACTCTTTCTTAGCTTGAGCAGCTTTACGCTTTTGCGTCAATCGTTGCTTCAAGTCAATTTCAGAATCTTGCGACTTAGACTTAGACTTAGACTTAGACTGAGTAGATTTTCGTGAAATAGGAGTATCCGTCATCGTTCAATAGGCAGTAACACATAAAACCTGTTATACACCCTTTTACATAGCAAACCTGGTATCCACTTCTAGCAAAAATACGATTTAGCAAAAAATTGGCAAAAAATCGAAAAATTAACATGCATAGGGTGCGTCACAGCAATAACAATCTGGAACAAAGGCAAAAGTCAAAGCTGTGACGCACCATCTCTGATTATCTACAAATATAAATGATTTCCCAGTAGTTGTTAAACCTGCGGTATTGTATATCGGTAATAAATTTGTCAGAGATGGAAAAGAAATCAACCTTCATCAATAGTTTTATTGTACTAATTAAAATTAGAAGTATTAATCGTAAACTAGCTCTCCAACAAGAAAACAGGCATCTGTTTTCAAAAATTATTATTGCCATAAAAGAAGTATCGTCTATACAATAAAAGTAATACCGTCAAAATCTCAATTAATTTCGTAACTGAACTGTATCAATATGGCAAGAAAGAAAATAACAAAGTCTCTTGAAAACAAGGCATCAGCTAAAAAAGTTAAACAAAGTAAGCCCGAAGATACTGAGACATCAGCTAAAAAAGTTAAACAAAGTAAGTCTGAAAATACTGAGGCATCAGCTAAAAAAGTTAAGCAAATAGAACCACTAGAAGGTAAGGAATTAATTAGCAAAGTTAAAGAACTGCCAAATAGCAGCAAAGAAGAAAAAGCTAAAGCGTGCGGCTACTATAGCGTCACCAAAGACGGTATAGAGCGAGTTAACATGATGAAATTCCTCAATGCCCTACTTGATGCAGAAGAAATATCATTTGATACCCGTTCGGATGAGCATGGTCATGTCGGACGCAGCGCTAGCTACCGAATTGCAGTGCAGTCTAATGGCAATTTGCTAATAGGTTCAGCTTATACAAAACAATTAGGCTTAAAACCAGGAGATGAATTCACCATTAATGTAGGTAGAAAGCATATCAAATTGGTATCAATTTCAGCAGAGCAAGAAAATCAAGAAGAAGTAGCTGCTTAAGAGCAAATATAAATCAACTATTTGGAGGCGCCCGCACGTGATTTACTTCGGGCACCCCTATATGAAACAAAATCTCATATAAAGTATCATTATATACTAAATAACTTTCTAATAAATTATCCGTTACATCCGTTTATAATCCGTTGCCAAGTCTTTTTTATACCCATTAATAATTGGGTGTACAGGTGTATTGCGAGTTGATGACCGTAGAACGAAGCTGTATTAATATCTGTATTAATATATTTAAATTACGGTGCCTTCAACGGGCGCCGCGCGAGAACTAGAATATGAAACAAGCACATTTTTTAAAATTCTTACTATATATGGATTTTGGAATGTGTTAGTTAGGAGTAAATAGATATTATAGCATTACTACTTAACGCACTCCTATGCAAACTAATTCAACAGAGTTAATGATGTCAAACAATAGTACTACCAAGCCCTGTTATATACTACTAATTAGTATTCATGGGCTAATCCGAGGTCACAATCTCGAATTAGGTCGTGACGCAGATACTGGGGGACAAACCAAATATGTTGTTGAATTAGCTAAAGCCTTGGCTCTTCAGCCGAATGTAGAGCGTGTTGATTTAGTCACGCGGCGGGTCGTTGATAGTGCAGTAGACGCTGATTATAGCGCAGCAACTGAATCTCTGGGCGCGGGAGTGCAGATAGTTAGGATTGAAGCAGGGCCTGATGGCTATATTGCCAAAGAAGAATTATGGAGTCATCTTGATGGCTTTGCGGATCGTTTGTTTGCTTGGTTACATGAGCAACCACGTTTGCCTGATATCATCCACACCCACTATGCTGATGCAGGATATGTGGGGGTACGTCTTTCGCATTTAACTGGTTTACCACTTGTACACACTGGGCATTCTTTAGGACGTGATAAGTACCGTAGATTGTTGGCATTGGGCATGACGATGGAGGAGATAGAGCAACGCTATCACATGCTGCAACGTATTAGTGCGGAAGAAGACACCTTGAGCAATGCAGATTTGGTGATTACCAGCACTTACAACGAAATTGAAGATCAGTATGAGCTTTATGATTGTTACACACCTGAAAAAATGGTGGTTATTCCACCAGGGACTGATTTAAAGGAGTTTCATCCGCCTTTAGAAGGGGGTGAAACTATCGAGTTCAAGCAAACATTAGAAAAGTTTCTGAAGCTACCTGATAAGCCGATAATTTTGGCATTATCGCGTCCTGATGAGCGAAAAAATATTGTCACTCTATTAGAAGCCTACGGTCAATCGCCACGTTTACAGGAATTAGCCAATTTGGTAATTGTTGCAGGTAATAGAGATGATATTCGAGAATTGAATGAAGGTGCCCAAAATGTTTTAACCGAATTGTTGTTAGTGGTGGATTGTTATGAGCTTTATGGCTGTGTTGCTTTACCAAAACATCATACTTCTCTTGAAGTGGCGGATATTTATCGATTAGCCGCAGCTTCAAAAGGTGTTTTTGTCAATCCTGCTCTTACCGAGCCTTTTGGCTTAACATTACTAGAAGCTGCGGCAAGTGGATTGCCATTGGTTGCAACAGAAAATGGTGGACCAGTGGATATTATTGGTAATTGTCATAATGGTTTATTAGTTGACCCTTTGAATTCAAACGCAATTGCCGAAGCTTTATTAACGATTCTTTCTGATTCTAAGGTTTGGGAACAATATTCTGAAAATGGTTTAAAAAATGTTGCTAAGTTTTATTCATGGGATGCTCATGCTCAAACTTACTTAAGAAAAATTGAACCCTTATTGCAGCATGAACCTTTATCAAAAACAACACTGCCACCCAGAGCAAGTAGCTATCGAAAACGGGCTATTTTCACCTCTATCGACAATACGTTATTAGGTGATGCTGAGGCATTGTCGCAATTCGTACAAGTAATTCGCCAACATCATAGGGAGTTTTTATTTGGAATCGCTACAGGTCGGCGTTTCGATTCAGCCCTAAAACTTTTCAAAACTCATGGTATTCCAACCCCTGACATTTTAATTACCAGTTTAGGTACAGAAATTTATTATTCCCCACAACTAACTGCCGATGTTGCTTGGAATAACCATATAGATCGTGGGTGGACACCACAGGTATTACGGCGCCTGTGCGATCCATTACCTGGCTTGACACTGCAACCGAAAAGTGAGCAAAGTCGTTTTAAGATTTCTTATTATTATGATGCGAGCATTGCACCTTCATTAGAAGAAATTTTGACTTTGTTGCGGCAACAAGAATTGTCAGTTAATACAACACTCTCATTCGGTCAGTATCTCGACTTTGTACCCGCAAGAGCCTCTAAGGGTCAAGCAGTACGCTATGTAGCAAAACAATGGAATATTCCATTAGATAGATTTTTGGTTAGCGGTGGGTCTGGCGGTGATGAAGATATGTTACGCGGCAATACTCTGGGTGTGGTCATTGCTAATCGTCACCGCGAAGAACTGTCGAGCTTGACTAATACTGAGCGCGTTTATTTTGCCGATGGCGCTCATGCCTGGGGTATTTTGGAAGCGATTAAGCATTATAATTTTTTTAATTTGTAAAAATAATGTCACGATAATTTAAGAGAATACTATGTACGAACAAATTTCTCACTCACTATTAAATTCGATACTGGATGATTTAAAGCCAGAAATTCGTCGGCAAGATTTGCGGCATTTTTATACCCGTCTCGGTGCGAACTTTTACGCTATTCATTCGCTATTTTTTACACTATACGGACATCGCGATGATTTTAAAGTGCAAATGTTACGGCTAGTTGAAACAATGGCGAAAGGCTATATTGATCGCTCTCCAGAGTTAGAGCGGTTGGATATTCAACGCGAACAAGACCACAACTGGTTTTTGTCTCAAAAATGGGTGGGGATGGCTCTTTATTCCAACGGTTTTGCAGAAAACCTTGCAGATTTAGAGAACAAAATAGGCTATTTTCAAGAGCTAGGTATTAATATGGTACATATTATGCCGATTTTGAAGTGTCCAATCGGTAAAAGTGATGGGGGCTATGCTATCAGTGATTTTAGAGAAGTTGACGAAAGAGTTGGTGATTTAGAAGATATTCGTCGTATTGCGAAAGAGTTTAGAAAGCGTGATATTTTGCTGGTTTTAGACATTGTGCTTAATCACACTTCTGATGAGCATGAATGGGCTAGAAAAGCAATTATGGGGGATCGTAATTTTCAAGATTACTATTATATTTATGAAAACAGAGAAATTCCTGATATGTTTGAGGAAAACATGCCAGAAGTTTTTCCTGAAACAGCTCCAAGTAATTTTACTTGGAATGGCGAGATGGAAAAATGGGTGATGACGGTTTTCCATAGTTATCAGTGGGATTTAAATTACAGCAATCCGAGAGTTTTTATTGAAATGCTCGACATTATTCTGTTTTGGGCAAATCAAGGTGTGGATATTCTCCGACTGGATGCTGTTGCTTTTTTATGGAAAAAGATTGGCAGTTCTTGCCAAAACGAGCGCAATGCCCATCTAATTTTGCAGTTAATGAAAGATTGTTGTCAAGTGGCGGCGCCTGGTGTTTTATTTATTGCGGAAGCAATCGTTGCTCCTGTTGAAGTAATTAAGTATTTTGGTGAAGATGCAATCGCCGCGAAAGAATGCGAAATTGCTTATAACGCTACTTTAATGGCATTATTATGGGATGGAATTGCAACTAAAAACACTAAGCTACTTTACCAAGGTATAAAAAGTTTACCTAACAAATTAGAACGCGCGACTTGGCTAAACTATGTGCGTTGTCATGATGACATTGGTTTTGGTTTTGACGATTATGATATTCAAGTAGCTGGTTATGAACCGAGAACACATAGAAAATTTTTAGTTGATTACTTGAGTGGTAAGTTTGATTCATCCTTATCTAAAGGATTGGTATTCATGCCTAATGAAGCTACAGGAGATGCGCGTATTTGCGGTTCATTAGCTTCTTTGGTTGGATTAGAATCTGCGCTCTTAACTGCTGATGAACATTTGATTGACCTTGCAATTAATAGGATTTTACTACTCCACGGTATTATTCTATCTTTTGGAGGAATCCCTCTAATGTATAATGGTGATGCAATTGCTGTACTTAATGATTACAGCTATATAGATGACCCAAGCAAAATCAATGACAATCGTTGGGTACATCGTCCTAAAATAGATTGGGAAAAAGCAGAATTACGTAAAAAACAAGGCACAGTGGAATACATGGTATTCACTGCCATGAAAAAAATGATTGCTATCCGTAAAGAAATTTCTGCATTTGCTGATTTTAATAACCGCGAATTGCTGCACGTAGGCAATGAACATTTACTATGTTATATTCGTTTCAATCATCAACGTCCATCAGAAAAAGTATTGGTCATTGCCAATTTTGATGCAAATCCCCAATACTTGGATTTAGATCAGCTTAGAAATACAGGCTTCAACACTTATGGTAAGTTTGTTGATTTATATAGTGGTATAAAACCAGAGCAATCTGATGGTCGCATCATTCTAGAAGGATATCAATTTTATTGGCTAACAGAGACTTAAGATTATGATGACAGAAGCAGTCGAATGTCTAAGCTAAATAGAAGTAAAAACAATAACAATTTACAAAAAATTTAGTGGGATGGGCTTTAAGAATGCCCCGTCCCATACCCAAATCACTTAGGATTGCTATAGCTGAATTTTTATTTATAATCACAAATTGATGTAATATAAATCTATTTCTTTTTGAAGACAAATTTAAAAATCATAAAAGTTAACATTAACATTAGTCATTCTATAAAAACTTGCCTACGCAATGTTCCCTTGGCTTAACCTCTACTTAGTTTAATCAAACATCTATTCACCGATGCCAAAAAACTGACCCAGAGACTGTTTAAATCTCTCGGGTCAGTTGTAATTGAAACATATATGGGGGCTGGGTGATCTAATTTATTGCAGCTTCATATTAAATTGGTATTAGATGCGTTTGCCCTGGAGATACGAGTTAACGATGTCTAACTCCTACAACAGTTTTGTTCTGTGCAAGTTGATTTATGAGTAGAGAAATTTCTAACTGATTAGATTATTCCACCAGAAGTTGGAGCAAAGCTGGTACAGCGAATGAGTAATCCAGAACTAAGTGAGCGAGAACTAGAGGTGTTGCATTTAATGGCGCAGGGGATGAGTAATTTAGATATTGCTACTGCCTTAATTATCGCTGAAAGCAGCGTCAAATCTCACGTTAATTGAATTTTAAGTAAATTGGGAGTTAACGATCGCACTCAAGCCGTGATTGTTGCCTTTAAACGAGGGATTGTTAGTTTGTGAGCAAGCCTTAGTGACATTTCCAACTTTAGTTGGAGCGTTCCTTCGATTTTGAGGTGGGCTGATTTATCAATCACTTTGTTGTGTAAAAGTTTCAACTTAAAGTGGACGACTTTTTAGAGTCAATTAGATATATTAAATTCATGCAAACACGGATAGCAATGCCGCTTGCTTTCTTTGAGTTTGCTTTACACAGATTGCAGAAAGAAGGGTGTACGGCAATCGCTGGCGATAAGCCTACTTTCCCTTGGAGGTATTAGTGAACTATAACCGTAACCCCAGTTCGTTATTCGTCCCACCTTTAATACAAAATTACACACAAGGTGTGCTGAGTACTGCCGTCGTGCTGGTAATGTATGGAGACTATCAATGTTCTTAGAGCGCAGACGTTTACAGGCTGATTAAAGTCATTCGGCGACAGCTTAGTGTTTCTTTTGGGGAGGATTATTTGTGTTTCATCTTCCGTCATTTTCCACAAATACAGATTCATTCTCATGGTCAACATGCAGCCTCTGCGGCTTTTTCGGCTGCCACCCAAGGTCAGTTTTGGCAAATGCATGACATTTGTTCAGCCATCAACAACAGTTGGGAAACGCCTACCTTGCGGAGTATGCTAATAATTTAGGACTCGATATCTCTCAATTTCTGCAAGATATTTGTAAAAAATTACACATCAATCGCATCAATAAAGATATTGAAAGTGGATTACAAAGTGGAGTAGCAGCTACCCCAGCATTGTTTATTAATGGAATTCGATATAGCGGTCGTTGGAAAATTGAGCAGTTGATAGCAGCTATTGTCACTGCAAACCATTCAGTTTTCTAGTTATTAACTATACAACCAAAATTACTGCTTATTACGTAAGCAATTAACTAACAGGAACAATCTTATGACACAATCTCTATGGTTTTTTGGTTCTCGCCTCACCATCGTTGCCGATCACACCACGACCGGAGGTCAGTATGATTTGATCGAAGGCTACTTCCCTCCCGGCACACAAACACCCCTCCATCGCCACACACGCTATTCCGAACAACTTTATGTGCTGTCTGGGGAGTTCACGGTCTGGGCGGGTGAGGACAAGGTTGTGCTGAATGCTGGTGAAAGCTTCCTGATTCCTCTTGGCACACCTCACGTGGTCGCCGCACTCAGCGATCAGCCAGCTCGCGGGTTAGTCGTTGCTGCGCCCAGCGGTTTTGCTCGGCTGATTGCAGCAGTGGGTACACTGGATGAGAAAGAAGCACCGGACATGGAGCTAGCTGAACGCATTTCCACCGAGATCGGCGACGAAATTTTGGGTTCGCCCGGAACCTTGCCCTAAGTACAGCATTGTATGCAAACATTATTTGAGCCGTTAAGCTACCTCATCCTGGATATAAAAGTTTTATTCGCCATTTCATCATTACCAAAAACTTTGGATATGAAAATGCAACTCATCTCCGTCAACGTAGGGCTTCCACGTGAAGTAACCTGGAAAGGGAAAACAGTTAAAACTGGAATTTTCAAAGAGCCAGTCAGCAAGCGTGTTATGCTGCGATCGCTTAATTTAGACGGTGATGGACAGGCTGATCTAACCGTTCATGGAGGGCTAGACAAAGCTGTCTATGTATACCCGTTCGAGCATTACGATTATTGGCGAGGTGAATTGCCTGACACAGAACTGGCGCCAGGTACCTTTGGTGAAAATTTCACTACCATTGGGCTGAGAGAAGACGAAGTGAACATTGGTGATCGCTTCCGTATCGGTGCTGTAACGTTAATGGTGACACAACCTCGCCTGCCCTGCTACAAACTTGAAATTCGGTTTGGACGACCTGATATGGTTAAACGATTTCTCGCGAGTCGTCGAACAGGATTTTACTTCCGTGTTTTGCAAGAGGGCGAAGTCGAAGTCGGAGATATTCTAGAACTGGTGAGCCGGAATAATAATAATATCACTGTTGCCGATATCACTCAACTTTATGTTCGTGAGCAGGACAATCCAGAGTTACTTCACCGCGCTGCTCAACTTGAAGCTTTACCCAAAAGTTGGCGCGACTACTTCCAGCAGCAGAGCCGTCGTTAGGCTATGTACCGGAATATAAGCAATTCGATATAAATAATTTCAGCCTAAACTGTTACAAACATCTCTTTCAACCTCAACAATCACAGGACTTATTGATCATGAAAAAACTAGACGGAAAAATTGCAGTCGTGACGGGGGCATCTAAAGGAATTGGCGCCTCGATCGCCAAACATTTGGCAGCCGAAGGTGCAGCAGTAGTCGTCAACTATGCCTCTAGCAAAGAAGGAGCCGATCGCGTGGTTGATGAAATTACCAGCGCAGGTGGGAAAGGGATCGTAGTACAGGCAAATGTTACCAAAAAAGCAGAGGTCGAACGTCTTTTTATCAAGACGGAGCAGGCATTTGGCAGGCTCGACATCTTGGTCAATAATGCCGGAATTTATGAGTATCTGCCGCTCGAAGACATCACGGAAGAACACTTCCACAAACAGTTCGATCTCAATGTGCTGGGATTAATCCTCACTTCCCAACAAGCAGCAAAGTACTTTGACTCGGCGGGCGGCAGCATTATTAACATTAGCTCGATCGCCAGTACCGCCGCACCCGCAACCGGCACGGTCTATAACGCCACCAAAGCAGCTGTCGATGCCGTAACAAAGTCGCTCGCCAAAGAGCTAGGCCCACGCAACATCCGTGTCAACTCCATCAATCCTGGTATGGTGGAAACGGATGGGCTGCACGCAGCGGGAGTTATAGAGAGCGATTTCCGCAAACAGATTGAAGCGCAAACCCCGCTTGGTCGCATCGGGCAAGTGCAGGACATCGCACCTGCCGCTGTCTTCTTCGCGTCCTCCGATTCAGCATGGATCACTGGCGAAACGCTGTACATCACAGGTGGTCTTCATTGATTTGTATAGAAATTCTATAATTGTCGAGAAGTTTTACATCATTGAGGGCACCATCAAAACCCATGTTCGCAATATCCTGAAAAAGCTTTGTGTCAGTCATGGCGTAACGTCAAACGCAAAGGAGATGTAAATGAACCCTGAATACTATGACGACATTATTATAGGTGGTGGTAAAGCAGGTAAAACGCTGGCGCCTGCATTGGTTGCGGACGGACGGAAAACCGCACTGGTTGAACGCAGCTTAACGATGATTGGTGGTGGGTGCATCAATGTCGCCTGCATTCCTACCAAAACGATGGTAGCAAGTGCCAATGTTGCAAATACCGTGCGAAACAGTACCCTTTATGGGGTTAAAGTCAATGTACCCACCGTTGATTTAGTAGAGGTGATCCGACGCAAACGATCGGTTGTGCAATCTGCGCGTGCAATGAATTTGCACAATCTAGAAACTGCTCTCGGTAACAAACTGATCATTGGCACAGGACAGTTTGTTGCTTCCAAAACGATCGAAGTGATAACGGCTGAGGGTAAAACTCGATTACTCACTGCAGAGCGATTGTTTATCAATACAGGCACGCGACCCTTGATTCCACCCGTGCCCGGTCTTACAGAATCCGGGTTTTTGACGAGTGAGTCGATCATGGAGCTAGAAAACTTACCCGAACACCTGATCGTTCTAGGCAGTGGTTACATCGGGTTGGAGTTTGCCCAGATGTTCCGTCGCTTTGGCGCTCGCGTCACGGTCATTGGACAAAGTGAGCAAATCCTGTCGCAGCAAGACCCAGATATTGCCATTGCAGTTCAAACCTTGCTAGAACGAGACGGTATTGAATTTTTGCTGAAAGCGAAGGTATTAAGGGTCGAGCGCTCTGGCAATCAAACTATCCTTCATATCCAGGTTGCTGATCGTGAAATTAACCTTCAAGGTTCGCATTTGCTCGTTGCCGTCGGTCGGGCGCCTACTACTGATAGCTTAAATCTAGCCGCTACTGGGGTGGCAACTGATGAACGTGGATTTATTCAAGTCAACGATCGTCTAGAGACTAACATACCGGGGATTTGGGCGTTAGGCGATATTAATGGCGGTCCGCAATATACCCATGTGGCGCTTGACGATTATCGCATTGTCAAAGCCAATTTAATTGACGGGGGAAACCGCAGCACCCGCGATCGCCTGGTTCCCTCCTGCCTTTACATTGATCCAGAACTGGCTCATGTGGGGCTGACCGAAACCGAAGCCCAGCGGCAGGGCTATGCTATCCGGGTGGCAAAGCTGGATGCCTCAGCCGTTCCGCGAGCAAAAACACTGGGTCAAACCGATGGACTGCTGAAGGCGATCGTGGATACCGAGACAGGTCGAATTATCGGGTGTTCACTCTTGTGCCATACAGCAGGTGAGGTGATTTCGACGGTACAGATGGTGATGCAATCTCAGATGCCCTACACCGTTTTGCGTGATGCTATTTTAACTCATCCCACTATGACTGAAGGGTTAAACATCCTGTTTGCGAAGGTGTAAAGAGATAGCAATTTCATCTATCTCGATTTGGTTAGTCATTTACGTCTCAACATGAACAGCATTTAATCAACTAAAAAGGAGCGTAGTTGCAATGACAATTCATCAAAGTGGACTTTTTGTTCAACCGGGTCAAGGTCGTTCTTACTACTTTGGTCAAGACCTTTATACCTTCAAAGCAATTGGTGAAGAGACGGGGGAAGCCTATGCGCTTTGTGAGATAATTGTTGCACCTCAAGGCGGTACGCCTCCGCATCGGCACAGCCGAGAAAATGAATCATTCTATATTCAAGACGGAGAGATAGAATTCCAGCTTGATGATCGTATTTTAGTTGCAACGGCTGGAACTTTCCTTCATTCACCTAAAGGTCAGCTTCACCGATTTACGAATACGACTGCTACACCCGCTAAAATACTGGTTTGGGTTACTCCTGCTGGCTTTGAGAAATTTATTGCCGAAGTTGGAAAGGCAGTGAATGGGCAGATTACCCCTGGAGCATCGTTGAGTTCTGAAGACCTGAACAAGATTTTGATTACTGCCCCTAAGTATGGTATTGAGATCATCCCTCCACCATCTGAGTAGCAATAATGTGATCTCTCACAGTAAATTAACAAAAACGCAAAGAAGTAAAATCACTACTTGCAGCCTCGTCCACACTGCTGAAATCAAAACCTAAACTATTGGTTACGCAATGATGAAGTTTGTTGAGCGCGGTCGAACAAGTCGTTGGAACCGAACGCCGAGAGATGATCTGTATTGGTATCTAACTAGCTTCAAACAACAAATAAAGAGAATTTTATGACTCATTATGACTACATTGTAATTGGTGCAGGTTCCGCAGGCTGCGTGGTTGCTAACCGTCTGACAGAAGACAGTAATACAACTGTGTTATTACTCGAAGCGGGCAACCCGGATACGAAACCGGAGATTCAAATCCCAGCGGAATGCCTCAGCCTACTAGGTTCCGACGTGGACTGGAGCTATTTCTCTGAACCAGAACCCTACTTAAATAACCGTAAAATTTTTTGTCCCCGTGGCAAAGTCCTGGGTGGCAGCAGTTCGATTAATTTCATGATTTATATGCGGGGCAATTATCAAGATTATGACCACTGGGAGTCATTGGGAAATCCCGGTTGGAGTTACCAGCATGTATTGCCCTATTTCAAGAAATCGGAGCACCAGCAGCGAGGCGCCTCCGAATTTCATGGGATGGATGGAGAGTTAAGCGTTACCGATCTCATTTCTCCTGCTGTGGTGTCCCAACGCTTTGTCGAAGCAGCTGTGGCACTGGGATATGCCCACAATCCCGATGTGAATGGAATGCAGCAGGAAGGGGCGGGACTCTATCAATTGACGATCAAGGAGGGTAAGCGGCATAGTACTGCGACTGCCTTTCTCGTGCCTATTCTTCAGCGTCCCAATTTGACCATAACGACAAGAGCTTTGGTGACTCGCTTGTTGTTCGAGGGCACACGTACTATTGGGGTCGAATATCTACACGAGGGCACGCTGCACCAGGTTAGAGTCAACTACGAAGTAATTTTAAGCGCTGGCGCGTTCGATTCGCCCAAACTGCTGATGCTTTCCGGTATTGGTAATCCAGAACACGTCCAAGGATTGGGCATTCCGGTCGTCGTTGATCTGCCAGGTGTCGGTCAAAACCTCCAAGACCACCCTATCGTGCCCGTGGTACATAAGGCAACTCAGGATTTACACACTGCAAGCACCAGTAGTATCGCTGAAGCTGGCTTGTTTTTGCATACTCAGGATAATCTGGATGCGGCGCCAGATTTACAGTTTCTCTTCGGTCCTATTGTGTTTGCACCCCCTGGCTATGACCACTCTGGTTCAGGGTTCACAAGTCTAGTCTGTTTGACCCATCCCCAAAACATTGGGAGTGTCAGTTTGCGTTCACCCGACCCCAAAAACGCACCGATAATTCGGATGAACTATCTACAAAGTGAAGCCGATGTGCAGAAGCTCGTTGTCGGTATTAAATTAATGCGCCAATTGTTCCATACAAGCGTTTTTAATGAGTTTCGTGGTGAGGAACTTGCCCCTGGCGCCGATAAGCAGAGCGATGAAGCCCTTGAAGCTTATGTCCGAGAAGCTTGCAGTACGGTGTATCATCCTGTCGGCACCTGCAAAATGGGCACTGACCCAATGGCAGTTGTAGACCCTGAACTACGGGTATATGGGGTTGAGGGATTGCGTGTCGTTGATGCATCTATCATGCCAACGATCACCACGGGAAATACAAATGCACCTACCATTATGATTGGCGAAAAAGCAGCCGATTTAATTAAAGCCACAGGAGGTTGCGTCTCACAGCAAATACCTTCAGCAATCGCAAACTAGCAGGGAGCAGTCCCTAACATTGCCTGGGAATAAAGGTTCTTGAACGTACACAATCTGTCTGGTAAAAATTTAACAGGAAAATAACAATCATGACAATAAATCCACTATCTCAAAGAGACATCTCAAGAGTGACCAATCACCACGCCCAACTCGATATCGCTCGTCGCTTCCACGCAGGGCTCGTCACGCAAGATTGGGGCGCGATACGTGCCCTCCTCACTGAGGATGCACACTGGACGCTCCCAGGTAACAATGCGATCTCAGGAACTGCCCTAGGAGCTGATGCTGTAGTCGAGCGTGCGCGAAAAATTGCAAGCTATGGGCTAAACTTCGAGTTACTGCACATTCTCGTCAGCCGAGACAACGTAGCTCTGTCTTTACATAATACTGCTCAACAGGGCGATCGAGTCCTTGATGAGTATCTGGCTACGGTCTGTCGGCTCAAGGACAGCAAGATCGTCGAGATCGAGACCTTTCTTTCTGACGTTGAGGGTATGAACGCCTTCTTTATAGTCTTAGTAAAAGACTCAAAAAGAAATCATAATAGTAGATAGCTCAGAGATTTAAAGAGGCTATTGAACGATCATCCCCATAAAAATGGCAATCAGTGAACGCCTGTGCAAGTTCAACTTGGATTGAAATCAACGTCATAAGTATTGCAAATAAACGCAACCAATGCTACATAATATGCACAGCGAAGCAACCCAAGCTGCTCCTAATGGTATTGGCTACCCAAATACACCTGGAATTTATAACCAAGCTCAAGTTGGAGGATGGAAACAAGTAACTGACGCGGTACATGTATCTGGAGGAAGAATTTTTTACAACTATGCCACGCAGGGCGAGTTGCCCATCCTTATATTCATATTAAATATTTTGTACTGGGAGAGTTTATAAATAATTAGATAGGTAGCGTTAATTATATTCAAAAATGGAGTAATAGCTTTAAAATTCAAGTGTTGAGTCTTGTTTTAAAAAATCATTTATTTCTTCTTTTGCTAATTCAAATACAGCTTCATATAAAGCATATTTTTTTTACTGCTATAACTAGAGAATAATTTCATTCTATATCCATTAAAATTAGTAAAAAATATATTACATTGCCAAAAAATATTATTTAAATGTACTTCATATCATGTCCGGTTGATTACCCATAATGTAGAGACGTTACATGTAACGTCTCTACGGTAATTTTATTACGGTTATGCCGCCGGACATGATATCACATTCAGTTTCAATCAAAAAAGTTTTGTACTTTACAGCGCTAATTGTTTTCATATTTTTAATTTGATATCTAAAAATTAAATTAAAGAGAATAGAGATTAGAAAATACATGAACAACGAAATGTACTAATCTAAACTCTGCCACTATAGACTATAATTTATGAATCTTGTGTAGCTATGATGTATAAGATACTAACTAAAATAACAAATATGAAAGGAATATGACTTCAGTGTTAATACTAAAAAAGCATGAAATTAAGCTTGGTTTTACCTAAGTAGCCCCTCAGCTTTTGCTACTTACTTCTGTTGGTGTCCATATTGATAGAGTTCTAACTTAATGCAATATACGTACTAAAAGATTGTATTATTACCTCACTTGGAGTTTGAGGTGTTTAAAAACTTGAAAGCACTCACTCACTTCTTAATTCGTAGTGCCGAATACTTTTTATATTTAAAAACTAAACGTATTGAATCTGTGATGTTATTATAAGCGTCTTCTTAAAATATTTTATTGTTTTAGTGTAATAAGAGTGGCAATGTGGTCTGCAACATCTTTGGCAGAACGGTATTCTGTATCAATTGGTTCACCAAAAGAATTGTCTAGATAGGCATTTGAACATTCTACAATCCGTCGAGCAATCCACTCAGACTCCTTACCCTGAATTTGAGTACCCCGTTGTGTAAGGCGTGTTTTAATAGTATCGAGGCTTGCCTTTAAACAAAATATTCTAAGTTCAAGCTCAAAGCTTTTAATTCCCGTAACAACTTCATCAAAATAATCACGGTTACTAAATGTCATTGGGACTATTACTGTACCAGCGGTAAACCAATGGTATAGACGGATTCCTGTAATTGTAGACTTCCTCCACAGTTCTATATGTTGAAAGTCGTTCGCTCCCGTTCTTTTGAACTTAATCCATTTGGGAGCGCGCATCAAAAATGATCCTACCCATTCAGGATTATATATCGTGCTTCCTGGAAGATAATTATGTAAGATTCTTGCTACAGTTGTTTTGCCAACTCCAAATGAACCATTAAGCAAGATAATCATAAAAATTTTTATATATTAACCTATAATCGTAACTTCTTTTTATTGAGTGGCGCCCACAAGAGAGCAATTTCTCTCCAATAGTTGAGGTAGGTGACGTTTCATACCCGCGTTAATTGGTACGGCACCACTTAAAAAATAGTTTATTTGTACTTAAGACTTTGCAATCTGCTAAGATGCCAGGTAGCTGCTTGTGTAGAGGAGGCGTCTCGAACCAAGTTGATAACGCGCAAAAATTATCCGTTTATTGAGAATGAAGCTAATTAATTGAGAGTAATAATCTAATCTCACTTTAAAGTATTGTTTCTTATTAAATCAGACTTTCGATTCATGCATACTACAAGTGTAGCTTTTAAAATGGAACTAGATTTAAGTTTTAATTAAAGCCTTTTGAATAAAAGTAGGTTGATAAAGCTATGAAATGTGCAAAAATTTTATTGACTACTGCTGTCATAAGTTTAGGCGTAATACCTCAATTTCCTGCAATGGCGGCAAATGGCGAAATTGCTTGTGATTCAATTGTCAGAGACAATGGTTATTCAGTAGTTAGTAGGCAAAGTGGTGAACCTGTTTACCGTGATGGACGAGTTGTTAATTATACTTATGTCTATCGTATTCGGAATAATTATGACAGAGATTACAGAAATGACAGAGATTACAGAAATGACAGAGATTACAGAAATGATAGAGATTACAGAAATGATAGAGATTACAGAAATGACAGAGATTACAGAAATGATAGAGATTACAGAAACAATAGAGATTACAGAAGAGGTAATCGGTACGGGCGTAATGTTGTGATTTGTGTTTGGAATGCAAGACGTGATTCAGCCAGACTGATTTTACGTTAAACTTACATGTGTACTTTTGTACTTGGAATGGCACCCGTAACATATATCCTAATATTACAGGTGCCTTTCATGATATTTTCTTAGCATACATACTTGCTACGCGCTTTGAATGTTATGGAGTAAAATAACTGGTGTCATCGTAAGCAAAAGAGGCAATGACAGCATGATGTAAGGTTAGAGCCAAAGGGGGAAGTAATGATGGCACGGTTGGCGCCATTTCTCAAGCAGTCGGTTGCCTTGTTGAATTAAGATATTAATGACCAGTAACATCAAAAATCTTCCTCCCACCTGAATGGATACATATTGCGACCGTGGTATTCTTGGTTTTGCTGAAAATATGAGTAACCCTTTATCCTTTTTAGAGTAAGTATTATCTACAATATAGTGTTAATTCTCTCAAAGCCTAACTGATTTGTAGTTTAATTGATGTTTTTAAGCAAAGTCTAACACAAGAAGCTCAAGATTTACTGGTAACATTATATGAGCAAATTTCATGTTTTACATGTCGTCAACACATTGTTGAGTGTTTGATAAAACTTACAACCTTGCCAGACTGGATAACTGATGAGTGTCAGTACGGCGCAAATGAGAGAATTCGGCTTTCTGTCCATCAATATTGTGAAGCAAAAGAATTGTAGTTTTAAACTGTGTCATTAGTTTTGGGACACTGTAGTATAGGCATTCGGCGCCTGTTAGCCCCGCAGGGCGAACGAAACAATTATCTCCGAGCGTAGCGATGGATGCGCCTTGGCGCACCGAAGGGATAATTGTATAGTGAGTAGCTGTTAATGGTTAAATGAGAATTATAAGGTTTGTTAAATTATTCTTCAATCTTCAAACCATAAAGGGGTTTTTCAGAATCGCGATTTCAATAGAAGAATATCTCCGTATGTTTAGTTTGGAACAAGTGGCCACCTCAATATTTATCACTGAATAATATATAGTAATAGGTGTCTACAAACATCAAAATTAAGAATTTCAAGACAATTGATTTAATCACAAGCGCCTTTATGTTTCAGTTTTGATAACGGGATGTTTATTACGAAAAGGGATTTGCTTCTGTTACAATCTTCGGCAAAGGAATAAACTCCGTTTCATCTGGCACAGTAGGGAAATTATTTTCGTGCCAATCAGCTTTTGCTTCTTCTATGCGTTCAATTCGGCTAGAAACAAAATTCCACCATTTGTACCGAGTACCCAACGGTTCACCACCAATTACTATACACCGGGCATCAGTAGTTGCCGAGATAGTTAGTTGGCTATTTGGCTGTAGTATAGCAAGTCGATGTTGTTCGACATGTTTATCATTGAGACTCAATCCTTCGGTAACGCTGTAAACTGCCACTTCAGGGTAATCATTAGGTACAGTAAAGCTCGTATTAGGTGTCAAGACAACATCTAGATAAACCATTGGAGAAAAAACTTGAACCGGTGATGTGTACCCGGATGCTTGTCCTGCAATCAGTTTAATAAAGGCGCCGTTACTCTCCCAAGTTGGCAAAGCCTCAGCAGGATAGTGACGAAACCAAGGGTCTGTTTCTTCATGCTCGCTCGGCAAGACCACCCATGTCTGGATGCCGTGGATTGCGGATTTATTGGCGCGCTCGCGATCTGGCGAACGCTCAGAATGAACAATGCCACTTCCTGCGGTCATCCAGTTTACGGCACCAGGATGAATTTCTTGTACAGTACCCAAACTATCACGGTGCATCAATGCACCTTCAAACAAATAAGTAACCGTTGCGAGGTTAATGTGAGGATGGGGTCTTACATCTACACCTTTACCAGGTGGTAAAACAGCAGGACCAAGATGATCGAAAAAGATAAATGGTCCAATCATTTGGTTTCCTTTTGAAGGTAGGCTGCGACGAGCAGTAAATCCACCTAGGTTTTTAACTTCAGGTTCAACAAGATGACGGATAGACATAATTTATTAAAATTTGTTGACTGGGGCTTACGATAATACAAGTGGCGCCTAAATATATTTGAAAAATTAAACTGCTTTCCTAATCTTACCTGTAAGAGTATGCACTAGTTCCACTCAACCCATAATTTTAGGTATTTTAATTTAGTACTTAGTACTATATCCTTGAATGTCGGCGTTGCTTTTTAGTACTTATATACTTTAAAGCAAAAAGTTAAAAGCTATCAGCATCTGTAATCACATACATCAACACGTGATTATATATTAATGATTGGTGCCATATAAGTAATATTACGATTGATGCTAATAATTTTATACAGCTAATTAAATATTACAGGTCTTAAACAGATGATTAATTTCAATTGGGTCTTTAACATTTGGTTAACAGCTTTTGTTGTAACTAGTAGAGCGTGGATAGGTCTTAACAGTGGTGTCAAAGCTCAAAGTACAGGAACAATAACGATTGATAACAGTAAAGTTGTTCTGAATGGAACTATCCCCACTGATTCAATTACTACTAATCGTAGTGATATTTCTGGAAATCTTAGCAACTCGATGTCTAACGGCGGTAAATAACATCATTATTACCACTGGCAACCTGATCTTAGTAAAAAGGCTTCCCGAACCAAGTTTTATAGGGGGCATATTAGCAATAGCTGCTTCCGCCGCAGTTTCAAGACTCAAATATAAACGAGAATAATAGATGTGCAGGCGCCTGCAATTTAAGTACCTAGATATTTGAATATCTATAAAAGTTGGCGCCAGTTTCAAAGCGCTCAATTAACCTAAGATAAAGAATTACCTATATTGAATTAAGATAAGTCTTGGCGCCGAGGAAGAGTATCAAAAGCATCTGTAGGTTGATTTACCTGTCGTTTATAACTATCTAGATATTTAAGTTCTGGCGCTCCTGAACTGAGAATGGGAGGTGTATCTATCTATATATGGGCACCAATAGGCACCTATAATAGTTAAAAAACTTCTTCAATGACGGTGCAGCAGCTTCAGGGGACACCAACTGCTCTACCAACACTGGCACCTTGCTTACGTATTTACACGATGATTGAGTGGAATTAAATTTAGCTTATTTTTATACAGTGATGATATAAAACTTTTTGCTAAACATCCAACTTTGTGGCTAATAATAGTGTTTGGTAAACCAAACTATCTATAAATACATTATTTAATTCTTGCTTCTGCCTTAACTCATCTGCCTTCTGCCTTTTCATAGTGCCATTCGATTGAAATCCAATGCTAATAGCGGAAGTACGTTTTAACGTACTAAAAAACCGAAGATTGCATTAAAATGGAAAAGCAGGGGCACATAGCCTTATATAAATATCTCTTTTGTCATCAGAAAAATTTCTCCTACCATGAAGTATTCTTGTATTGTCAATCATTAAAATATCTCCTTTTTGCCAGCTAATTTCTGTAGTGATTCGTTCAGCAATTTCATTAAGCTCAGACATAATATTATCAGAAATTTCTGAACCATCCTCAAACTTAATATTGTTTGGGTTTAACTGCTTGGCTGGTAATAAACTATTAATAAAGACTTGATGTTTTCCACATCTACTCGTAATGATAGCGGGGCAAATATATTCCAGTAAAATAGAACAATCTTCATATATCTTTAGATGTGTATTATTGGTAATACAGATTTCTTCTAATTTTTTTAAATCACTAGTCTTGTATTTTTGATGCCAAACTTCTTTTGGCATATGAGCAGTAAATTTTATTTTTTTTTGTTGAAATAACTCTTTGGTTGAGCTACTAATTTCATGATAAAATTCTCTGCCATCACATATTGTAGTTTGTCCATCTTTTACTGCTGGATTAGCGCAGAAAAACCATAGTAGAAGAGGGATATTTTTCTGATAATACATTTCTCCATGTAATTTAATTTCAAATTGATAATCGTTTACGCTTAAGAGAGTTTTATCTTCATTAATAACTCGTCTCACAAAAGCTCCCCCAGCATAATCCATGAAATCAGAACTTAATGAATTGCTAAATTTTTTAAAAATATCAACATCTGCTTCAAATCCTCTAAATAGTAAAACACCATAATTTTTAAAAAGATTAACAATTTGTAGTAAATCTAATTCTAAAATACTGGCACAACTACTATTATCAATCTGTTGTCCCATTCTTTCTGATATAGGCTGTAATTGTATGTTCATATAAATAAATAATTAAGACAATATAATTTTACCATAGCAGAGTGCAGGTATTAGTTGCGGTTTAACCCGGATTTCTCACTTGTAATAAAAAACACTTGGGGTAGCGGCAGTACAAATATTACAGAAGTTAAAGCATTAGTAGAAAATGGCTTGGTTAATAAAGTAGCAGTAACTCTAAAAGAAGTATCAACAACAGCCACACTAGTATCAACCATCATTGATGACGGCATCGCTGAGGGTGACGAAAGCATTACAATTGGTTTAACGCCTGATGATATCATATCCGGTTGATTACCCATAATTACCACATTACGTAGAGACGCGATTATTCCCTGCGGGACACTACGTGAACGCGTCTCTACAAGGAATTTGCTTCAAAAGTTGGCCGTTATTTATTGAATTAGGGGCTAAAAAAGCTGAAGAGTTTGCCGAGTCACTATGGTATTTGAGAAATTACGTTAGAGAAGAATTTGATAAATAGTAAATTGTTTCAAATTATATTAGCCAACTTCGACCGTGGTTACAGCAAATATACGGTTAATGGGTAAGTTAGGGGCGCCTTTAGTATACATTATTGCACATTCCGATACTGGCTCCATTCCATACCGTTGAGCCAAAGTGATTGCAATTGGATTTGCATCGGGTATATCCATAAACACAGAAGCATCTTGACTTTTGGCAAACAAAGCGAGCAAAATTTTTTCGGCAATCTGTTCTGAATCGGCAAATAGCGGTCCAACCCGAAAACCAGTATGGCTCTGCCGGATGACTCCATAGCCAACAAGAGCATCGTTGCTCTTGATTCCTAAAGCAATACGATGCGGGGGCGCAATCCAAGATTGCAGGAAGTTTGAGCGCTCTGCTGGAAAAAATGGTTGGTCATAAGCAACTAACGCGCGCAACGGCACAGTACTGAGTTCCACAATATCTGGAGACAAAGTGCCATTACTTTTGCCTTCATAACGGATATGATTATAAGCAATTTGGAAACCTGATTTTTTGTAGTTTTTCTGTTGAGCGATTACACCATCTAAACCGATATTTCGTTTTGCTCCTAAATATGAGACTGCCGAAGTCCAAAGTTGCATACCATACCCGTGTCCACGATATTCTGGTTTGACGATATAAAAACCAATACAGCCAAAATTATCATCATAGGCAACAGCGGAAATGCAACCTATAGGCTCGCCGTTCAATTCGCCAATAAAAAAACCTTGTTTGTCGATCTGGTAAAAACACTCGGCATCACAATTACCTGGGTTCCAGCCTTCCAAAGCTGCCCAAGCAATCGCCAAATCTACTTCTGACCTGTTCATGAGACGGACTCTAAAATTGGATACTGTCATAACGTCCGATTATATCTAAAGCAACTTAAATCCAAGAAAGTGAGGACAAATTGTACAAATAAAACATGCAAGTGCCTCCTTTTGATTATATTGTTACATAGAAGCTTGACCCTGCTGACTATGGTGCCTTTTACTGCCGATGTTCTTTTGGTTTAAGCAATTAGGTTCGCAGGCACCACGTTTTCATAAATCGCGCACGGATAACCGATTAAAATCGCTCAAACTCATACCAGCAAAGCAATTTCAGTTAGTAGATATTTAATAACTTAAATTTATTGATTTGAACTGCGATTACTTTTATATAGGGCGCCATAGCAAAATTATGCTGCCCTACGAAGAATAGGCACCTGCAAGTCTACTTTTTTAGGATATGACTCTTTGAAGCTCAAGGTAAATTATTTTTTCCTCAAGACTATCGGTTGAATTAGCTAAACACTTTTTACTTTCAATAACATCCTTAGCTCTTACTAGCACGAGCCAGACATCTAGCTCATAGCTTAATTCCTCAATTAATGCTTCGTAGCTTTTAAGTTCATTTTCTATCGAGTCTGGGTAAAATATTGCCGCCATGAATCTTCGTTCTGGACAATGTGGTTCCACAATTACATGTACAAAACATTTGTCCAGTAGCTCTCTAAATCTACCAGTACAATAATTTTTGATTTTGATGGATTTTTTTAAATAGCGTAGAGTCATTTCCAATTTGCAAATTGTTAGATTATTTTATACAAGTGCAGAATTTAAAAGTTGTTGACACTTCCACTGTTAAAAAACCGTAGAAGTATCAAAGAGCTTTATATTCAAGGTCTTTATTGCTGCTAACCCCGTTTTAATGAAATAATCTTAACTTGTATTTAGACTTGTATCAAATTAGTAATAATTCTTAATATTTCATAAATTATGTTTAGACTTTAAGCCTTTACAAGAGCGTCACCCGGATTTCTCACAAGACTTTAGAAAATAGCAACACAATTCTAGCAGTTTGAACCCACATTTCTCACAAAGCCGCGTGTGGAATTGCGGGCAGCATCCCGTTTGCAGGAGCAGTAGCATTTAATGGAAGTTTAACAGCAATGCAATTTGCCGTAGTCAGCCGTAGCACGAGTATATAACGTAGACCTAATTGCAGCGAGTAGTGCAGGTGCCATTGCCGGAGCGGTTATAACAGCAGGTGGAGGACAAATGTTGGCAAGACTAGGAGGCGCCGTTGCTGGATTACTTCCTGCGTGGTGGTTTACTACCTATAGGGCTATTGGTATTAGCATTGGCGCCTTTGATTACAGCTAAATTTGGAAAGCTATTTAAATTGACTAAATTTAATAGTTGGTAGCGTCGGCGTTCAATGATTAAACTGGTGCCGCTTAAGTCGTCTTAGTTTGAACGCGCATCCGTAAATAGCTAATCATAGTTTGTATAAATATTAGTCGAGTTGACAATTAGAAAAGGGAAGGTGATATAAAGAATATTGGCTTCTGGATTTGAAATTATCGATTCATACTTAAAAAGTATACATTTTCATTACATTAAGTCAAAATGAAAAATAGAATTATTTTTATTGGATTGTCACTTGTACTATACGGTTTAGCACTTAGCTTGCCATGTCTGTTGTTCGATATATTACCAAAGGGGGTTCCAAAATCCGCAGCACCTCCGGGTCAAATTAATGCTTATGGGAATCTAGATAATATATATGATATGAAAGGAATTGAGCTTACAATTGCTGGGTTATTTGGATTGTTGTTCGGCGTGATTCCACCAGCCATTGGTTGGTTAGCCAACCCAACTTACTGGATGTCCTGTATATTGTTTGCTCGACAACAATATAAGCTTTCAATGATTTCTGCTACCATAGCAGTTATCTTAGGCTTTACTGGAACAGTATCAGCATTTTGGTTTAGATTGCCTAATGGCAGTAGCCCTTTGACTGAATTAGCATTAAACAAACTGCTTCCTGGCTTCTGGTTATGGCTTGCTGCTCCGTTTTTTATTGCATTTATAAGCGTTTTCAAGTTAACTAGATAACGATTGTTACACGACCCGGACGTTTGGAAGATAAGGGGTATGCGCTATTCACCTATTGAAAATATGCACTCTATCTACCAAAACCACTACGATTCAGTTTTTTGGGACAAGTATTATTTTGCTCTCCGAACAATATTTTGCAGCACTCCATTTTTATTTACTGAGTTAATGAGGGACTGCATTGCTTCCGGTTTAAAGTAGCGTCGGGATTGGGGTGATTGGGGCAGGACTATTTTATCCAGTGGCGCCACAAATATTGGTGTAGTGTTGGATGGTGTTACTTCGAGTGATACAGTCGTTGCTGCGGTTGGTTTAGGTGACGCTTTCTTTTTAAATGCAGGTGCCTTTATAGTAGATTTAGCTGTTCTTGCTGTTTTTGGTTTTAGTGTGCCACCTTATCTAGCTCAAAGACCAACCCCAAGATGTTCTAATAGCTTTTCTCTGATGGGCACAAGTACTGGATGCATCGGCACCATTGGGTAATTCATTTGTGAGTAATTGTATGGAATTCCAAATGATGCTGTTTTGCGCGCCGTCATGCTGTTATCCCACTCCACAGTTTCTAATAATGTTCGGAAAACAACCGACATCGTATCTGTGTCTAGAAATTTCTCAATAATAAGAAGGTTTGGTACTTCAATCTCAGTCGTGCTTGATATTGTAGTATTTAACATTCGGTGTTATGAAATATATAGGCGCCGCTGCACTTTCTTACAAGGAAGACAAGACACTCAATTTACTCTGCCAATCTGAGTTGTATTGTAGGGTTAAAACCCTATAACTGGTGTTGTATTTGAGATTATCGCGCTCAATTTTATCCTGCTTTTTCTTCTCAGGGCTATCGTGGACTGAACCATCGCAGAAAATTGATATTCTATCTTCTTTGTAGAGAAAATCTGGTTTACAAGTTTTGCTTACAGATGGTTTAAAATAACCAAATATTCTTGTACTAAACCATGTGCAGATAGTCTGGGTGTACCGCTTGGTGGACGCTGGTCTAATTTGAGACGACAGCCAATAATATGTATGGGTGGCTTGTTTTCTCCTGCTTCCGAACGGTGAGAAATAGCATAAGTTAATCCATCAACTTCTTCGGCTTGACGGGTAAGAGTTGGCTTGTAACCAAAGCTTTCTAATAATGATACAGCCCATTCGCGCGTAATTGTTGTAGCAGTGTCGTCTTGTTGCAGTCGTGCTAATTTACGTTGGAATGCTGCCCAGTATGCTTTGGCATCACCCCAGGCAATAGCAATTTCATCGGCTAATTTATCAGTTTTTGCTAGCCCAAAATCTTCTGATTGTTGCCCTTTGACACTACCTGTTGATAACAGAGAAGCCATATCTGGGGCAAGGAGATTTCCTTCGATTTGTATTGCTGTTATTGCACTCACTACACTCATGATTCACCGCGCGTAATTAATATAAAAGTTAAATTTAAAGTTTTCGGTTTCCAGTTTGACAGCGACAGCGCACTATAGAACCAAGTTGTATATCAAGCGCATCGGTCATCGGAGCATAGAAAGGCATCAAAAAGCCGCAGAAAACTACAATGTCTCCTGCATCACTATTAACTACAGTGATATTACTTAAGTTTGTTTGGTTGTAACATACTTTTAGGGCTTACGCAACTTTTGCCCACTTACTTGTTTAAATAAAGGCGCCTATATGAATAGGGCACATTTTTACTTTCCGAATGGGTGTGACAATCCTAACTTTAGAATTGAATCCCATGTAGGTATGAACGTAGTTACAGATTTGACAATTAACCTGCCCATTCGAGCGTAATAAAAATAAAATTTAACTTTTGCGTTTTCCAGGTTGGAGGACAAATATACCTAAAATATCCATTGGTAATTGAGGTTTGACTTGAATTGCTCCTTCTTTTGTTATGGTGCGAACTCGTTTGTGGCTTTGGGAAAGTTTTTGTGAGCGCTCAAGGGCAAACTTTTCCAAGTCATTATTTAATTGGGTGATGTCTTCGAGTAATTCGCTGATTTCTTCTTGTTTTAAGGCTTTGGGAGTATCGCTAACTGGTTGCGCTACTTTGAGTAATTCGCTGGTTGTTTCTGATTCTAACCATTTTGGTTGAGACGGGGCGCCTGTAAACCCAATCACAGCGCATTCTTCTGCTAATAGTGTTTGATGTCTCGAGCTTTGGAGTAAATGACGCAATCTAACCAATAGTAGTGTCGTGCGTTTTTCCACTGCGTCGGTAACTGTATACCCACACCTTGCTGCAATGGGGTTACCAAAGCATCTTCGAGAATGTGACGTGCTAATCCTTCTACTAATGGGTGATTACGTCCTATATATTCAACTCCTTCTGGCGCCGGATGGGCGAAGGTGAGTAATAAGGGTTTTTCTCCCAGTGAAGATTGAAGGAAAGTTGGAATTGATGGTAACAGCCATTTCCCCTTTTTCTTGTCGATGAGAGAACAATTTAGGCGCCCGCAAGCTGATTTGACGAATCTTTCCACATCTTGTTGTGAACCTAAAATTTGGTCAGAGTCAATCAATTCCTGCTGAACTTCTTCTGGTTTAATGCTGCGCTGTGCAAATCGAGTGCGACTGATTTTTTCTCTCTCGACAGCTTTATCCCAACTTTTATGAACTAAGTCAACCGCAGATTCTTTATTGTCAAGCAAATCAAGTAATGATAACTGTATTGGGTCTTTGAACAGAGATTTAAACACTGCTTCGGAAACCTTAGTACTATCCATCGGCACGGGAACAGTAATCCCTAATGTCTTGTGAATTTGTACCACTTTCCGTACCAATACATCCATCACGGCGCCGTCTACTGGATTATCTTGTCCGAGAAGTAAAAAAGTTTTGACCTTTTCTGCGGGTTGTCCATATCTATCTATACGACCTTCACGCTGTTCTAGGCGATTTGGGTTCCAGGGTAAATCCTAGTCTAGGACTGCATTAAAGTGAGATTGCAGGTTAACACCTTCACTTAAACAATCAGTGGCAACTAGTATTCGTTGCGGATAAGATTTTAATTCTTCCAGACGAATTTCCCGCTCATCTTCCGAAAGCTCCCCAGTAATAGCAATAACGCGAACCTCGCCTTTTTTCTTCTCGAATTTTTGTTTCAAAGCTTCAGCAACATAATTCGCTGTGGCAATGTAACGACACCAGAGAATTGGGTTGTAACCATGTTTGAGTAAAGATTCAACTGTATCAATACAAGCTTGCAATTTAGAATCTTTCTTAAACAGTAGACCTTCGGCAGCTTCAACAAACTCCTTTAATTTACGCTTTTCCTTATCACCGTAGCTTTCTTGTCCCTGTTCTACTACTATTGTCGGCGCCGCGTCTACAACTTATTCTTTATCAGCTGGGTCATAAACATAAGAACTCATCAAATCTTCGTCCATAACCGGGGAATCTTCGCCAATGTTCGACTCTCGAATTCCCTTCTTACAAAGTTCGACGGGACGGAAACCGACACCGCCGACTTTGCGCTTTTTACTCAAAGTAGTAATAGCTGCTGCTGGAGAAGACATAACGCAACGAATAAGCGCCAAAGCCGACCAATATCTACCCCGACGTTGAGCATAACTCATCTCACTGGTAGCATATTTTACCAATCCACGAGCAAAATTATAAACGTCTTCAAATAAACTTTTATACTCTTTCAAGAGTTTATAAGCCACTTCTGTTGATTCACGCTCAGGCAAAGGAGTCTCATCCCCTAACCATAATTTCACATCCGCTCGGCGCCGTTGAATAAAATGTTGCGCTAAAGTTTTGCGCTGTTCTTCATTAAGAGAATCTAATGATAACTGCCTAAACTCTGGTTTCAACAAACCCAACAACGATAAAAACGCTTCTTCAATACCACTATGGGGAGTCGCAGTCAGTAAAACCAGGTTTCTATCAAGTTTTGCTGCAATATCTTGAATTAATTGATGTCGTTGCTGTTGCGACGTACTTTTATTATTTCCACTCGCACAGGTGTGAGCTTCATCTACAATCACCAAATCTGTAGCGAAACAACGAAAAGATCCGGCGCCGCTTGCTTATATTATAAGGTCAACAGCGTGCATGAATAAAAAACACTTTGTTAATCTAAGCGATGAGCAACGATTACAACTACTTGATTTGGTGAAAAGAGGAAAGGCTGGTGCCAGGGAGATTCGCCGTGCGCACACGCTGCTGATGGCCTCGGATGGTAGTACCGACGAGGCAATCGCAAAAACTCTACATATATCGATAAATACAGTCTCTAGGACTCGTCAACAGTTTTGCGAAGAAAATTTAGAAACATTATCTGAACGTCCGCGTAGTGGGAAACCACCTAAAGTTACAGAAAATGCAGAAGCATATTTAATCGCGACAACTTGCAGTAAAGCTCCCTCTGGAAGCGCGTTGGACACTTAAGATGTTGGCTGACCGAATGGTAAGCTTAGAAATTATAGATAGCATAAGTACTAACACAGTTGGTCGCACACTACAAAAAAACGATTTAAAACCTTGGCTGCACGAGCAATGGTGCATACCACAGTTGAGTTCAGAATATGTATACAACATGGAAGACGTACTAGATGTTTATGCTCAACTACCAGACGCGCGGCGCCCATTAGTTTGTTTTGATGAAAGATTGTGCTTGTTAATAGAGAACGTTCATGAACCGATACCTCCCAAGCCTAAAACAGAAGACAAACCAGCACAATTTGAAAAAATAGATTATGAATACGAAAGGAATGGAACCTGTAATTTGTTTGCGTTTTTGGCGCCACATCTAGGGTGGAGGCATATTAAAGTAACTGAACGTCGTACTAAAAAAGACTTTGCTTACTGTATGAAAGAGCTAGTTGATATCCATTTTCCGGATGCCGATATAATTAAATTGGTAATGGATAATTTAAATACACATACCCTAGGCGCCTTATACGAAGTCTTTGAACCAGAAGAAGCTAGACGAATCGCACAAAAATTAGAAATACACCATACACCAAAGCATGGAAGCTGGTTAAATATAGTTGAATCCGAACTGTCAGTACTCGTGCGTCAATGTTTAAATCGAAGGATACCGAATATTAAAACGCTAAAAGAAGAAGTATCTCTCTGGGAAGAGAATCGTAATGAAAATCAAGTTCGTGTTAATTGGCGTTTCCGGAAAGAGGACGCTAGAATTAAGCTCAAAAGGGTTTATCCAACACCCCAAAATTAATGACAAGGACTACTAGTGGTTCGTGTCATAAGTTTTGGAAGGTTGTAGGGTGGGCTTCGGCCCACCTTACGCTCGGTGCCAACCAGCCAAAATTAATGACATGGAGTACTAGTACTCCATGTCATTAATTTTGGCTG